>CANBYM010000011.1 GCA_947373605.1 Comamonadaceae bacterium
TGCGTGAAGCGCTGAGCCGTCTGGTGGCCGACGGACTGGTGGACCGGCGTGAGCAGCGTGGCTTTGCCGTTTCAGAAATCAGCGCTGAGGACCTCCACGAGATCACCAAAACGCGCTGCTGGCTTGAAGAAATTGCGCTGCGCGAATCCATCAAGATCCACTCGGTGGAATGGGAAGAGCGTCTGGTGCTGGCGCATCACCGGCTCGCGCGAACGCCGCGCTCTTTGTCCGAAAGCCACTTTCAAGACAACCCTGAGTGGGAGCCACTGCATCGTGCTTTTCACAGGGCGTTGATTGCCGGTTGCGGTTCCCGCTGGCTACTGAATTTTTGTGACCAACTGGCTGACCAGCACCATCGCTACCGGCGCTTGTCTGCGCCCCGGGCCTTTAGCAAGCGTGGCGTAAAAAGTGAGCATGAACAATTGCTGGAGGCCGCATTGGGCGGGCGCACCGACGAAGCTGCGACCCTGTTGCAAGCCCACTTTGAGCGCACTGCGCACATCATTCTGGATGACCCGGCGCTGTTTCAGGCGCGAGAGCCTTAACGCTGACCCACTTTGAGCACGCTGAAATTTTCCAGAGGTTCGGTGCCTTTGGCCAGATTCAGCTGACGCGGCAAGGTACCGGTTTTGTGGTCCACCCAGTCGCCCTGCCCGACGACTTTAAAGCTGCCTAATCGCGCGGTCAACTCAGCAACCTGCGCAGTCTTAACCAGCAAAAAGTAGCTTTGTCCGACAGGGGGTAAACGGGCCACATCGTCCAGACGTTCGCTGGGCGCGCTGGTACGGTACAAGCCCAACTCCCAGGCCACGATGGGGTCCAGCTGGTACACCACCACGGGCGTTGCAGGCTCGGCAGAGAGCATGAGTTTGACGTTGTAGGGCACGCTGTATTTCAGGTAAGCCACCAAGGTCATTCCCTCCAGAAACACATACAGCAAGTTGACTGCGGCCAGCGGATAAAACAGCGTTGCGTTGAAGCGCAGATTGGCTCGCTTTGCAAAGGCAAACACCAGCAGACCCAGCGTGCCGCCGCCCACTATCGCCAGCAGCACCATGTTCGCCACATACAGCGCCAACGCATTGGCCAGCGCCAGCGTACAAAGCGTCACGAACACATGGCCGGCCCAAAACACCTTGCCGCCGGACACTTTGCCTTCCGTGCGCTGCACAAACCTGGCAAGGTAGTGCGCGCACAGAATGTTGGCAAACGGGAATAGTATGACGGTGTAATAGTCCAGCTGAAACGCTGTGGCACTAAACAGGCCGAAGGTCACAAAGAAGGTGCCGCACAAAAACATGAACTGCGCCCTGCCGCGAGACACCTCTGTGGTATATCCGCGAAGCCCGCTCCACAGCGCGGCCACAAATACCGCCACCCAGGGCAAAAACGCCCACAGGAACACGTGCACAAAATACAGCGGCGTACCTTCCTGATTTTTGATGGGACCGGAGTTAAAGAAGCGTCCGAACTGGCTGTCCCATAAAAAGAATTTGATGCCCGACACATGGGTCTGGCCGAACACCACTTTCTCCGGGTGCGTGTCGAATTGCAGATACAAAGACAGTACCTCGGGCGCGGTAAGCAGCAGGCTCAACGCGGCAGCCAACCACCACTTGGCGCTGACCAGTTTTTGCCATTGCCCCTGCGCCAGCCACATCAGCACAAGCCCGCTGGAAATCGTGATCAGCGTGAAGATGCCTTTGGTCATCACCGAGATGGCGCTAAACGCTGCGCCCAACAGCAGGTACTTGAGCTTGGCTTTCGCATCAAAGCGCAACCAGTAATAGCAGGCTGCCGTAATACTGCCCGTCAAAAACGCCTCCGCCTTAATAGCGCTTGAGGTGTACATCAGGTGGTACGTGGACACATAAAGCAGCAGCGCCACTAGGCCCGTGTCCCGCCCGTAAAACATACCGGCAATGCGGTAGGTGTAATAGCCACCCAGCAAATGAAACAAAAAAGCGGGCAGGATGTAGCTGAAAGCGCTGATGCCAAACACCTTGAAAAACAGCGCCCCCATCCAGAACGGAAAGTGTGGCTTGTCCAGCCAATCCAACTTGTCCAGGATCAGGTCGCCCCAATTCCCGGTGCCGGCAATATGCTGCGCAAGCGCCGCATACAACACCGAGTCACCTTCGTTGATGATGGGCGTCAGCATGGACGCCGCATTGACCAGCAACGTTAAAAAAACGGCCCACCGCAATTGCAGCGTGCGGGCCGGCGTCAAAACGCTCACAGTGTCAGGATGGTGCATCCGGTGGTTTTACGGGCTTCCAGATCGCGATGCGCCTGTTGCACATCGGCCAGCGGATAGCGCTGGTCGATGCGGATCTTCACCTTGCCGCTGAGCACCGCTTCAAACAAATCGTCCGCCATTGCCTGCGTAGTTTCGCGGGTAACAATGTGCGAAAACAGTGTCTGGCGGGTCACATAAATCGAGCCCTTGGCTCCGAGAATGCCGGGCGCAAACGGTGCCACCGGGCCGGAAGCATTGCCAAAGCTGGCCATCAGGCCAAAAGGTGCCAGGCAGTCCAGCGACTTGTCCCAGGTGTCTTTGCCCACCGAGTCATAGACTACTTTGACGCCCTTGCCGCCGGTAATTTCTTTTACGCGGGTCAAAAAGTCTTCGGTGGCGTAATTAATGACATGCGCAGCACCGTGCTCCAGCGCGAGTTTGCATTTGGCGTCCGAACCCGCCGTGCCGATCAATTGCAGACCCAAGGCCTTGGCCCATTGGCAGGCAATCAAACCGACACCGCCGGCAGCCGCATGAAACAGCACAAAGTCGCCAGCCTGCAAACCGCCTTGCGGCAAGGTGCGCTTAAGGAGGTACTGCGCAGTCAGACCCTTGAGCATCATGGCCGCGCCGGTATCAAAGTCGATGCCATCCGGCAATTTGCACACGCACTTGGCAGGCATCACACGCACTTCACAATAGCTCCCCGGAGGCTGACTGGCGTAAGCAGCGCGGTCTCCAGCCTTGAGGTGGGTTACACCCTCGCCCACCGCTTCAATGATGCCGGAAGCTTCCATGCCCAGTTGCAAAGGCATGGGCAAGGTGTACAGGCCACTACGTTGGTAGACGTCAATGAAGTTCAATCCGACAGCCTTGTGGCGAATGCGAATCTCACCCGGGCCGGGTTCGCCTACGCTGACTTCTACCAGCTTGAGTTCTTCGGGGCCGCCATTTTTATCAATGCGAATGGCGCGGGATGTCGTGCTTGTCATAGCTTGTCTCGTCGTAGTAAAAAATCAATGAATAAAGCGACCGCTGCGGTCAATGATGGTCAGCTCGGTGTAGTGCGAGCCTTCGTGGTCTTTAGGACTGTAGTTGATGGTAAAGCCACCCAGATTTAAATCGTGTATGGACTCCAGTCCGCTGATCAGTGACTCGCGCGTGGGTACCTTGCCGGCGCGGCGCAGACCCTCAACAAAAACCTTTGCGGTGAGGTATCCCTCCATACTGGAGAAGTCAAAGTCTTTGTCACCGGCCTCGGTCATACGCTGCTGGTACTCGCGAACCACCGGTGCGGAAGCCACGAATGGAAACGGCACCACTTGTGACACCACCACGCCGGAACCAACAGGCCCCAGCTCATCGGCCAGTGCTTTGGAGCCCACGAAACTCACGTTAAAAAACTGGCCGCCGTAACCGGACTTGCGCGCCTCTTTAATGAACGCCGCACATGCCTTATAGGAACCTACCTGAATAACCGCCTGTGGCTCTTTGGCAATGATGGAGGCAACCGACGCAGCCACATCCACCGAGTTGCGTTCTACAGTTGCCATAGCCACCGGGCTTTGCTGCCGCTTGGTCAATGCGCGTTTGACCCCTTCAAGACCAGCCTTGCCGTAGGCATCGTTCTGGTAGAAGACTGCAATTTTGGATACGCCCAACGTGTTCAAGTGCTGCACGATGCGCTCGGTCTCATCGTAATAACTGGCGCGTACGTGAAAAATCTGTCGGTTAAACGGTTCGCGCAAGGCTTGCGCGCCGGTAAACATGCCGACCATGGGCACTTTGTCTTCCGTGATGATGGGCAAAGCCGCAAGTCCGGTGGGTGTGCCCACGGAGCCGATCAGGGCAAACACCTTGTCTTCGGTGATCAATGCCTTGACTGCGGCAGCGGCTTTTTCAGGCTCGTAGCCGTCATCACGGGTGACCAGTTTGAGACTGCGCCCGGCTACCCCCCCTTGCGCATTGACAATGCTGAAATAGGCCTGAATGCCGGCCTGCAGCCGCTGACCAAGTTGGGCCGAGGGTCCGGACATGGCAGCGAACTGCCCCACCAGAATTTCGCGATCCGTGACACCCTGCGCCTGCGCAAGACCACAAAACGCCAATACCGCACCACCAACGAATAACCGGTGAAATTGCAATTTCATTGAACCGACCTTTATTTTGAACCCGAGCTTAGACCATTTCAAACCTTCTGGCTGTATCAAAAAGTTCCAGAGTAAGCACCACCATCGACCAGCACATTTTGCCCTGTCATGTAAGAGGCCTGCATGCTGCACAAAAACGCGCACACCGCGCCGAACTCCTGCGGCGTGCCAAAACGTTTGGCCGGCACGGTTTTGCGCCGGCTTTCGGCGACCTGATCTACGGTTAAGCCCGCCTTGGCCGCATTCGTCGTGAAATTACTCTTGAGCCGGTCGGTATCAAAAGAACCCGGGAGCAGGTTGTTGATGGTGACACCCTTGGCTGCAATGCCGCTACGCGCCACGCCCGCTACAAAACCGGTAAGCCCGCTGCGCGCGCCGTTGGATAGGCCCAATATGTCGATGGGTGCCTTCACGGCGCTGGAAGTGATGTTCACAATGCGCCCGAAACCGCGCTGCGCCATGCCGTCCACGGTGGCTTTGATGAGTTCAATGGGGGTCAGCATATTGGCATCGACCGCCTTGATCCAGGCGTCGCGGTCCCAATCGCGAAAGTCTCCGGTGGGCGGGCCGCCCGCGTTGGTCACCACAATGTCAAAGTCCTTGCGGATGGCAAACACTGCTTCCCGTCCGGCAGCGGTGGTGATGTCCTGCGCGCAGGTGATCACCTGTACGCCGGTTGCGCCATTTGCAGTCGCATCAAGCAGGCCTTGTGCGGCAGCTTCGAGCACCTGCGCCCCGCGCGCAACCATGACCACATTCACACCCTCCTGCACCAGAGCTTGCGCGCAGCCCCAGCCCAGTCCCTTGCTGGCACCGCATACCAGTGCCCACTTGCCCTTAAGTCCCAAGTCCATTGCAAATCCTTTTATCTTGTCAAAAAATCAAACCACGTCCGATGCCATCGGCGGGGCCTTGCTGCACACATATATGCCCGCCAATACAAACAACGTACCCGCCACCACAAAGCCGGTAAACGGTTCGCCCAGCACGACAACCCCCATAAGGATAGTGGACATTGGTCCGACCATACCCACCTGTGCAGCCAGTCCGGAGCCGATGCGCTCGATTGCCATCATCACCATGAGCACCGGCACCACAGTGCAGAGCAGGGCATTGACCACCGACAGCCAGAGCACCTGCGGCACCACCAACAAGGCTGCATCCCAGGGACGCAGCACCAGGTACTGCGCAATACACAAAAAACAGGCCACACTGGTGGCCAGTCCCACAAGCCGCAATGAGCCCAGTCGCTTGACCAGTTCGCCGCTGTAGGTCAGATAAAACGCATAGCTCACCGCACTTAAAAAAACCAGCCCCGTGCCCAGTGCAACGTTAACTCCCGCGAGCCGCACTTCGTGACTGAACACCAGCAGCACGCCGCAGTAGCTGATCGCCATGCCCAGTGCCTGGTGGCGTGAAATACGCCGCCCATAGAACATCAGACCCAGCAACAACACCAACGTGGGATTTAAATACAAAATGAGCCGCTCCAGCGAGGCGCTGATGTAGGCCAAGCCGGCAAAGTCAAAAAAACTCGCCAAGTAGTAGCCGGTAAAGCCCAGCCCCACAATCCCCATCCAGTCCTTGCGCGTCAGGCGGGGCACCTGCACACCGTTATCCGCCCGCGCAGACCACCAGACTAAGCCCAGGAAAAATGGCAGCGCAAACAGCATGCGCAACATGATGAGCGTGACCGCATCCACGCCGTAGCGAAAAGCCAGTTTGACGATGATGGCCTTGCCGCTAAAGGCAATGGCGCCGGTCACGGCAAGCGCCAAACCCGTGGCAAAACCAGTGTCCATTGAGCGAGGGTTGTTTTTATGCATCTTTGGCGCATTGTCGCTCCAGCGCACGGTCGCTTGGTAGTTACCCTTGCTACAGTCTTGTGGCAACCCATGCACAATGATTTTTAGACAATTTTTACCCTACGTATGCCGCTCCAAGCAAAAGCACAGCCCACTGCGGCAACTCTCATCCCAACAGTTCTGGACGTTGAGGCCTCAGGTTTCGGAAAAAACAGCTATCCCATTGAAGTGGGCTATGTACTGCCTAACGGTCACACATATTGCACCCTGATCAAGCCTGAGCCGGAATGGACGCATTGGGATGAGCAGGCCGCGCACACCCACCATATCCCGCGCAGTCTGTTGATCGAGCGCGGCATGCCCGCCATGCTGGTAGCGCAAAAGCTCAATGCCGACTTGCGCGGCCAAACCGTCTACTCCGACGGCTGGGCTAATGACTACAGCTGGTTGGGTGCCTTGTTTAACGTGGCCGAGATCTCACCCAGCTTCAAGCTGGAAAACCTGCGCTCGCTGCTCACCGAAAAAGAAGCTGAGCAATGGCACATCGTCAAGGCCCAGATCAGCGCTGAGCGCGGTGCACAACGTCACCGCGCCAGCTCGGATGCCAGACTGCTACAACTCACTTTTGCGCGCATACGCAACACCTGAAGTAATTCCTGAAAGGAGACCACCTTGGCTATTACCGTCTCGATCGATCTGGGTTTTGAATTTGATGTCAAAGCCAAAGCCAGCGAAGTGTTTGAAGTGCTGTCCGACGTGCCCACCTCTGCACGCTACTTCCCCAAGGTTGACCAACTCATTGACCTAGGAGATGGTGCCTACCGCTGGGAGATGGAGAAAATCGGCATCGGCTCAGCCAACATCCAAACCGTTTACGCCAGCAAATACGTCAGCAACAAGTCCAAGGGAACCATCGTTTGGAAACCCGTTAAAGGCGAAGGAAATGCGCTGGTGAGTGGTAGCTGGACGATTAAAGACAATAAAACGTCCACCAACATCCTGCTGGAAATCCAAGGGGAACTCAGCTTGCCGCTGCCAGGCCTGATGAAGCTGGTCATCGCCCCTGTGGTGGAAGCCGAGTTTGAAAAAATGACCGAGCATTACATCGCCAGTTTGACCAAGCGCTTCGGCGGCGAGGTCTGAGCGTCAGGCGACACACGCTGTCAACAAAAAAGGAAATTCGATGCCACGTTTTCACCGTCTCCCCTTTCTGGCAACTCTGTTTTTTTCTGCCATTTCCCTGAGCCTGCCAAGCGCTGCAGCAGGGGTTGACGATGCAATGAAAGCGGGCTTTCTCAAGGTCTGCTCCCCAGGCGACTACAAACCATTCAGCTTTGCCCAAGCCGATGGCCGCTTTGAAGGGCTGGATGTGGACTTAATGGATTCTTTGGCGGCCTCCATGGGATTGAAGGCAGAGTTTGTAAAAACCACCTGGGCCAAGCTGATGGAAGATTTCACGGCGGGCAAGTGCGACATCGCCGCCGGAGGGATTTCAGTAACACTGGACCGCCAGAAAAAGGCCTGGTTCGGCACGTCTTACATGGTCAACGGCAAGACACCGATCGTGCGTTGCGCCGACGTATCACGCTTTCAAACCATTGAGGCCATCGACAAGCCCGGCGTCAAAGTGATCGCCAACCCAGGTGGCAGCAATGAGCGATTCGCCCGTGCAAATTTCAAAGCCGCGGCGATCACCATCTACAACGACAACATCGGCATATTCAACGAAGTGCTGAGCGGCAAAGCCGATGTATTTGTGACCGAGTCGGCCGAAGCACTTGTACAACAAAAGCTGGTGCCGGGGCTGTGCGCAGTCAACCCCGACAAACCGCTGCAATACGGCGAGATGGGCTATATGCTGCCGCGCGGCGACGCGATCACCAAGGCCTATGTGGACCAATGGCTGCACTTGATCAAAGCCAATGGCGAGTACCAGCGGATTGCGAATCGCTGGTTGAATTGAGTTTGCAATGGGTGCGCTCCAGCCATAGCGCTGAGCGTCACCCTTCGCAAAAGCGCTTGGCACCGCTTTTGCTTTAACCGTGTGGTTCCATGAATCAAACCCTAAATCTCAACGACGACCACCATGAATAAGCGCGCACTCTTTAAATCCATCCTCTTTTTGACATTGGCCGCATCGCTGGGTGCCGCATCTGCGCAAACCACCCCTATCAAATTTCAGCTGGACTGGCGCTTTGAAGGGCCTTCCGCGCTTTTTCTAACCCCCGCTGCCAAAGGCTACTTCAAGGCCGCCAACATCGATTTGACGATTGACTCCGGCAACGGCTCCGGTGCGGCGGTTACGCGCGTCGCATCCGGTGCCTACGACATGGGCTTTGCTGACCTTGCGGCATTGATGGAATTCCACGCCAACAATCCCGATGCGCCGGCCAAGCCGGTGGCCATTATGGTGGTCTACAACGACACGCCGGCCTCAGTGATGGCGTTGAAGAAGTCTGGCATTCAAAAGCCATCCGACCTGACCGGCAAAAAGCTGGGGGCACCTGTGTTTGATGCAGGCCGCCGGGCCTTTCCGATTTTTGCCAAGGCCAACAACATCAGCGGCGTGCAGTGGACCGCGATGGACCCACCCCTGCGCGAAACGATGCTCGCCCGCGGTGACGTGGACGCCATTACCGGCTTCACCTTTACTTCGCTGTTGAATCTGGAAGCGCGCGGTGTCAAGGCCGAAGATGTGGTGGTCATGCCTTACCCGAACTTCGGCGTCAAGCTGTATGGCAACGTGGTGATCGCATCGCCCAAGATCCTCAAGGAAAATCCGGCTGCCGTGAAAGCATTTCTGGCGGCATTTACCAAAGGTGTGAAGGACGTATTGGCCAACCCGGCCGCCGCCATTGTGGACGTCAAGGCCCGTGACGGCATTGTCAATAGCGAGCTGGAAACCCGCCGCCTTACGCTGGCCATTGATTCGGTTATCAACACACCCAATGCGCGTGCAGAGGGCTTCGGACAAATCAGTGCGCCACGTCTGGCACTTATGGCCTCGCAGGTATCGGATGCATTCAACACCAAGACGCGCGTCAATCCGGATGCGGTGTGGAGTGGGGCTTACCTGCCCACCAAGGCTGAACTCAATATATTGCCCGCCAAAAAGTAAGCGAATCGATGCACAAAGAGTCCAGTACAGCGCCCGGCAGCACACCGCCGGTTCAGAAAACGGATTGGTTTGTCGACTTCAAAGACGTTTGGCTGGCGTACAACGCACTGTTGCTCGCAGAGAACCACTTCGCTGTAGAAGCCATTGACCTGCAGATTAAGAAAGGCGAGTTCATTGCCATAGTGGGGCCTTCAGGCTGTGGCAAGTCGACGTTCATGAAGCTCGCAACCGGCTTGCAAAAGCCGTCCATGGGAACCATCAACATAGATGGTCAGCCCGTGACCGGACCGTTAAAAATCTCCGGCATGGCTTTTCAGGCGCCCTCGCTGCTTCCCTGGCGCACCACGCTCAGTAACGTCCTGCTCCCCCTGGAAATTGTTGAGCCCTTTCGCAGCCAGTTCAAAGCCAAGCGCAAGGAATTTGAGGAGCGTGCCCGATCGTTGCTGCAAAAAGTGGGCTTGGGTGGCTATGAGGACAAGTTTCCCTGGCAACTCTCGGGCGGCATGCAGCAGCGCGCCAGCATCTGCCGTGCGCTGATTCACGAACCCAAGATGCTCCTGCTGGATGAGCCGTTCGGGGCGCTCGACGCGTTCACCCGCGAAGAGCTGTGGTGCATCCTGCGGGATTTGTGGACCGAGCAGCAGTTCAACGTGATTCTGGTCACGCACGATCTGCGCGAATCCGTATTCCTGGCAGACACCGTGTATGTCATGAGCAAGAGTCCAGGGCGCTTTGTCGTGCGGCGGGAGATTGACCTGCCGCGTCCCCGGGAACTTGAGATCACCTACACGAAGGAGTTCGGCGACATCGTGCATGAGCTTCGATCCCATATTGGTGCGGTACGCACCGGAACGACTGTAAAAGCCAGTTAGAGAACACCATGAACAAACGTCAAATGGAAATCTGGTCCCCGTGGCTACTATTGTGCACCACCATAGTGCTCTGGCAAATCATTTGCTCGGCCTTTGATGTGTCGGAATTTATTTTTCCCAGCCCGTGGCGCATTTGGACGCAATTGGTGGAATACAAGGCGCTGATTGCCGGTCACGCATGGCGTACTTTCTGGGTCACCATGGTGGGTTTTGCCGTTGCCATCGTTGTGGGTGTACTGCTGGGCTTTGTGATTGGCAGTTCCCGTCTGGCCTATGCGGCGGTCTACCCGCTGATGACGGCGTTTAACGCCTTGCCCAAGGCGGCCTTTGTGCCGATCCTGGTGGTGTGGTTCGGCATCGGCGTGGGCCCGGCCATTCTGACGGCCTTTTTGATCAGCTTCTTTCCCATTATGGTGAACATTGCCACCGGTCTGGCCACGCTGGAGCCGGAGCTGGAAGACGTGTTGCGAGTATTGGGTGCCAAGCGCTGGGACGTGCTCATCAAAGTGGGACTGCCGCGCTCCATGCCCTACTTTTACGGCTCACTCAAAGTGGCAATCACGCTGGCATTTGTCGGCACCACGGTGTCAGAAATGACCGCCGCGAATGAGGGCATCGGCTACCTGCTGATTTCTGCGGGCTCAGCTATGCAGATGGGTCTGGCATTTGCAGGTTTGCTGGTGGTCGGTGCCATGGCCATGGCCATGTACGAGTTGTTCAGCGCTATCGAGAAGCACACCACTGCGTGGGCCCATCGGGGTAGCCAGAACCACTGATTTTTAAGCCACTAAAAAAAGCCCGGGCTGCTTATGCAATCCGGGCTTTTTGTTTGCTTGCCGGAATCGCGCTTAGAAGTGGTATTCCATGCGGATCATTGGTGTCTTGGCCGTGGCGCCTGCCATCCGGCCGGAATCATTTCCAAACTTGTTTTGCCAGTATTGGTACTCCAAGCCCACCTTGAATGTCTTAGGTGCGCTACCCAATGCTGCGCCTAAGTCGTACATGACTTGCATGTCAATATTGGTTTCTGCTGCAGTGTCATTGCCGAACTCATCTTTGCCCTTTGAAGATATGAAGTTTGCAAAACCTTCAAATGACAGTGGGAGCGATGCGATCGGGACACCCCAGGACAAACCCACCATGGGATGCGTGCTGTAGTTGTAGCGAGGTGTGGCGTTAGGCGCATTGCTTTCCCACAATTCATACAGGCCGACGTTGAGAAATCCAGGAACGTCCATTGAGAAAGTGGGGCCAACCACCAACATCCGCTTCTTGGAGTTGTAGCCCTTGTCGGTTTTGGTGTTGTAGTCAAAACCCACGGTTACACCGGTGCCGCGCACGGGGCCAAACTTGAATGGCATGCCGGTTGCTTTTTCGAGGTCCACCGTATTGCGATACACCACATAAACCTCTTGCGCGCCTTCCGACGAACCTGCAGCAGCCGGGTCTTTAGAGTCTGACATCAGCATGTCGACATTGAAGAAGTTGGTGCCATACTTGTAGCCGCTAACGTGGTTCAAATTGAGGATGTCTTTGCCGATGTCATCGGGATTAAAGGGCTCGGCAAACGTGGAGCCTTTGCGATAGCCGATGTAGGTATCGCTCCAGTCAGCGGCCTGAGCCAATTGAGAGACCGCAGCAAGTGCGACAAGTGCGCAGACGCGGGAAACAGCTAGTTTTTTCATGCGGGACATTCCAGTTCATAGGTGAGTAAAAGAGAGCCGTGAACTGTTTAGCAAAAGCCGTGCCTGAATCCACTATCCTCCTTGCATCGACCTGATAGAAGAATTCAACAAAACAATGGCCTTGTTACTCGCTCCCATGGAGGGCCTGCTGGACTTCGTGCTGCGCGATGTGCTCACCCGCGTGGGCGGTGTGGACCGTTGCGTATCGGAATTCATCCGCATCACCAACACACTGATGCCTGAGCGGGCGTTTATCCGCGTCATGCCTGAGTTACTGCACGGCGGCAAAACGCCTTCGGGCGTGCCCGTGCGGGCGCAGTTGCTGGGTTCCGATCCGGTTTGCATTGCAGAGAACGCTGCGCGCCTGGCGACCTTGGGGCCGCACGGTATTGACCTGAATTTCGGTTGCCCGGCCAAAGTAGTGAACCGCCACGGCGGCGGTGCGGCGCTGCTGGAGGACCCCGAGCTGCTGACCCGCATCGTGAGCGCGGTGCGGCGTGCCGTGCAGCCCTCCATGCCGGTGAGCGCCAAGATGCGCTTGGGCCTGCATGACGACCGGCGCGCCGAAGAATGCGCTCTGGCGCTGGAGGCCGGTGGCGCCGCGGAGATTGTGGTGCACGCCCGTACCAAGGCGGATGCCTACCGCCCACCTGCATACTGGAGCCGGATTGCCGACATTCGCGCGGTCGTACGAATACCCGTGATTGCCAATGGCGAAATCTGGAATGTACAGGACGCGCTGCGTTGCCGCTTTGAGTCCGAGTGCAACGACCTGATGCTGGGTAGAGGCCTGGTCACCGACCCCGGACTCGCGCTGGCCATTCGCGCGCACGACGCGCAAGGCGACAACATGTGCGCGACACCATATGGCCCCTTATCTTTGGATATGCAAACGCCCTTCGTCAGTTGGGAATCACTTGCTCCCCACATGACCGACTTCTGGCGGATCGTTTGCACCGGGCTGGAGCGCAAACAGCAGGCCGGGCGGCTCAAGCAATGGTTGAACTTTTTACGCCGTCGTTACCCAGAGGCGCAAACGGCCTACGAGCAAGTCAAGGGCCTGACCAACCCGCGTGATGTGGATGCCTGGTTTGCCCGCAACCACGGGACTTGACTGGCTGCGATTAAAGCGGTTGCTTCAGGCGGATTTCTTCCACCTTCACCGGGCCCATGGGCACCGTCTTGGCACTGGCCATTTCGCGCTTGAATCCGGCCAGCTCATGAAAGCGCATGGCGCGGTCATTGGCAATCGGGACCCAGACGGACACGTGGGTGCAGCCCTCGTCCTGCAGACCTTCGCGCGCAGCATCCCACAGGGCAAGACCGGCGCCTTTGGACCAGTAGGCGGGTGCTACGTAGATGTCCCAGATTTCACCCATGGTGGGCGGTGTGCCTTTGTCGCGTGAGCGATCAAAGCCTACAAAGCCGATGATTTTGTCGCCGTCCATGGCAACCTGCACCTGCGGTTCGGCATACTCAATGGCTTCGCGCCAGTAAGCAGTTCCCTTTTCCACCGGCACCGGTGGCACGGGAGAGCCGGTTTGCATGGCCTTAAAGGCTTCTTTGGCGGTTGCGGCGTAGAGTTCTGCGATCTGCTTGGCATCGCGTAAGGTGGCGGGGCGGACTTGAATCGTTGTCGTGCTGGACATGGCTTAGTTGTTTTAAGTAACGCAGAATTGAAAAAAGACGCAAATTGTCGCCGCAAATGCCAAACCAGTCCCAAACCCCTCCGGCGCAGGCCCCCAACGAAGTGACAACACCGCATACTGCAAAGAATTTCGCCGTGCGCATAATGCCGTCAGAACGTCAATTTGAGGCTACATCCGATGACACGCTGTTGGCCGCTGCCGAGCAAGCGGGCATCGCCCTGCCCAGTTCATGCCGCAACGGAACCTGCCGCACCTGCATCAGCAAACTGATCGCGGGTACGGTGGCGTATTCCATCGAATGGCCGGGCGTGAGTCTGGAAGAAAAGCAGGAGGGCTACATCCTGCCCTGCGTGGCCAAGGCCACGTCCGACGTGGTGGTGGAGCAAGCGCAGGCGTCGGAGTTGTGGGCAGGATAAGCTCTGCCCATGTCTGTAGCGCGATCCAACTTCCTTGAGCGCCTGTGCGCTTGCGCATGGGCCATTGCCTTCGGCCTCGCTTTGACATTAGGCTTCACCAACAACGCTGCGGCCGCGCCTTTTGAAGACAACATGGCGCAGCGCACCCTGGCCTGCACCGCCTGCCACGGTGCCCAAGGCCGGGCCGGGCCGGACGGCTATTACCCGCGACTGGCGGGAAAACCGGCGGGGTACCTGTATAACCAGCTCATCAGCTTCAAGCAAGGGCGTCGCCACTACGCGCCCATGGAGCGTTTGATCAGCACGCTGGACGACAAATACCTTCTGGAAATGGCGCAATACTTTTCGTCGCTGTCCATTCCCTACGAATCACCCAAGGCCGCCGTAGCGAATACCGAGTTGACTTTCGTCGCCAACAAATTGGTTGAGCAAGGGGATGCGGCGCGCGGCCTGCCCGCCTGCGCCCAATGCCACGGTAAAGCGCTGACCGGAACCCAGCCCCACATCCCCGGCCTGCTGGGGCTGCCCGCAGACTACCTGCTGGCGCAATTGGGCGGCTGGCAAAACGACCAGCGCAGTGCACAGGTGCCGGACTGCATGGCCAAGGTAGCGCGCATGCTCAAGCCCGCTGAGGTCAGCGCGCTGGCCCAATGGCTGAGCAGTCAGACTGTGCCGGCATCTTCCAAGGCAGCAGCGCAACTTCCCGCGCAGCGCACTAGCTCCTTGGACATCACGAGCCCGCAATGGCGCTGTGGCGCTGCGTCCGAAGTGGCATCTGCAACCGCACCACAGGCGAGTGCCAATCCGGCACAAGTTGCGCGCGGCGAATATCTGGCACGCATCGGCAACTGCGCACAGTGCCACACCGCGCAAGGCGGCGCAGCCTATGCCGGCGGACGCGCTATCGACACGCCGTTTGGCGCAGTGATGTCGGGCAACCTCTCGCCGGACGCTACATACGGCATCGGCAACTGGAGCGCACAGGATTTCTGGCAGGCGCTGCACCATGGCATCAGCAAAGACGGGCGTGCGCTCTATCCGGCCTTCCCCTACACCAGCTACACGCAGGTAACGCGCGAAGACGCTGATGCCCTGTTTGCCTACCTCAAGACCGTGCCCTCCTCGCCGACGCCCAATCGTGCGCACACGCTGCGCTGGCCTTACAACACACAGCTAGCACTTAAAGTCTGGCGCTTGCTGTTTTTCAAACCTGCTGCCGATACGCCACCTAATGCCGCCGCAAGCGCAGCTGCTGATCGCGGCGCCTATCTAGTGCATGGTCTGGGCCACTGCGATGAATGTCACACACAACGCAACGCCTTCGGCGCGATGCGTGCCGACGCGACACAAGAAGGCGGGGTATTGCAGATCAGCCAGTGGTATGCCCCTGCATTGCAATCGCCATGGCTGCAGCGCTGGAGCGACGTCCAATTGCAAACTTTTTTACAAAATGGCATATCGCCGCACGGCTATGCTGCTGGCCCCATGGCCGAAGTGGTGCAGCATGGCACCCGCTATTTGACGAATGCGGACGCACTGGCGATGGCACAATACCTCAAGCGCCAGGCCAAAGGCTCGCCTGTCTTAACCGCCAGCGCGGCCATAGGCAGCGACACCCTCAAAATGGGCGGCGCGATTTACGACAAACAGTGCGCAGACTGCCACGGCAAATCCGGACAAGGCCAAAGCGGTGCCTACCCTGCGCTGGCGGGCAACCCGAATGTGCAACGCACCAAGATCAACAATCTTGTGCTGCACATTCTTTACGGTGGCTACCCGGCCAGTACAAGCGGCAACCCCAGGCCCTTTGGCATGCCGCCCTTCGTGCTCAAGCTCAGCGATGCCGAAATCGCCGCCGTGCTGAGTTACCTGCGCACCAGTTGGGGCAACCATGGCGGCACAGTGAGTGAGTTTGATATAAACAAGTTGCGCATTGCGCTTACCCAATCTCCATAAACACTGTATGCCCGGCCTTACCAAGCGCAGAAGAATCCATGTGGCCACGCGCGCGCCGGGATGGGTCGCCTCCGGCGGCAACCGCGCCGCAGAAATTGCGCAGGACCTGATCATCGAAGGCTACGAGCCCGCGCAGATGATTGCCGACCTGCGCAAATACCAGGCCGAACTGGAAATCCAGAACAAGGCGTTGCGCTACAGCCAGCAGGAGGCCGAAGGAGCCTCTGAGCGTTTTGCCACTTTGTTTTCCAGCGTGCCGCTGGCACTCATGGTGGTGGACGAAGAGGGCTTGGTACTGGCCAGCAACGCCATGGCACTGCGCTTGTTTCAACCGACTGAAAGTGATCCGCCGCTGAATTTTTTACTGCCTTTTGTGGGAAGCGAACATGCAGATGAAGTGGCCGTGTCTTTTTTATCGGCCAAGGCTTCGGGCGCGAGCGAGGTAACCGAAGTCGTGTTCCAAAGCGGCGCACACAGTACCTTCACCGGTGACCTGCACATTGCCCGCATCGAGAACCCGCAGGACGAGCTGGCGCACTTCATCTGCGCCGTTATTGACCAGGGGCCCTTGCTGGCGCAGCGCTTGGCCCTGCAGGAGAGTGCGACGGTGCTTTTGCAGCGCAACGAAGATTTGTTCCTCAGCGAAAACCGCATGGCCGCCATCATCAACTCGTCGCTCGATGCCATTTTGTGCATCGACGAAAACCAATGCATTACGGTGTTCAACCCGGCTGCGACCGCGCTGTTCGGCTGTCCGGCCGAGTCCGCTTTCGGCAGCAGGCTGGGACGCTTTTTACCGGATGTGGAGCGGCAATTGATTACGGGCCAGGTCCCTGCGCAAGCAATGTTGGGTGAGTACAGCGCCACCACGCTGCAAGGTGAATCCATCTATGTGGAAATCAGTGTCTCGCTGGAGCGGCGTCTGCGTACGCGAAGCACTTTGCACGACACGCAGGCCGAGCCAATGGGACGCCCCCTGGGCCTACGCCAGAGCGGTGAGGGCCACACCGCCATCACCACTATTTTTGCGCGTGACCTGACCGAACGCAAACGCGCAGAGGCACAGCAACTGGCACTGGAAACGCAGCTGCGCGAGTCGCAGAAAATGCAGGCCGTGGGCACCATGGCTGGTGGCATTGCGCACGACTTCAACAACATCCTGAGCGCCATACTGGGCAATGTGGATCTGGCCCGGCAAGACGTGGCCGCTGATTCGGCTGCGCTAACCAGCCTCAGCGAAATCGACAAAGCAGGGCGACGCGCCCGTGACCTGGTACGCCAAATTCTGACCTTCAGCCGCAACGAGGCACCTAAGCGCAATGCCATTCACCTGAGTGAAGTAGTGCACGAAACGCTGCGTCTGGTGAAGGTCACCGTGCCGCCGCGCGTGGAGCTCACGGTGGAAGAAGCGCCGCACCTTTCCAACGTGCTGGCCGATGCCACTCAAGTAGAGCAGGCACTGCTTAACCTGTGTACCAACGCCATAATGGCGATTGGCAAAGCCAAGGGCGTGGTGACAATCCGCATTGGCAATGTCACGCTGCAGCAACCCGAGTGCGGACGCATGGGCCTGGCACCGGGGCGCTATGTCAACCTGTCCGTGCAGGACAGCGGCAACGGCATGACGCTGCAAACCATTGAACGCATTTTTGAGCCCTTTTACACCACTCGCCAAGTGGGACAGGGCACCGGGCTGGGCTTGTCGGTGGTGCACGGCATCATGCAGACGCATCAGGGCGGCATTGATGTGCAAAGCAAAGTGGGTGTGGGCAGTACCTTCTCGCTGTATTTCCCCGCCAGTGACGAAGTGGCGGAACCTGCGACGCCCGAGCCGCCTGCGGCTCCGGAAATCCGGGGCGAAGGCAAACACGTGATGTACGTCGACGACGACGAAGCCTTGGTATATCTGGTGGCCCGTGTGCTCAAGCGCAAGGGTTTCACCGTGACCACGTTTACCGACCCGCTGCTGGCGCAGGCCGCACTGGCCGGTCGGCCTATGGATTTTGATTTGCTGGTGACCGACTACAACATGCCCGGTTTCAGCGGTGTGCAGTTGCTGCGGGCCGCCAAGGCCATCCGCCCGGAATTGCCGGTGGCGTTGGCCTCGGGTTATGTCACCCCCGACATAGAGAAGAACGCGTTGGAAGCCGGTGCCAGTGCACTGGTCTACAAGCCCAACGATGTGAGCGAACTGTGCGAAACCGTGCAGCGGCTCATTCAGGGTGCCGATGCAGACTGACGCCCAGGGCGTCGTGGTGGTGTATGCCGACGATGCCATCGTGGTGCTCAACAAACCCTCCGGCTTGCTTGCCGTGCCCGGCAAAGGCGAGGACAAGCAGGACTGTCTGAGCACACGGGTACAAGCGCAATATGCGGATGCACTGATCGTGCACCGGCTGGACATGGCAACCTCCGGCCTGATGATCATGGCGCGCTCGCCCGCAGTGCAGCGCACGCTGAATGATGCCTTTGCCCTGCGTGAGGTGCATAAGCGATATATGGCTGTTGTGGATGGCGCGGCAGCAGTGTCTGACGACTGGCAAACCATTAACCTGTCGATTCTGGTGGACTGGCCCAATCGGCCTTTACGAAAAATTGATCCTGTCAACGGCAAGCCCAGTACGACCCGCTGGCGCTGCGTGGCAAGCGACGCGGCAGCCAACACATCACGCCTGAAACTTGAACCGCTCACGGGGCGCAGCCACCAGTTGCGGATCCATTTGAAGTCGATTGGACATCCGATTCTGGGTGATGCGCTCTATGCTCCGACGACGATTGCAATGGCAAGTCCCCGCCTGCTGCTGCATGCGACCGCGTTGGCATTGCGGCATCCATTGACTGGCGTTGCGATGCACTGGCGATGCGCACCTGACTTTTGAAGCGCTGGCGCTCAGACGGCTATTCGGCACAAGTCCTAGAATGACAGGGTGACCCAAATACTCAACGCCGATCTTCATTGCCACTCCGTCGTCTCTGACGGCACGCTCACACCCGAGGCTCTGGCCGAACGCGCCAAGTCCAACGGGGTGGAACTGTGGGCGTTGACTGACCACGACGAAATCGGCGGCCAGCACCGCGCCGCGGCTGCCGCCAAAACCCAGGGCATAAAGTATCTGACCGGTACCGAAATATCCATCACATTTCTAGGCAAAACCGTACACATCGTGGGCCTGGGTTTTGATGCGGACAACGAAGTTCTGAAGGCGGGTCTTCGCAGCACGCGTGGCGGGCGCAAAGAACGCGCCATGGAAATGTCGGACGGGCTGGCAAAGGTCGGCATCAAAGGTGCGTATGACGGCGCGCTGCAGTTTGTCGGCAACCCGGAACTGATTTCCCGCACCCACTTTGCACGCTTTCTGGTGGAGGCCGGGGTGTGTAAAGACACGAGCGAAGTGTTTCGCAAATACCTCATCGAAGGCAAGCCCGGCTTTGTGCCGCACCGCTGGGCCACGCTCAAAGACGCTGTGGGATGGATCACACAGGCTGGCGGCATGGCCGTCGTGGCGCATCCGGCACGCTATGGCTTCACAGCCAACGAAGAATATGCCCTGTTTACTGAGTTCAAAGGCCATGGCGGGCGCGGCGTAGAAGTAGTCACCGGCAGCCACTCCGCAGCGGAGTATGTGACCTATGCGGAGACCGCCAAAGAGTTCGGCCTGGCGGCCTCGCGCGGCAGCGACTTCCACAGTCCCGACGAGAGCCACACCGAGTTGGGCACCCTGCCCTACCTGCCCGGTGGTTTGACGCCGGTGTGGGAATTGCTGGCCGACCGGATTGTGTAGCAACAATGGCCCAACTCTTTGAAGTTCACCCCGACAACCCGCAACCCAGACTTCTCAAACAAGCCGTGGCCCTGCTGGAAAAAGGGGGCGTGCTGGCCGTTCCCACCGACTCCAGCTACGCACTGGTCTGCCATCTGGATGACAAAGCTGCAGTCGACAATATGCGCCGCATCCGCGGGGTGGACGATAAGCACCATCTCACCCTGCTTTGCCGTGACCTGAGCGAACTGGCCAACTACGCACGGGTGGACAACAAACAATACCGCTTGCTGAAAGCCGCTACCCCGGGGCCTTTCACTTTTATTCTGGAAGCCAGCAAAGAAGTGCCACGCCGGGTCAGTCACCCCTCGCGCAAAACCATCGGGTTGCGTGTACCGGAACACAAGGCGCTGCAAGACCTTCTGTCTCTGCACGGTTCAGCCTTGCTGGCCACGACCCTCATCGCAGCCGGAGAGTCCGATCCGATGAACGACGCCGCTGAAATCCGCAACCGTTTTGAGCACCAGCTTGCCGCCGTGCTGGATGCCGGTGCCTGTCCACTGGAACCCACCACCGTGGTGGATCTGACCGGCGAAGCGCCGGAGATTATCCGGCAGGGGCGCGGAGATGTGGCCCGGCTGGGCATGTAGGCGCAATCGCGGTGACGGTGCGCATTACATCCAAAGCAGCAACCTGTGTGCTGCTTCAAAGGATTGAGCGCTTCATTGGCGACGACAACGCCACGCAAAAAATCCGGGTAGGTGCTCTCTTTGGATTGACGTTTGGCGGGTTCTTCGCTGCATTCAACTTACTCACGCCGGGCATGGTGCCGCTTGGTCTTTTGGAGTTATCAGCACTCATTTTTTTTGCAGCACCGGCCTATTTTCTGGCCACTGAACCGACTGACGCTGAACGGTCCAGCACTTTGCTGGTGATCTGTGGGATGGCCTATCTGGGGTCGCTGATCATTTTCGGTGGTGTAAAAGAGACCGGTCTGTACTGGGTTTATGTGTTTCCGTTCGTCGCATTTTTTCTAAAAGGACTTCACACGGGATGGAAATATTGTGCGGCGTTCCTGGTGTTGAGTGCGCTTTATCTGCTGATCATCACTCCCGCGATACCGGTACCTCATGAATACGCGATGGAAGTCTCCATCCACTTCCTCGCTTCGCTCTTCTTTTATTCACTGGTCGCGGCATCGTTCAGCTATGTGCAGAAATTGAGTGATGACCACCTTCTGGCTGCCAAAGAAGCCGCCGAGTTGGCCTATCTTGCCAAGTCACGTTTTCTGGCTGCGGCAAGCCATGACATCCGGCAGCCGGCGCATGCGTTGGGCATGTTTGTGGCAAGACTCTCCAAAATGCCCCAAGACGAAAATGCACGTGAGCTGGTGGCAGGCATTGATGCATCAGTGCACGCATTGCAAGAAATGCTGGACGCCTTCTTCGACTATTCCAAGCTGGATTTGGATTCGGTCGGCATGCGCTTGCAGCCGATTTCCGTTGCACACCTATTTCATCAATTGCGCCTTTGCTTTGAGAATATTGCACTTTCCAAAGGACTGCGCTTGCAGGTTCGGCCCTGCGCTGCATGGGTCCAAAGTGATCCGGATTTGTTGCAACGCGTCCTACTCAACCTGGTCGGTAACGCCATCAAATACACCGACAAAGGCACGGTGATGGTCGCCTGCAGGCCGACCCATACAGGAAACCATGTACGCATCGAAGTTTGGGATACAGGGATTGGAATCGCTGCGACAGAACTCCCTTTAATTTTTGAAGAGTTCTACCAAATTGATAACCCGGAACGTGACCGCTCCAAAGGACTCGGCTTGGGCCTGAGCATGGTAAAGCGGTCTTGCAGTCTGCTTGATCACCCGTTAAAAGTTCGCTCCGAGTTCGGGCGGGGAACGCGATTCAGCGTATTTGTACCAACCGCGCTGGGATGTGTCGGTACACCACTATCCGACACACCGGAAATAGCGACTTCAGTTGATGAATTCAATGACCTGTATGTGATGGTCATTGAAGACGACCCCTTAAGTGGACAGGCCATCACAGGGCTACTACGGTCCTGGGGTTGCAAAGTCGGGCTATTCAACAACGCGACTGATGCATGTGCCAGCATGAAGCAAAGTGGAACACCCACATTCATCCTCGGGGACTACCGGCTGCCCAACAGGGAAAACGGCATCGATACGATTGAGGCCATCCGTGAAAAGGCGGGCCGCCAATTGCCCGCTTGCCTCCTCAGCGGTGATACCGACGAAGCGTTGCGTCAACGAGCCAGTATCCACGGCCTGGTCCTGCTCACCAAACCACTGCAACCAGCCAAGCTCCGAAGCGTACTGCGCAGGGCAGCACTCCACCGCTGACTAGTTGACGTTCAACTCGCGCAACGAACGAAGCACACTGTCGAATCCGTGGTCGGAGTTTTTCATGGCATTGAAAACTTCACGCGATTCATGCAGCAAATTTTCCAACCGCCGGATTCCGATATCAATACTCTCGGTCACACTGGTGGAGCTCACGCCATGACCCGGGAGTAATAGCTGTGTATTCCACGTACGGAGCCTTCGCAGTGAATTGATGTAGTCACTGATATTGCCGGAACCGAGCACGCCGCCCACAATGCCGCTGGCCATGATGGTGTCGGCACTGAAAAGGGACCGGCTTGTGTGTTCATATACACAAATGGCCCCGGAGCAATGCCCGGGCGTATGAATGATTTCCAGTTGGTGCGTTCCGGTATCGATGACCGATCCGTTTTCCAGACTGATATCGATTTCAAAATGGTCCGTGTTCAGCGAAAAGGCTTGATTCATCAACGCGAACTCGTCCTTTAGTGCCAACTTGTTGGCCGCCAGTCGATGGGCTGCAATCAGGCAGGATTTAGGCATGAGGGGCGCGCCGCCGGCGTGGTCAATGTGCTCGTGCGTCAGCAACACCAGATCAATGTCGCGCGTCGTAAGGCCGAGTTCCGCCAGTGCCGATTGGGTCGCCTCAAAAGTCGTCGGTAAACCTGTGTCAATCATGACAGTGCGCCGGCTACCCTTAATGACGTAGGCATGCGCGGCACGGTTGCGCCCGATCACCTGGAAGATGCCGTTTGCGATTTCGAGTATTTGTTTTTTGGCCATGGCTTTGTTCCTTATGCGATCTGCATTTCCAAGTTAGACAAACGCAAGTTCATCGCTTCCATGCGCCGCCCCATCAGGCGCATGATGCTCAAAGCAAATGCGGGTTGCTGGCTCACCAGATATACGAACCGTCCCTGGTTGACAGCGACCAATTGGGTGGCGTCCGCATGTACCGTGGCGGTGCCGGTGCGCAGGCCGCTTCCTACCAGTGCCATTTCGCCGAAAAAGTCGCCTTCATGGAATTCGCCCAGCGCCACATCGCCTTCACCCGATGTGCAGGCAATACGCACGCAACCTTTGAGCACGATAAACATTTCGCGCCCGGTTTCACCTTCTATAAACAAGACATCTCCCGCCATGTATGACTTGGCCATGGTGGAGATGTAGCTGGGTGCCGGAGGGCTGGGCAGATCTTCGGCCAGCAGTATTTCACTATTCTTCATTGTGGAGATATCCCGTTAAGTGTCTAATTAATTGTCTAAAAGAGCATGGTGATGTGAACCGAGTCTTCATCACGCTGCACACTGACGTTGTCGCAGCAGCTGCGGGCCAGTCGAATCATTTTGGAGTTTTCAGGCAGTATTTCCGCTTCAAATCCCCGGATGCCACGCGCTTTGGCATGGTCCATCAATCTACGCTGCATCGCGCCGCCCAAGCCGGAACCTTGCCACTCGTTGCTCACCATGAATGCCGTTTCGGCAAGATTGGTGGAAGGGTTGACGAAATAGGTGGCGTGACCGATCAGTTTTTCGTTCTCGCGTTCGCCCTGTACGACCACAAATGCCACCGACAATTTGTAGTCAAGATTGCAAAGCTTTTGCACTTCGTGGCTGGACAGCGCTCTGACCTGCCGGAAAAACCGGGTGTACTTGTCGTCCGCCGGCAAGCTGTAAAACAGGGCCTTGATGGCACCCGAATCCGACACAATGGCGGGCCGGATTTTTACCACCTTGCCTGTCCGTAAGGTGACCTGAATTTCCTCTTCCACCGGATAGGGGAAAGCGCTTTCAATCGTGCAGGCCTGATCCAAAAAGCCCAGCTCCTTGGCACGCGCCAGCAATTCGCCGCGGAACTTGGGGTGTGCAATAGCCAGCAAGGACAAAGCGCGTTCACGTATGGACTTACCGTGGAGGTAGGCGATGCCGTATTCGGTCACCACGTAATGCAGGTCGCTTCGCGCCAGTGTCGCGGCCTCACCCGGATCAAGCAGCGCCTTGATGCGCGATGTCGCGCCATCTTCAGTGGTTGAAGTGAGACACACAACGGGCTTGCCGCCTTTGGAAAGCGCGGAACCGCGAACAAAATCAACCTGTGCGCCCAGCCCGCCGTACAGCTCACCTTCAAATTGGTCTGAGCATGCCTGTCCGGTAAGGTCAATCGAAAACGCCTGGCTGATCGACACCATCTTGTGCTGCGCGGCAATGACTTCCTGACTGGCAACCCATTCGATGGGATGCAAGGAAAACAGGGGGTTGCCATCCATGATGTCATAGAGCTCGCGGCTACCCAGCGCAAAGGACGCCACCATCTTGTTCTTGAGCTGCGATTTTGCGCGCCCGGTCAGGATGCCTTTTTCCAGCAGCGGCAGAATCGCATCGGTGACCACGTCAGAGTGCAAACCCAGGTCCTTCCGGTCGGCCAGGTAACGTAGTGCTTCGTTGGGAATCCTTCCCAAGCCCACTTGCAATGTGGAGCCGTCGTCAATGATGCCTGCGATGTATTTGGCAATTTGCTGCACAATCTCTTCGGTCGCACTTTGGTGTACATACTCCTGCACCGGGGTGTGCACGGGCACCAGCTTGTGGATGTCCCGGATGTGCATCGTGGTCTCGCCCTGTGTCCGTGGCATTGCACCGTTAACTTCCGCAATGACCAGTTTGGCGGCGGCGACTGCCGCAGGAATGACGTCTACCGACACGCCCAGGCTAACGTAACCAAAGGCATCCGGTGCAGAAACCTGAATCATCGCCACATCAATGGGAATGGAGCCGCGGCTAATCAAATCCGGCACTTTGGATATCTGGATAGGAACGTACTCCACCAAACCCTGCCTGCTGGCGGCGCGCATATCCGAGCCGATAAAAAACGACCGGTGCCGGTAGTGGGTCAAGGCCTTGCCATCGGCATCGTGTGCCATGGCATTGGTGGTGAGAAAGTGGACCAGCTCCACGTCCGGCGGTGGGTTCTTCAGCGCCTCCAGTGCAGCCAGTAAGGAGCGCGGCGTGGAGCATCCGGTACCTACAAAAACGCGATGCCCGGGTTGCACCAAAGATGCAACGGCCTGCGCGGTAGTAACTTTTTCGGGATAACGCTCTTTAAGATCGCCAAGGTAGGGCTTAGTCATGGCCGCCCCCCGTGATGAAGACCCGAATGCAATGCAATGCGCACAGCATCACCGTACTGCTCGCCCTCGCTGGCGGCTTCAAACTCGCTCCGTTCATGACTGCCCTTAAATCGATTGCTTATTTATTGATGGGGCCGCACCATGCGACGGAATCAGTCCCCCCCTGCGGTTGACTATATCCAGCAAATGATAAAATAGTTTGCTTCACATCAATCGGATGGACGGGGTTTACCCGAGGGTGGAACAAGGGTCTGAGACAATAGGGCAATGGACTTTGCTCAACTGATTCAAACCGTTGCGATTTACGCGCTTCCGGTGCTGTTTGCCATCACCATTCACGAGGCAGCGCACGGCTATGCCGCGCGCTATTTCGGCGACAACACCGCGTGGAACCTGGGCCGCGTTACGCTCAACCCCGGCAAACACATTGACCCCATAGGCACGATCGCGATGCCGCTGTTGCTGTACTTTGCAACGGGCGGATCTTTTTTATTCGGTTACGCCAAGCCGGTGCCGGTGCGTTTCGGCAATTTGCGCAATCCCAAGCGCGACATGATTTGGGTGGCACTGGCCGGGCCTGCGGCCAATCTGGTGCAGGCGCTGCTGTGGGGCGTGCTATTTTACCTTTTGCAAATCGCAAGCGTCGAAGAGGTCTTCTTCTATGGCATGTGCAAGGCAGGCGTCTCTATGAATTTGGGCCTGTTTGTGTTCAACCTGTTTCCACTGCCGCCGCTGGACGGCGGGCGCATCATGGTGGGTCTCTTACCCATGCGCCAGGCACTGGCGTTTTCTCGCATCGAGCCTTACGGTTTTTTCATTGTGATTGCACTGATTTACATGCGTGTGCTGGATTCGCTGTGGATGCGCCCGCTCATGGCTATCAGCAACGCCGCGCTTAACATCATCCTCAGCCCATTGGCCATGCTGGCCAACTGAGCTGGCATCAGCTGCACTTTTTCGACCATGCTTACGACTCCAAATACCCCACCCCCAGTAACCCGCTTCCTGACCGGCATCACCACCAGCGGAACGCCGCATCTGGGCAATTACGTGGGCTCCATCCGCCCATCGGTGCGAGCCAGTCTGAATGCCGGTGTAGAAAGCTTTTACTTTCTGGCCGACTACCATTCGCTCATCAAAATCGATGAGCCGGCACGCATTCAACGCTCGACGCTGGAGATCGCTGCAAGCTGGCTGGCGGCGGGCCTAGACCCACAACGCGTGACGTTTTACCGCCAGTCCGATGTGCCGGAGATTCCCGAACTCACCTGGTTTCTGACCTGTGTAACCGGCAAAGGCATTCTGAACCGCGCGCATGCTTACAAAGCGTCGGTGGACAAGAACACCGCAGCGGGGGTGGACGCGGACTGCGACGTGACCGCCGGTCTGTTCATGTACCCGGTACTGATGGGTGCGGACATTCTGATGTTCAACGCGCACAAAGTGCCTGTGGGGCGCGACCAGATTCAGCACATCGAGATGGCGCGCGACATGGCCAACAGCTTCAACCACCGCTATGGCGAACACTTTGTGCCGCCACAGGCCGAGATTGAGGAGTCGGTGGCCACCCTGCCCGGTCTGGATGGCCGCAAGATGAGCAAGAGCTACGACAACACCATCCCCTTGTTTTCCAGCCGTGAGCAATTGAAAAAGCTGATTGCCGGCATCGTGACCGACTCCCGCGCACCGGGTGAACCCAAGGAATCGGAAGGCTCGGCCCTGTTCCAGATTTATCAGGCCTTTGCCAGCAAGCAAGAAACCGCTGGCTTGCGCAAAGCCTTTGCAGAAGGCATTGGCTGGGGCGAGGCCAAGCAGATTTTATTTGAGCGCATTGACCGCGAGATTGCCCCCATGCGGGAGCGCTACCAGCACCTCATCGACCACCCGCAGGAAGTGGAAGCACTGCTGCTGGCTGGTGCTACCAAAGCCCGCGCCATCGCCACACCGTTTATGGCGCAACTACGCAGTGCCGTGGGTCTTCGACCGCTCACCACGGGTGCCCAAGTGCATCGGGAAAAAAGCAGCAAAGTTGCCGCTGCCAGCTTCAAGCAATACCGCGAAAAAGACGGCAAGTTTTATTTCAAACTGGTTGATGCAGATGGCGCAGTGCTGCTGCAAAGCCTGGCGTTTGACTCCCCCAAAGTGGCGGGACAAACCATTGCAGCGCTACAGACGCAAGGGACCAAGGCGTTGCCCGAGGCGCTGGCCTTGCTGCAGCCGGTGGCAGCAGAACAGCTCGATGCCGTGCAGGCAGCGTTGGCCGCGTTGACGGCGCAATAGGCTGCGGCGCTTCTCGATGAGACGTGCAGCGTGCGCCGAGTTGTGTCAACATTCTGCTTCGCAGTCACTACACCTCAACGCGCATGAGCAGCTATTCATCGGACATTTATACCGAGCCCCGGGCCGACGTCATCACCCTCAACAACCTCGGGCCCTTGCGCCACATGGCGGGCGTCTGGTCCGGTACCCGCGGACTCGATACCAAGCCCAAAGCGGAAGGGCCGAAGAAACAGATTTTTGAAGAGCATTACGAACTGCAACCGATTGATCCGCAGACCAACGGCCCGCAGCTCTATTACGGCTTGCGTTACCACACGCACGTCACCAAACCCGAACAGACCAAGACTTACCACGACCAGGTGGGCTACTGGCTGTGGGAGCCGGCCACCAACACCGTGATTCAATCGCTGGCCATTCCGCGCGGACAAATCGCCATGGCGGTTGGGCATGCCACAGCAGACGCCACGAGCTTTGAGTTGGTGTCCAACCGCAACACCACGACGTACGGCATTTGCTCGAATCCGTTTTTGGAAGACGCGTTTCGCACCGACTCGTACCGCATCAAAGTCACCATCAATCCCGATGGAACCTGGAGCTACGAGACCGACACGGCACTGATGATTCAGGGTCAAGCCGAGCCATTTCACCATACCGACCACAACACTCTGCACAAAATTGCAGAGCCTACGCCCAATCCACTGGCGCGTGGTTGAGTCCTGAGGCCGTGCTTAAGGCACCATGACCCGGATTTGCAGCAGGCGCCGCGTCTGTTGCAGTGACTCGCTGTTGTAGGTGGTAGCCTGCGGATTTTTGCCGGTGGCTGCAATGGTGAGCCACTGCGCGAGTGGCGCTGTCACGGTGGTGGACAGGGTTTTGCGGGACTGGGTTGGCAAGTCTGCACCGTTGCGCTCATCAAACCCGGCTTTTTGCACTTCCAGTTCCACCACGGCAGTTTTACCGCCAATCCACTTCGGATGCACGGTGATGCTCTCGCCCGCGTCAAACCAGCTCAGCGCGTTTTGCACAGCCGCTGCACCGTTCCAACCGTTTGCCGTCTTATTGGCAGCAGCAGCGGGAACCGGCGAAGTCGCAGACCCCGATTTATCCACCTGAACAAAAGCGGACTGGACCCACTGCATCGGCGTAACCGATTGCATCTTTAACGTGGCCTTCTCTCCGTTGCGCACCTGCACCATTTGCGGCTCCCACTCGGGGATTGACGCGGCACCGGCTGAATAGGTTTTGCCTGCGCTTGCTGCCCCGCCGTCCGCGCCCTGCGCTTTGGACTCGTCAATCTGGCGAAGCTCAATGGTGAGATCGCGCGACGGCAAGCTTGGTGCTGCGATGGCAGAGAACGCAGCTAATACCCATGCATACCGGAAAAAAAATTTAACAATCTGCATTGGTGTCAGGGCTGTGTCTAAGGCGCGCGACTTGCCGCTTTACTTCACCGCGTTGATGCGGTCCAGCAATCCCTTGGGCCACTCTTTGGCGTACTCGGAGTTCAGATAGGCCGTTTGCACAGACTTGCGGAAAGCGTCCACATCGGGGGTCGTGACCTGCATACCTTCCTTCTTGAAAAACTCCACAATCTGCGCCTCTTCCTTGATGCGGTTTTCGTTGTTGTAAGCGGCAGCCGCCTGCGCAGCGACAGTGACCTTTTGCTTTTGGGCCGCGCTCATACCAGCCAGCGCCTTGTTGGATATGGAAATAAAAATACCGTCCACCAAATGGCTGGTCAGCACAATTTGCTTGGTCACTTCGTAGAACTTGGCAGCGCGCACAGTGGGCAGCGGGTTGTCCTGACCGTCAATCGTGCCGCTCTTAAGACCCAGATACACCTCGCCGAAGGCCAGTGGCGTGGGTGTGGCACCCAGCGCTTCGCCCAGGAACAACCACTCTTTGGAGCCGGGCATGCGCAGCTTGACGCCCTTCAGGTCAGCCGGCACTTTGACCGGACGCGCGTCACGCAAGTTCACCTGGCGGGTACCCAGATAAACGGTGGATAGCGGCGTCACATCCATCTTATCGGACACCATTTTGAACATCTCGGTACCGATGGGGCCGTTGAAAATCTTTTGCTGTTGCGCGGGGTCATGCACGATGTAACCGGCGGTGAAGATCGAAAACTCCGGCACCAGCTTGGCAATGTCAAAAGCAGAGATGGACGACAGCTCCAGATTGCCACGTGCCATGGCGGCCGGCTCGGTACCTTGCTTGAACAGCGAGGCACTCAAGTTGATTTGCACGTCAAACTCGCCGGGCGCGGACTTTTCCAGGTTCTCTTTGAACACCGTCCACATCTTGGCATGCCAGTCGTCCGGCACGGCGGGCGTAGAAACGCGCAACACCATTTTGCTTTGTGCCAACGCGGGCAAGCCGGGCAATACAGCAGCACCTAGGGCGGCAGTGGCGCCCAATACTTTGCGGCGGGTCATGGAATGGATAGTCAAGTCTCTCTCCTTATGAATTTTTAAATGGCAATGCCCGACGATACGCTAGCGGTGGGTCTTTTCAACTCAGTGTTAACCATCTTGTTCAAGATCCGCCCTGTTACTGCCCCGATACCTACAGACTGCGCTCTTCCAGGCGTTTGGCCAGAATAGCCGCAATATTTTTGTAGATGAGATGGGCACTTTGCGGATGCGCATCGATGTGCACACGCTCAAAGCACAGTGCAGCGCAGTCCCGCTCGGCTACCACGGTGGCCGTGCGAATGTCATCACGCACCAACGCCATTTCACCGAAACACTCGCCCGCGCCCATGCGGGCTAGCACCACATCCCGACCTTCGTGCATTTTTTGCACAGCCACCGCTCCGACGATGATCACGTAAAAAGATTTCCCCACATCGCCTTCTTTGAACACGACGCTGGCCGCTTTAAACTGTCGCAGCTCGGCAATGTCCAGCGTGCTCAGCAGGCTCTCATGCGGCATGCCTGCAAAAATGGCCACGCTATTTGCAATTTTTTTGACAATCTGCGCATCGAGTTTGATGGAAGGCCCAGCCGACTTGGGTTGCGCGGGAGGGATGGTGTCTGCGATGTACTTGGCCCCCACGTTCTGGGCAAACAGATAGGCGACGTCGGGGTCTACTCTGGTGCTCATGGGTGAAGCCCTGTCGATATAAAGTTGAAATTATCTGGCATTAAGATGCAAACAATACAAGACAACAACTCGCAGGGACCGTTAGTGAGCGCCAAGCATACCGAAATCCGGGCCGGCATTGAAGCGGCTCTTCAGGGCTTACCGGCTGCGCTGGTACCCATTTTGCTGTTCCAGGGCGTGTTCGGCAGTCTCGGGCTGGGCGCCGGGTTCTGGGCCGCGCTGGTGACTGCCACGGCAGCGGCGGCGGTAAGCCTGCTGATGCGCGGGCAGGTAGCCATGCTATTCGGCTCGCGGGGCGCGTCGCTATCGGTCTATGTGGCGCTCGTCGTGCATCTGGTTCAGGCGCAGCCCGCAAGCAATGGCTTAAGTGCATTAACCGCTGTGCAACTCAGCACGGCGATGGGGGCGGCAAGCCTGTTGTACCTGGGCGCTTCGGGACTGATCGTCCTTGTCGCGCTAGCACGGGTGGGCAATGTGTTTCGCATGATTCCGGCGCCTGTCAACAGTGGCATCGCCAATGGCACTGCACTGGGCTTTTGCTGGCTGGCGATTAAACACGTGATGTCTGGCAGCAGCGCCGCGCTGCTGACCGCGCTGGTCATGGTGACCTGCTTTCTGGTTCGTCCACCTGCGCTGCTCAAGAAGCTGCCGTCCGTCGTGATCGCGTTAATTTGCGGTATTGCAATCGCTTTAGTGTTGGAGCCGCACGTCACACCACTGGCGGGCGCCGCCACTCCGGGAACGCGCTGGGTCTCTTTGCAACTCTGGCAAAGCTTGCCACAAACGGAACTGGTGCGCCTTCTCATCACCGGACTCCCCGGCGCGCTCACGCTGGCTTTGGTCTTGATACTGGAGACTTTCACCACAGCAGGCATGATGCAAACCCGTTTCGGTGTGCGCATTGAACCGGACCACGAGCTGATGATTCTGGGTGCGTCCAACGCTGTGAGCGCCGTCCTTGGCGGCACGCCCATTGCCATGCAGCCGGTACGCAGCATGGCCAACTGGGTAGCGGGCGGGCGCACACGCTGGTCGTCGGTATCTGCACTGGTTTTTACCGGCATTTTGTTGCTGTTTGCAGGCGACTGGCTGATCGTATTGCCCGCGGGTATGGTTGCCGGCCTGTTGCTGATACAAGCGTGCCTGCAAGCCGATCGGGTATTTCTGGCCAACATGAAAGACATTTTGCTTAAGCGCCAATGGCTCGTTGACGGGCGCCTGGATATCGGTTTCTGGATCGCCTTCTCGATGGCGCTGGTTGCGTTTTTCGGCAGTCTGGTGTGGGCTTGCTCCATCGGCATTGCCTTGTCTTCACTGGTTGTATTGCGCCGGGTGTCGACCAACCTCACAGCGCGCTGGGCCTACATTGATCAGGTGCACTCCAGGCGGGTGCGCAGCGCCTCCGAAGCTGCCAATTTGCAACGCATGGCCAAGCGCGTTGCGGCGTTGCGGTTGACCGGGCATCTTTTTTTCGGCAACAGTACGCGTCTGACGCAACTGGTGGATGAGTTGCACGCCGACGCGCGCTGCGTAGTGCTGGACGTGGCGCGTGTAACGGATGTGGACCCCAGCGGCTCAGCGGCCATTGTGTGGATCATTAAGGCGCTACAGGACCGCAGCATCACGGTATTCTTAACCGGCCTCGCACTGACACGCTCCACCGAACTGCATCTGGTGTTACAGAATTTCAGCGGGACACAGACGGCTGTCGACATGGACCGGGGCCTGGAGGCCTGCGAAGAAATGGTGTTGCAAAATGCCACGGTGCTGGCCATGCCGTTGATGCGCACCCCGCTGCAGGGTAACGTGTTGGTGCATGACCTAAGCCCGGAAGAAATAGCGCTCGTATTGGAGTTGGGCGAGCACCGTGAGGTCCCCAAAGGCCAGCCGTTGTTCAAGCGTGACGCGCAGGCCGATGGTATCTGGCTGCTGGAAGAAGGCATGGTCAGCATTCTGGCCAACGACAGCACTGTATCTGCGCGGCTGTCCACCTTCGGGCCGGGGCAATTCGTGGGGGAAATGGGGTTTATCGACGGCAAGACGCGCTCGGCCACCGCCATGGCGGATTCGACGGTTGCAGCCTTTTTACTCAGTCGCCAGGCCATCGAAACTTTGGTGCGCGACCAACCCGCGACCGCCATCAAAATCACCCGCAACATCGCGCGCGAACTGTCTTACCGGGTACGCAGCACGTCCGCACTCGTGGCTGAAGAGGCGAACGATGAGCCCAGCGGTTGGCACAACAGCACGCTGGGTGCGCCAAACCAAAGCTGAGTGGTCACCGGGGGCTACCTGCCACCCTCACCCACCAGCGCATAGGGCGCCCAGAAAGCAGGATGCGCGTAGGGCTTCATCGCCATCACTTTGAGCATGGCGCTGCGCAGTGCTTCCGAACGCGTGACAGTGGGATCAGACTGGTATTTGTCAAAGGTACCGGTGGTCAGCAACATGGCGCTTTCGCTTTCCACCGACCAGTGGGTAACCAGCAGGCTGCGGCTGCCTGCGTAAAAAAAGCCGCGGGCCAGACCTGACATGGCCTCTTCCGCTTTGCCATCGGCTCCGGCGGTATTGCAGGCGCTGAGCACCACCCAGTCGGCGTTCATGCGCAGGCCCAGTACATCGTCCAAGGTCAACAAGGGTGACGCATCTTTTTGCGTGCTCCCGGCCAGCGCCAGGGCGGGTTGCTCCAAATGCGGCAAGTCGCCGGGCAAGAGCCCGTGCGTGGCAAACACGACCACTTGCCGGCTGGCCAGTCGACCATCATTGCTGGCCTCCAGCACCGACGCCCGCGTAGCCGCCTCCCCCAACAACAAGTCGTGCGCAATATCCGCATGCATTGCTTTACCCAAAGCCAGCAACTCGTCGCGGGTTTCCGGCAAAGCGGGCAATTCGGCATAGCGCAAGACGTCGACCTTGGGCTTGTCAAAATCAAAACTCTGCTGTTGGCGCGCGGCATTCAAGGCGCGCGTCACGCTCCGGGATACGCCTGCAGCCGAACCGGCTTGCCCGGCCGGCACACTAGCCGTGATGACAAAGCGCGGGTCGCCCCACGCCATCATCGACTGCTTGCCGGACGGCGTTTTGGCCAGCTTTTGCAAGGACATCCACGCACTTGCGGATGGCACACTGCTGATCGCGTACTGGCGAATCAGCCACGGAGCCTGGGGTTCAGCAGTGCCACTCCAGGCACGGGTGGGTAGCACCGCCAGCGGCAATTGCCCCAGTGCGCCCGACGCCGCCACGATCAGGTGTTTGGCATTGCGCATAAGCGGCTCTTGCGGCTGCAACAGCGCATCATACAAAGCAAAGGCAGTTGCAAAGTCAAATGCCGGTGCGCGCTCGCCTTTGTCTGCCACATCCAGCGTCGCACGGATGCGCTGCACCATAGCGCCAACCTGTGTGGCGTTAAGTGCACTGCGGATAAATACCAAACGGCCACCCGGCGCCACGGCGAACACATAGGTGCCGTTGTCCTGCGGCAGCAAGGCAAGAAACAACTCATCGGCGCGCAATTGGGCAGCCACTTCTTTGGGTGTGGGTGCACGCGGTTGCAGCAATGCGAAGTATTCCGGAAACTCTTTCTGCACACGCTCTTTCACATCACGACGCAGGTCTTCCAGTTCCTTCATATGCTCATGCATGGCATTCAGTACCGTGGGGTTGCTGCGGTTGGTACCCTCGCCGTTTTGCGCGGCGACGTACGCGTACAACACGCCGAGCTCATTCCTGGCATCCTGATCTTTGCGCACCAGCGCTGCCAGACCCGGCTGGCTGATACCGGCACGTGCCGCCGACTCGGCAATAGCCTCCTGTACCGACGACGCAATCAGATGGTTTGCCGCCTTGAAGGCCTCTGCAGCATCGGCCTCGCCCGGCCTGTCCGGCGCAGAGAGCAGGTGCAGATACGACTTCAGAATAAGGTTTTTCAGCACTTTGCGATAGGCGTTGTCCTGAAAGTCTGCGGACAGGCTTCCTGGGGCTGTCATGTCACGCACAGAGGTCTCGAATTCACGGCGGGCGTTCGCCAGATCACTGCCGGACGGATTAACGGTAAGCGTCACTGCGTACAAGCCCCGCATCATGGCGGTGTAATAGTGGCCGGGACCCAGGTTGTCCACGTGCCACTTGAGCGTGCCTGCCATCACCGAGCGCGCACGGCTTAAGGGGCCGACCTGCATATAGACCTGCGCACGGAATTCGCTTTGGCGCGCGATGTTACCCAGCATGGTGTTATTGCCAGCCAAGCTGTCCATGTCAGAAAATTCTTTGGCGGCTTCATCCCATAGGCCTGCCGCGACCATACAACGCACGATGCCGGTGCGGGTAAACATGGCCTGCGTGGACGCGGAATTCACGCCCTGGCGACTTTGAATACCCTGCACTTTTCTGTACAAGGCAATGGCGTCGAAGTAACGCCCTTCGTTAAACCGGAGTTCTGCCACCCGGCGGTAAAAGTCGACCATGGTGTCTTCGGTCAGGCCGTATTTTTTGTACAGCGCATAAGCCTGACGCAGCGTGTCATCAGCGTCTACAAACCGGCCCATTGCTATGGGCGGCAAGGCCGCTTCGGTAGCAGCCCAGGCGTGGCCCATGCGGCTGTAGTTGCGTTGGCGCTCGTCGACCAGCGAGTCCACGTCCTGCAGCGCAATGCCTCGCAGATTGGCTTGGCGCGATGCCTCCTGCGCATCAACAAACCGGCCCTGTCGCATATTCAGACGGCTTCGTATGTTGAAGTATTCCATCTCCGCGCGCAGGTACCAGTACGCCACAGCACCGGTGCGCGTCGCCACAAATTCATTTTTAATGATTTGCGAAGCCTCATCAAGCAGCGTCTGAGCGCGCTTGAGGTTGCTCTGGTCGATATAGGCAATGGCGAGTCGGGCACGCGCCCGCACTTTTTCGTTGGGCGCCTTCAAGTCCTTGATCAGCGCCTCGAACTGCACAAAGCCTTCGTCCACCTTTTCGGAGTTGATGAGGTAGCTGGCGTATGTCCAGCGCGCATCCACACTTCTGGACACCTGATTCCATTCACGCAAAACGCGCTCGCGCTCAAGCAAGTCGCCCAATCGCAAAGCAGCGGCGTCCATCCCTTTGAAATACGCCTCAATCTGGGCCGGACTCGCGCCTTCGGCCAAGGGCGCGCGCAAGCGCTCTTTCAGGCGGGCAGCTTCAGGCTCGCTGAGTTTGCTACCGGCAAACGCGTCCACGCTTTGGGCATGGGCGACTACGACGAAAAAAAGTACCAGGGCGGCTATGAGCGAGCGCATGAAGGCTCCTTGGTGGTGCAAGACGCAATTACACCGCATTAGCCACCTGAGAACTTACAAAGTGCGTGACGTAGTTGCCATGGCCAACGCTATGGTGGCGGCAAGTGCCGCTGCAAACCACATCAGCGCGTTTCCATCGAAAGCGCTGACGAGAACGCCAGCGATCAGCGGGCCAGCAACTGCGCTCAGGGTGTAAAACATCGAGATCAGGCTGACATTGCCCGCCATATTGCCGCCGGTCAGAGTGCTCGCAATCAGGGCCAGCGTCAAAAATGCGGTGATCAAACCACCCAACACAAACACCGCGACAAGCAACTGCGGATAAGCCAGGGGCATGGCCAAAATCGAAGCGACTGCAACCGTGCCCGCCGCGCAAGCCATTGTGGTGGTGCGCAAACTCAGGCGGTCTACCAGCCAGCCCACCGGATACTGCAGCAGTAAGCCGCCAACGCCAAATGCGGCAAGCAAATCGGCCGTTTGCAACGCACCGATACCCCGGTTCTGCGTGTACACCGCGAACAGACCGGATACCGCCGCTTCCAGCATGCCGCCCAGCAACGCAATCAATAGCCCCTGCCGGAAGATGCGCTGCCCCAACGCTGCGCGCAATACGGACATCAGATGGCTGCCGCCATCCGAAGCGATGTCTTGCGGGGGTTTGCGCGTCCACGCCAACGGCACCAGAGCCGCTATGGCAAAAACACCGCCAATACCAAAGACTGCTTGGCCAGACAGTCTCGCATAGCCCGCAGCCAGCGGCCCGATGATGGGAGCCAGGGCAATCAAGGTTTCGTGAAAACCCACCAGCCGTCCGCGTGCGTGCGCCGGTGCGATGCGATACAGCCAGGGTTCCAGACCGATCCAACGCAAGCCCAGTCCAAAGCCAGCCAACAGCCCCCCTGCAAGGAATAGCGGCCAGGGCAATGTGGCAATGCAGACCATTGCCACACCGGTACAGATCAGGCCCAGGGCAATAACTTGCCGCGCCCCCATGCAACGGGAGAGCCAAGGTGCCAAGCCCAGCCCCGGAAGCTGCCCCAGCCAGAGTGATGCGGCGAACAACCCGATCTGGCCGGCACCAAACCCATGGTCTGCCATCCACACCGGCAACACAACGTAGGCAATGCCGAACTGACCAACCTGCGACAAAGTGGAAACGATATTGAGTGCGGCAATGGTTCGCCAGTCAAATCTGGACGCTTTGAAAATTTTCTTCATGCAATGGGAAACCGAACACTCGGAATGATTTACACCGTTTATCTTCAACAGTGTAAACTGTATATATTGTTTACTTAAAACAGGAGACTGCCATGAAAATTTGCATAACAATCTCGGCATGGTTTCACCGGATTACCCGCCATTACGCCATCCAGACTCCGGACCACGTCGGTGCGTTTGCTGGAGCTTATCTGGAACGTAGAGATTGGGACCACGCCTAGTTTACGGGTCTGCGCATTTGCGGGCTTGCCAGCAATCTTAAAAATCGAAGTGAAGACGGATACGGATGGAGTTCACGTCTAGCGTTTGTCCCAATACACTGTCTCTCGCGGTGGAATGCGATACCGCCGGGGCAATGGAGCCGCCCTTGATGCCGGGGATGGGAACGTAGTAAGACGCGTGCACCGTCTGGATCAGCGTGTCGCCGCCGACCTGGTCGTTGTTTGCCACGATTTAGCCCGCAAAGCACGGGCCTAACAATGCGTTGACGCCGAGACTGCGCATCTTGTTTTCCTTCGGAGCGTCTTGATTGGCCTGTGCAAGGTTCACATTGAAACCCATACCGTTGGCCGCATAACTTGCCGTGAACCCCACGCCGTCCACATCCCGGCAGGACAGGTACTTGCCGATTTCCAGGCCGAATTTGACCGTGATGGGACTGTACACATAAGAAATAACCGGACGCGCTCCGTTGGCACCCAAACCACCCACTGCCAAGGAAGCAGAAAGTGCAAAGCTGGTTGCATCGATGATGCCAAGCTCATAGCTTAGGTTGCCCTCCGGGGATAAACGCCGGCCGCATGAAACTTGTCCGAACGCCCATGCAACAAATTGGCAAGGTACACCGTTCCAGCGTGGTTTACGACCGTGTCTTGCGGCACTGGAAATAGATCAGTGGCTTCAAAACGACCCAATTTAATGCTGGCAACGTTGGTGCCAAGCTGAGCCCACAAGTCATCGTTGCTTGCGATGCCATTTTTTTGCGCTAGGAGAGTGGCACGGCCCGCCACAAAATATTCAGAACCTGCTTTTTGTGCAATGTTCAGTTCCAGGCGGCCGGTTTGATCCATGCCGATTTGGACCGCGCCTAGTGTGGTTGAAGCTAGACCGCTGCCGCTGTTGTAGATGCCGTCCAATCCAATATTGGTATCGAAGGTGAGGGCCGCAACTGCGGAGGATGCCATTGCGGTGAGCGCAGTAGCAAAATCTGCAAGCAGATTGCATTGAAAAAGCCGCGTCTTTGACACACTCCTTTATTTTGGAATTGACGAGCCGGCCCAAATCCAATTCGCCGGAGTGAACCGCATCGCTGGCTGCTGATTCACATTGCAATGCACAGCAATTCCCCAACCATTCATGGAATTTAAATTTAAATTTAAGTACCGGCTAAACGGGATCTCTTTGAAAAACCTCCAAGGCAACAATATCGACATATTGATTTGTGAGTGATGTTGTTAGGCCAAAGATGACGTTGACAAAGCGATTGCGCAACGCGTCACGCACCTGCAATCAGGATTTTTAAATTCAGGTACTTTGGCGGAGCACCAGCCGGTAACCCAAATCCAGACTGGGTTTTTCCACGCCCTCGCCCCGTATCAGCTTTAAAAGCATCGCCGCGGCGGCTTCACCGACTTTGTCCAGCGGCGTATGCACGGTGGTCAATGGCGGGTTCATCAGATCGCTTCCGCGCAAGTCATTGAAGCCGGCAATCGCGACCTGTGCGGGCACAGCGATGCCGTTGCGATTGGCCATCAAGAGTGCGCCTTGCGCCAGGTCATCGTTACAGAAAAAGATGGCGTCCAGCGGCGGGCTCTGCCCCATGATTTGTTTGAACATCACACCACCCAGCGTCATGCTGGACGGAGCCGGATTCATCCACTCCAGAGTTGGCGCATACAAACCCGCCTCATTAAGAGCCTTGCGCCAGCCGTTGAGCCGCTGCAAGGTACGCGGATCGAGTTGTGCCGCCGCAAAGGCAATGCGTTTTCGACCCTTGGAAATCAGGTGCTGCGTCATCGCATAGGCAGCATCCTCTTGCGAAAAGCCCACGCTGAAAACGTCGGTCCGGCTGGAAGTCTCCATCAGGTAAACACAGGGAACGCCGCTGTTTTCAATAAGTCGTTGCGCAGGCGGTGCGCGGTCAAAGCCCGTCACCAGCAAGCCTGCAGGCCGATGCATCAACTGCTCACGCAACAGTTGCTCTTCTTCTGCCGGGTCGTAGTGCGTCACGCCGATGAAGGTCTGAAACCCCTCGCGGCGAAGGCTACGTTGTACTGCTTCCAGTAGCGTCACAAACAGCTCGTTGGATAGCAGCGGTATGAGGACTACTACTTGGTTACTGCTATGCGACGCCAAGGCGCGCGCAGCCGGGTCCGGTACGTAGCCCAGCTTCTCCGAGGCCGCCATTACCCGAGCCACCAGCTCCGGGTCTACCGTGCGCTTGCCACTCAGCGCACGAGATGCGGTCATGGCACTGACACCCGCCGCTATAGCGACGTCGGCCAGCGTCACTCTACCGGTCGATCGTTGACGTGGATTTTCTGGTTTCATAAAGAAATATAGCCTGAATCCAAGGGTTTTTACGGATACAAAAATCCGGAGGGATGCCTAGGATAGCGCTATCTCTAAGTAACTATTAACCAATATTACTAAAAAATTTCACTTGTGAACGCAAAAATTTTTAAAAAAATTAACTAGATAGCGCTAACCAAATATGGTTGTAAAAATTGTGATTATGGGGGTTGCCGGTTGCGGCAAGTCGAGCTTGGCCAAAGCACTGGCGCAGGTTGAAAACTGCACTTTGATTGAAGGCGACGACTTCCACAGCCCGGCCAGCCGCGAAAAAATGGCACGGGGCATTGCACTGACTGATGCAGACCGCGCAAGCTGGTTGACCTTACTAGCTGACGAGTTAGAAAAAAGTGGGCAACGTGTAGTAATGACCTGCTCCGCTTTGAAAAGGGCCTACCGCGACCGCCTGCGCCAAAGCGCACCGGACTTGCAATTTGCCTTTCTGGAAATTACCCGTGAAGAAGCGCAGCGCCGTGTCATTGCCCGAACGGCAACACACTTTTTTAATGCGGGTTTGGTGGACAACCAGTTCGAGACGCTGGAGTCACCCGTTGGCGAGCCCGGTGTCATCCGCCTGGATGCGACTGCCTCACCTGCTGTGCTGCAAGTGCAAGTCTCGCATTGGCTGCGCGAAAGCGCTGTAAACCACCTGACTGAATGGAGAACCGTATGACTTTGAATATGCTCGTAGTCGAGCGTCTTGTCGAAAAATTGATGGCACTGGCGCTGGGCCTGATCGTGCTGCTGGTCTTTTCCAATGTCGTGGGCCGTTACGGCCTGGGAACCAGCTTCGCAGGCGCTGAAGAGCTTTCGCGCTTGCTATTTGTCTGGCTGGTGTTTCTGGGCGCCATCCTCACGCTTCGCCGACGCGCCCACTTAGGGGTAGAGCTCGTGCAAGCTCGTCTGCCGCGTTGGGCAAGGAAGATTTGTGCGGTGATCACCCATGTTCTGACTCTGTACGCGCTTTGGTTGTTTCTCGTAGGTAGCTGGGCGCAGACGCAAATCGGCCTGTCCACTTATTCAACCGTATTGCGATTTCCCAATGCGTTTATCGCTTCAGCAGGCTTGGTGTGCGCCGCTTCAATGATTCTCATCGTGGCCTCCAACCTGTTGAAGATCGCCATCAATCACCCCGGTGCCGTGATGGCTGGTGATCCGCCCGCACAGGCGGCCACTTTGGATTCGGCCATCACCAAAGAATCCGTCACTGGAGTTTCCCAATGAGTATTCTGATTTTTCTCAGCACCCTGATTGTGCTGATTGTGTTGGGCATGCCGATCGCCTTCGCGCTGATGCTGACCGGCGTCGCCCTGATGTACCAGCTGAATTTCTTCGATGCCCAGCTGGTGGCGCAGAACATGATTGCCGGTGCCGATATCTATCCCCTGATGGCTGTGCCTTGCTTCATCCTGGCCGGCGAACTGATGAATGCCGGTGGCATTTCCAAACGCATCATCAACCTTGCCGTGAGCATGGTCGGACATATCCAGGGCGGTCTGGGCTATGTGGCCATTGCTGCAACACTTTTGCTGGGTTGTTTCTCGGGATCGGCGCTTGCCGATACCGCCGCTGTCGCAACGCTTTTGATCCCCATGATGCGTGACAACGGCTATCCGGTACCGCGCTCCGCGGGCCTGATTGCCGCAGGCGGCGTGATTGCACCGATCGTTCCACCATCCATGCCGTTCATCATCTTCGGCGTCACCACCAACACTTCCGTGAGTGCGCTATTTGTCGCGGGCATCGTGCCCGCGCTGCTGCGTGCCGGTGGCCTTGTGGTCGTATGGGCGCTACTGTCCCGCACCATGAAGGTCAACCTGCAACGCAAGCAAACCTGGTCCGAGCGCATGCATGCACTCACCGACGCATTGTGGGCATTGGTACTTCCGGTCATCATCATTGGCGGTTTGCGCGGTGGCATATTTACGCCTACCGAAGCGTCTGCGGTGGCTGCGGTGTATGCGCTGTTCGTCAGCCTGTTTGTCTACCGTGAAGTGAAACTGCGGCATCTGACGGGCCTGATGGTCAATGCCGGCCGTACCACCAGTACGGTGATGTTCTTGTGTGCAGCAGCCTTTGTGTCTTCTTATATGGTGACGCTGGCAGACCTTCCTGCGCAGGTAACCGACTTTCTGGGACCGATGATGGGCCACCCACGCATACTCATGGCTGCCATCATGTTGCTGCTGCTGCTCATCGGCAATGTCATGGACTTGACGCCAACCATTCTGGTGATGGGTCCGGTTTTGATGCCCATCGTGATCGTGGCAGGCATAGACCCGACGTACTTTGGTGTGATGTTCATTCTAGTCGGTACGCTGGGCCTGATACATCCGCCGGTATGCACCGTACTTAACGTGGTGTGCGGCGTCGCCAAAATTTCGCTGGAGAGCGCCACGCGCGGCGTCTGGCCTTTCCTGCTGGCAGAAGCTCTGCTGGTATTTTTGTTCGTAGCCTTCCCCGGCTTCATCACCGTTCCCATGACCTGGTTCCATTAACTTTTTAAAAGTGAGACTCACCATGAAAAAATTCACAAAACTTGTACTCGCAACCGCAATGGCTGCATCGCTGGCTAGCGCTTTTGCAGCGGATTTCCAGCCGCGCATCATCCGCTTCGGCTACGGCCTGGCAGAGGACAGCAATCAGGGCCGCGCGGTGAAGGCGTTTTCCGAAGACCTGGCCAAGCGTACAGGTGGCAAGCTAAAAGCCAAGGGCTTTGCCAGCGCCAGTTTGGGCAATGACAACCAGATGCAAAACGCCCTGATCGGCGGTGCCCAGGAAATGACCGTGGTGTCCACCGCGACACTGGTGGGTATTGAAGATTCGTTTGGCATTTACGACTTGCCGTTTGTGTTCCGCACCGAGCAGGAAGCCGATGCAATTCTGGACGGTGCCTTCGGCAAAAAGCTAGCGGCCAAGCTGGATGCAAAAGGTCTCGTGGGATTGGTGTATTGGGAAAATGGATTTCGTAACCTGACCAATTCCAAGCGCCCGATCACCAAGATGGAAGACATGCAGGGTATCAAGCTGCGGGTGATGCAAAACCCGGTGTACATCGACATGTTCAACGGCTTTGGTGCCAACGCGATTCCGCTGGCCTTCTCGGAGTTGTTTACTGCGCTGGAATCCCACACCGTGGATGGCCAGGAAAATCCGGTAAACACCATCCAATCCAGCAAGTTTTATGAAGTACAGAAGTACCTCACCATTACCAAGCACGTCTACAGCCCCTGGATCGTGCTGGCCAGCAAGAAGTGGTGGGATGGTCTGAGCGCTGACGAGAAAAAGGCCATTCAGGAAGCGGCCGTTACCTCACGCGACTTTGAGCGCAAAGACAGCCGCGAAGCAGGTGCAAAAGCGCTGGACGTATTGAAGGAAAAAGGAATGCAGGTAACTGTGCTGACCGGCAAAGAGGCAGATCGCCTTCAGGATGCGGCGCGTCCGGCCATTGCCAAGTTTTCGGCAAATGGTCACGCTGATCTGGTGAAGGACCTTCAGACTGAACTGGCAAAGATCCGCAAGTAAAGCGACGCTTTATCGTCCCGCCGGCAGTGGCGGGACGCCGCCAAATAGGGCGTCGCGGACTACTGCTTCAGCGCGTTCAACGCGGGGTCACCGGGATGCAAATCTCACATTCAAACTCCCCGGTCCTGGCATCGTATGATGCGCCCTTCGGGTAGTACTCGAAGCCGGGGCGGCCATCCATCTGCATTCGACTCGCCGGTAGCCAGTTTCTAAGCATTGCGGCCCAGGCCTCACCTATGTGATCAACCGTTCCTTTGAAGTTGAGGACCGCATACTTTCCACCGGGTATGGTTGCTTTAAGTGCACCACCCGTAGGAACAAAATCGGCTGACACTTCGGCGCATGCGTCATACCGGCATTGGTCAGGCGCGGTAACGCTTGGGTTGTCGTGACTGATACCGTAGCGGGCATGGTCCGGGCCAAGCTTGTTCCTAACAGCCCAAGGCACATAAATTTCCTGCCAGAAATCCGAAATGCCCGCGCCATAAGGACCATGCCGCCTGAAGTAGGCGACGGTTGCAGCTTGGCGGTCAGTGATTGTTACTTTCATGCTGAGGACCTTTTTCAGTTTTCAGTACACAACTTGATTTCAGCGCTCAATGATTTGCTTGCGAGTCAAAGGCGGCGTAGAAAAACAAAACGCCCCGAAGGGCGCATGTTTACTAGCTTTCTGGCGGTGTCCGTAGTCTAGCGCGAACCCAGCTCTGCAACGAAATTTCCCTGAAACAGGGAAATTTACAGGGATTTTTAGCAACTTTGACCGGTCGCAACGCACCTCGGTCCTGCAAAAGACCAGAGTTCACGCAGGCTTACCGTCCATCGCCAATTTCCACACTGAAATTTAGCAGGGAATTTTCTTCCGTTATCAGGGAATCGCAATTTCCCAAACAGGTAACGCTCAAGCAAACCTGCGGTCTATCAAATCAGCATTTCACTTGTTCTGTAGCCCATGGCACGGTAACCGACCTGGCGCTTCGCCCACATACGCAAAAGTGCCGGGTGCCCTGTGTCCACGAAGTCGATGATCTTCACGCTGGTTTTTTCGGCATGGTCGCGGTGCAGGCGGCCAGCGTATTGTTGGAGAGTTCCTTTCCAAGACACCGGCATGGCAAGTACCAGGGTATCCAGCGCAGGGTGATCAAAGCCCTCCCCTACCAATTTCCCAGTGGAAAGCAAGACTCGGGGTGCATCTCCCGGTAGCGCATCAAGCGATTTGACCAACTCATTTCTTTGCTTTCGAGACATCCGGCCGTGCAACACAAAGGGATCCGCGACCTTGCCAACAAGTGCATTTTGGATAGCTGCGAGATGTTCCGTGCGCTCGGTCAGTACAAGGACTTTTCGTCCTGCGCGAAAAGCAGACTCGATATCAGTCGCAATGGCTTCGGTGCGTGCGTCATCAGTCGCGAGCATTTTGAAAATATCCTGGATGCCGACATCCTGCGCGGATTCAAACCGACGCTCCCGGTACCTTGGGATTACCTCTAGGTCTTGCGGCGCGCTTTGGGGCCTGGTTGCCGCATGCCGAATCGGTCCACACTGCATAAAGATGATGGGCTGCTGACCATCGCGGCGAATCGGCGTTGCCGTAAGCCCCAGAACATACTTTGCTTTTACCCGTTTCAAGATCGCGTCAAAGGACACGGCGCCCACGTGGTGGCATTCGTCAATGATTACTTGACCGTAGGTTTCAACGATCGCGTTCACTTCTCCCTGGCGGGAAAGTGACTGCATGACCGCAATGTCGATTTTTCCAGTGGGTTTGGATTTACCGCCACCAATGACACCGACATATCCTT
>CANBYM010000012.1 GCA_947373605.1 Comamonadaceae bacterium
TTGTTCATAGTGGGTACGTGACCACAATTGCATGAGTAAGTAAATGTCCCAGGTCGTTTTCAGTTTTGGGCTAAAAAAGGGGTGTGCCGGATGAGCGCTTCCAACGATTGGTTGTGGTGGATGCTGGGCGGCATTGCCAGCGTAGGAGCGTTGGTATGTGGGATGCTCCAGTATCTTAAATGGCTGGAGAGATCGCAGGTTTTTCAGTTGCCAACTGGGCTCATTTTTATCGCCCACGGGTTTCAAGTGGAAACCAACCGGACTCGCAAACAGATATTGGTGCGGACCGATTTGGGGCGCTATACCCAGGCCCCAATGGAAAGCATGGGTGGACAGGAAAAAACAGGTCCGCTGCAGGTCACTCTATCGGTACTGGGCCTTCGCATGAACGTCTCGCCCGTTATGCGAGATGTCGGTAAGCCCTCCGGTTCAGCCCAAGGTGCAGCGACCCAAGTGGCCACTGCGCAATGCACTATTACCTTTGACAATATTGAAGAGAAGACCACGGTGATAATCCTCAATGTGCCCGCCAAAGCGGGTCTAACATTTGAAGAGTTTGCCCGCCAGATTACAGTCTGGATTGACAAATTGGAAGAACGCCGCGCAAAAGACGAGGCCGCTTCGGCCAACCTCAAAGAGGAGACTGACGAGCAAGGAAAAACAGTATCAGGCGATGCTGAAGGCACGACGTCCAACGAGCTTGAGGTTAGCGAAATTACATCCGGGGCTCAGCGCCCTTAGAAAAGTCGCAAAATGAGTCCAAGTAACATAGTTCAAAGCGAAAAAAGCTTTCAGCACTGGCGTACAACATAAGCACCGCTCCTTCGCCTGACCATCATTTGGCTGTGAAGGTCACGCACGCCATATCCGTTTGAGCAAAGTTGTGTCCAGTTAGCGGGTGAACTCCCCAAATATGGCATTCCTTGCAATAAAGGCTATCTGTCGGTCCGATTGTTCAAGGTATCACTTGGCGGCGATTGCGGCGCATGCCCAGGAAAAAGTAGAAACCGGATACCCTGGATCCAATTGGATTTGAATACGGAAATCACAAAGCCATAGGTCACCAATCGGTGGTTTCTCAGTAAAACAACGATCTAATTCCGCAGTTTGAGTAACAATTTTAGAGTTCGCATCGGTGAATGGTCGATTTAAAATGGTGAATCCAATTAACTGGAACTGGTCGGGGGGCGGTGCTCACTCTGAGGCCTTGTTGACTTTCAATTCAGTCGCTGGATTAGCTGCAATTCGCGAGGTGGCGAAATGCTTGGGTGGATTTCACGGCGGCCTGCAAGTTTATTCACGGCGCACAGCACGCGATTGCCGTAAAGTCACTCGAATCCAAAGACGGAGTTCTGTGATGAATGCCCCCACCTCCCCTGACACCAACGCACTGCTGGAGCGCGCCGAACTGCAAGCCCGTATCGTCAGCCAGTTGGCGGCTCACCTGCCGACCCATGCCTTGCTGTACCAGAACGAGGACACCACGCCCTACGAGTGCGACGGCCTGACCGCCTATCGGCAGCGGCCGCTAGTCGTAGCACTTCCAGAAACAGAAGCGCAAGTGGCTGCAGTGCTCAAGACCTGCCACGCTTTGAATGTGCCGGTGGTGGCACGCGGCGCGGGTACGGGCCTGTCGGGTGGTGCCATGCCGCATGCGATGGGCGTGACGCTGTCACTGGCCAAGTTCAACAAGATTCTGAAAATTGACAAACGCAGCCGAACAGCCGTGGTGCAATGCGGCGTGCGCAATCTGGCCATCAGCGAAGCGTCAGCGCCGTACGGCATGTATTACGCGCCGGACCCGAGCAGCCAAATTGCCTGCACCATCGGCGGCAACGTGGCGGAAAACTCCGGCGGCGTGCATTGCCTGAAATACGGCCTGACCTTGCACAACATCCAAAAAGTACGCGGTTTCACCATCGAAGGCGAGGACATCGAATTCGGCAGCGACGCGTTGGACGAACCCGGCTACGACCTGCTGAGTGTGGTGGTGGGCAGCGAAGGCATGCTGGCCGTGTCGACCGAAGTCACGGTCAAACTCATTCCCAAACCGCAGCTGGCCCGCTGCATCATGGCCAGCTTTGACGACATCCGCAAAGCGGGTGACGCCGTAGCGCAGGTGATCGCGGCGGGCATTATTCCTGCCGGGTTGGAAATGATGGACAAGCCCATGACGGTCGCCGTTGAAGACTTTGTGCACGCCGGCTACGACCTCACGGCCGAGGCGATTCTGCTGTGCGAGAGCGACGGCACGCCGGAGGAGGTGGAAGAAGAAATCGGCCGCATGAGCGCGGTGCTGACCGCCGCAGGTGCGACCCGGATTTCGGTGAGCAACTCCGAGGCCGAGCGCCTGCGTTTCTGGAGCGGGCGCAAAAACGCATTTCCTGCCTCAGGGCGCATCAGCCCGGATTACATGTGCATGGACAGCACCATCCCGCGCAAACGCGTGGCCGACATTTTGCTGGCCATTGCGGAGATGGAAAAGAAATACCAGCTACGTTGCGCCAATGTATTTCACGCGGGCGACGGCAATCTGCACCCGCTGATTTTGTTTGATGCCAACGATCCCGATCAGTTGCACCGCTGCGAACTGTTCGGCGCCGACATTCTGGAAACCAGCGTGGCCATGGGCGGCACGGTGACAGGCGAGCATGGCGTGGGCGTGGAGAAACTCAACAGCATGTGTGTGCAATTTTCTCCTGAGGAGAACGCACAGATGTTTGCACTCAAAGCGGCGTTTGACACGCAAGGCTTACTAAACCCCGGCAAGGTTATTCCGACGCTGCACCGCTGTGCGGAGTACGGCAAGGAGCTGGTGCGGGCGGGGAAGGTGAAGCATCCGGATTTGCCGCGGTTTTAACTGAACTGGGTTTTAACTCCCCCATCCCCCCGCCCTTTGCCCCCGCTTGGGCAGGGGGCGCCTTTAACAGCCGATTTGGTTTTTTTGTCTTCGGCTACGCGTTCAATGAAGTGATCATGTGCATCCTTCCTCACGGGAGAGCTGTGCGCAGCATAGGCTTTAGCTGATTCGGTTGACTGGGGTTTGTGATTGCAAATTCGTCGGAGCGCCGAAAGTTGGAACGAAAGATGCCATTGCGTTCTACCAGCGATTGCGGTGCAAACCTTCTTCGCACGCAAATCACACCACTGGCACGGTGATAGACCGCAAGTTTTTTAACTGCGGCAGGCACAACGACCAGCGCGACAGGTTGCGGGGAGTGATTGCGCAAAAGAGAGTCAGACCACAGGTCCATCAGACTCAAAAGTTGATAAAGGACTTTGCGCAGCACTGCACCGCCGTATCGCAGGCCTGAGCAAAGACGCCGCAAGGCGGCTTGCATCAGGGATTGCTGCCTTCGCAATGGAGCACGGTGCGAAGGTGATCATGATCATGATCATGATCGTGATCGTGATCGAGGACCTTAAGGGCTGGAAGCCCAAGGGTCCGAATCGCAACCAAAGGAAGCGGTTTCACCGCTTAAGGCACCGCATGCTGGTCGAGTGCTTAAAGCTCAAGGCCGCAGAGCTTGGGATGCGTGTACTGGAAGTCTATGTCCGAGGCACCCGCCGATGGGCAGATAACGGAAGTGGCAAAGTTGCGCGTTCTAAAGAGAATGCACAACTCGCTACGTTTGCGAGCGGCAAACAGTACAACGCGGACCTTAATGGTGCATTGAACATTGCAGGCGGGATTGCAATGTTGCTTGGAATTAAAGTGGAGACCGGCAAAAGTTCCGGCTCCATAGCGGGAATGCCACAGGTGCTCTAAGACGTATGGAAACACCATCGTACGTCTCATGAGTGCGCTAACCAGGCAGCTCGTCTGGCGGGTGTCTGCGTATGAAGCTCAACCTTCAATCAGATGCCCCGGCTACAGTTGCAATGCAACTTAGTCTTGGGAGTATTCACTTAGGTACAAAATGCCCCATTCATTCCAAAGCCGAACAAGCCATGCGCAAAACCATCCTCAATCTCGAAGAATCCAAAATTCGTGAAGTCGCCAACGCCGGTATTGGGCGCAGTGACGTGCTGGCCTTCTGGTTTGGCGAGAGTGACGAAGTCACGCCCGATTTCATCCGCCAGGCTGCAATTGATTCGCTCAACAAGGGCGAAACTTTTTATGCGCACAACCTGGGACTGCCGGAATTGCGCGATGCTATCGCCACTGAGATGTCACACAAGCACCCGAGCCACAACAGCGGCGCATCACCCTCCGTCAGTATGGACCGTATCGCAGTCACCGCAGGCGGCGTAAATGCGCTCATGCTCGCAGTGCAGGCCTTGGTGGACGCTGGCGATGAGGTGGTGGCGGTGACACCGGTGTGGCCCAATCTGACGGCACAGGCTGTGATCATGGGCGGAAAATTGCATACGGTACCGCTGGTACCGCTTGACGGTGCATGGACGCTGAACATGGACACACTGCTGGCCGCCATCACGTCCACGACCAAACTGCTGATCGTCAACGCTCCCAACAACCCCACCGGCTGGACATTGACCACGGATGAGCAGCGCGCAATCCTTTCGCATTGCCGGCGCACCGGCACCTGGATATTGGCCGATGAGGTGTATGAGAACCTGTACTACGAGACAGCATCCGACGGCCACTCCGCGATGGCCGCGCCCAGCTTTCTGGACATTTCCGGGGCCGCCGACCGGCTGGTGGTCGTGCACAGTTTTTCCAAGAGCTACCTCATGACCGGTTGGCGCATGGGCTGGATGGTGATGCCGCCCGATATGACCGCACCCATGGGCAAGCTGATCGAATTCAACACCTCGTGCGCGAGCGTGTTTGTGCAGCGCGCAGGCATTGTGGCTTTGCAGCGTGCGAATGAAGTCACACCGCGCGTGGTGCAGCACCTCAAGTCCTGCCGCGATGCATTGATCCCGGCCTTGCAAGCCATTGAAGGTCTCTTAGTCGCCACGCCCAAAGGCGGAATGTATGCCTTCTTTCAGTTGCCGCAGCGCCTGGGTATTTCCACGGATTCGCTGGTAGTAGCCAAGCAACTGGTTACTGAAGCGGGATTGGGGCTTGCGCCGGGCAATGCGTTTGCACCGGAGGCCAATGGTTGGTTGCGCTGGTGTTTTGCGTCCAGGGACATTGCGCGTTTGCACGAAGGCGTTGCGCGCCTTCAACGCTGGCTGCGGTAGCGAATCAACAAATTTGCTAGAAGTGGTTAGACTCCACTCCAACCTAACTTAGGGGAACGGCGAAATACATGTGGAAAAAACTGGACACACCGGTACCGATTGAACCGTCACAGGTAGTTATCGGGCTGTACGTTTGGTTGGACCTGACCTGGGACGAACATCCTTTTTTCTCCAGCCGTTTTCTGGTCAAAACAAACAAAGACGTTTCCATCCTGCGCTCGCTGGACATTGCCGGCAAACTCTACTACCACCCGCAGCAAAGTACGGCCGAACCCGGTGCGCCCGTGGTGAAGTCCACCGTCCCGGACGAAGTGGCGGCCGAATTGGCCCAGAAAGAAGCGCTGGCGCAGGAAATGCGCGCGCTGGAAAAGGCCAAAAAGGACAAGCAACGCGCGCAGCGTGAAGCCGCCCAGCGCGCCGATCAGGCCTGGGGCAATGCCGCCCGTGCCACCAAGCAGGCCTTGAACGACATGCCGCGCTCACCCAAGCAGGCAGGAAAACAGCTGGTGGATTTGTCCATGGAAACGGCGTCCATCGTTTCCAAAGGCCAGGAAGTTTTGCTGCACTTGCTCGGTGACAAAAAAGAGCAGGGCCCGCAGTTTCATGCGCTCAACACTATGACCCTGAGCATGCTGGTCGGAAAAAAAGCGGGGCTGAACGAGCGCGCATTGTCCGACCTGGCCATGGCTGCGCTGGCACATGATTCGGGCGAATCGCAGATTCCAGCGCAGATTTTGAAGTCTCCACAGCGCAAAAAGCATGAGGAAGATTTCTTCCGCCAGCATGTGGACTTCAGCCTGAAGTTCGCCACGGAGTCCGGTGCATTTAGCAAAGAGGCTTTGGACATCATTGCTTGCCACCACGAGTGCGTAGACGGATCCGGCTGGCCCAAAGCCCGCAAAGACAGTAGCACGGGTGCCCGCATTCTGGCCATGGTCGACCGTTACGACACCCTGTGTTCTCCGGATGTAACGGGGCGCGACCCTCTCATGCCTGCAGAAGCGCTGGCTACCATGTTCCGCAATGAATCCGCCAAGTTCGATACGTCACTATTGAGCATGCTGATCAAACTGCTGGGCGTGTATCCGCCAGGCACGGTGGTGCAACTCAACGACGGCTCATTAGCGTTGGTGATTGCGCCCGGACCGACCAGCCTGAAGCCCGCGGTGTTGCTCTACAGCCCCGAGCTGTCCAAAGAGGACGCCCCCACCATCGAGCTGTCCAACGAGCCGGACCTGAAGATCGCCGAAGCGATCCGCCCGTCTACGCTGCCGCACGACGTGTTCAAGTGGCTCAACCCGCAGCAACGCCTGTCGTACTTCTTCTCGGTGGAAGACAGCCGGAAATAATTGCGCGTCTGGCAATGCCGGACGTTTTTGGCTGCGCACATCCGGGTCGACGCGCCCGCTGGATGGCCCTTGGACCGTGGGACCGATTGCACCGCCTATTAAATAAGCAATTCGTTTCGCCAAATCTTTCTCACTTTTATCAATTATTCAATGGCAAACGTCCGTTGGCAGGAGCACAGCTTTGTGTCTTTGGTAACAATTGGACACTTTCTTAAGAAGTCTTAAGAAAGTTTTTTGATCGCTATTTCGCATCAAACGTCGTTGTCCTTCAAACCATGTCTAAATTTATCTCTTGCGTTACGTTGTTCGTCGGCGTTTTGCTGACGCTGCCATCTTTTGCCGCTGCTGTGCCCGGTAAAGGCACGATTGCCCAAGGTGCAAAAACCTTGGTTCCGGCAGACCCAAGCCCATGTTTAATGATGACACCCGGCAGCAAAGTGTTGCAGCCCAAAGACCTTTATTCGGCCAGCGGAAAACTGGTCGTTAGCGCCAGTTATTACACGGGGCTGGATACCAACGGAGCAACCCAGTTTTGTTTCATCACGCCTGAGGGGTTCGTCAATCCCACAATGCACGTTAAACCAGGTGACCTATTCACTCTGAATCTGACCAATCGCGTTCCGCTGGGAACGGTGATGGAAACCGTTAAAACGGCATGTGGCGAATCCGTTGTGCTCGACTCGTCACTGAATTTGCATTTTCACGGGACACTGGTCTCGCCGGCATGTCAGGCGGACGATGTAGTCGACACCGTGATCAACTCCGGCGACACGTTTCAGTTCAATATTGCGATTCCGTCGGATGAGCCGCCGGGCATGTATTGGTACCACCCGCACCTGCATGGGCTTGCAGAAAATGCACTTCTGGGCGGCGGCTCCGGCGTATTCATTGTGGATGGTTTGGAAAACTTTCAAACTCAGGTGTCCGGCCTTCCGTCCCGGGTTTTGGTGATGCGCGACGCCAATACGGTCGGCGCAAGTCTGCCTCCCGGCTCGACGGATCCCTATGGGAAAGTGGTTCCGACGTGGGATATCTCCTTGAATAACGTACCGCTTAATTACATCGCTGGCGTCGATATGGAGTCACCGGTTGTGGAGATGAAGGTCGGGCAGCCAGAGCTATGGCGCGTCGTCAACGCTGGGGCAGACTCCGTATTGGACTTCCAAATTATTTACGACGGAAAGCCTCAACCCCTGACGATAGTGGCGTTGGACGGTGTGCCCACCAGTTCGCAAGACGGAACACGCATTGGCAAACCCATAGTTAAGTCCACCATACCAATGTTGCCAGGCAACCGTGCTGAATTTATTGTTACCCCACCTGGGCCCCATGTCGCCAAAGCAGTCATGCAAACGCTCACTATCGATACCGGCCCTGCGGGCGACAGTGACCCGAGTCGAACGTTGGCGCAAATCGTGACGTCCCGCACAGGTACAGCGTTACCCCTCCTGCCGGTGGCAAAAGCCACATGGCCGCAGCGCTTTGAAGGCTTGGAGGTAGCGCCCGTCACGACGAAACGCAAACTGTATTTCTCAGAAGTTATTTCCAACCCCGCCGACCCATCGAGTCCAACCGACTTCTTCATCACTGTCGACGGTGCAAAACCGGTGAAATTTGCTATGGGTTTGGCACCAGCCATTGTGACGAATAACGGAGTCGTGGAAGAGTGGACGATAGAGAACCACTCACCCGAATTGCACGCATTTCACATTCACCAAATTCATTTCAAGCTGGAGCAATTGAACGGCCAACCCGTCACCGCCAAAGACGCACAGTTCTACGACGATTACCCGATCCCCGGATGGACGGGCAGCGGGCCTTATCCCTCAATCAAGGTAAAAATGGATTTTCGCTCCCCCACCATCGTTGGCGACTTTGTATACCACTGTCACATTTTGGGTCACGAAGACAACGGCATGATGGCGGTGATTCGTGTGTTGCCTCACAACTGAAGCCAAAACATGAGCGAAGCAACATTGAAGCAGGCATTGCTGTGCCTTGCGCTTTCGACCGGACTTTTCGGGCACTCCATTGCTCTAGCAACAGGGTCCAGCGCTGCGCCGGTTAATTCAGCGCACATGGAAGTTGCGCCTATCAGCGGAACTTTCTCACTGCAAAGCACGTCGGGCAAATCCGTTACCAACAAGACATTTCTGGGCAAAGCACAGCTCATTTTTTTTGGTTTTACCACTTGCTCTGATGTTTGCTCTACCGTAATGTCGGACGTAGCCAAAGCGATGTCCGATCTGGGGCGTGACGCCGCCAAAGTGCAACCGATTTTTATCACCATCGACCCTGAACACGATACGGCAAAGCAGCTGAAGGAATACCTTGCCAGCTTTGACGACAGGATCGTGGGTTTGCGCGGAAATGCCGCACAAACACAGGCAGCGGTGAAAGCATTTAGGGTTTACAGCAAGGTTCGAAAAACGGGTGCGGATGATATGGCGTACAGCATGGATCACAGTGCCGTCATATACCTTCTCAAGCCCGACGGCAGTTTTGGAAAAATACTTTCAGGGGATAGCCCTGTACACCCCTTGGTAGACGATATCAAATCCGTCATCCAGTAAGGCCATCTTCGACTATGGGCGCAAGGAAGTTAGTCGGACGAAACACGTACATCGGTGTTGGTAAATGCTTGGCCTTGTTGTGTTTAATTTTCCCCACTGTAATTTGCGTGGCGGATGAAGTAGATCCCACTGAATATCAGCCCAGCGTAAATATTCAGAAGCTACTGGGTGAAACGCCGACAGCGGCACAAACCGTAGATACATCCGGTCGGCCGCTGCATTTTGCAGACGCTACATCGGCAGACTCTGTGAGGGCAGGTTTAAAGCTCTACAAAGCATATTGCTCGTCTTGCCATGGTCGTCAATTGCAGGGGCAGGCATTGTGGCAAGCGCGGGACCAATACGATGGGTTGCGTGCGCCGGCGCACGACGACACGGGTCATACGTGGCAACACAGTGATGAGGACTTATTTGTGAAAGTGCGCAATGGACGCATGCGCCAAGCAAGCAGTATTGACGCCAATTCAGCTAGCGATACGCGTCATGTGTTCAGCAACGTTCTAAGCGATGAAAACATCTTGCAGATCCTCTCCTATATAAAGGCCCGATGGTCGTTGGGGGGTCGCGTTGCGCAAAGCACGCTCAACCCTGGATTTACGGGCATGCCTACAGACGCATTCACGGTGGAGTGGACATTCCCACCAACCTGTCTAAGTTCCCGATAAACACACGAGCCCATTTAGCCCGTAAGACCGGCTCACCGCCGGCCTTCGGTTTAACGCCATATTTCAATGCCGAATGGGCAGTTAGGCCGCCAAGGCCTGCGGCTCGCGGATGCCCAATGCGTCAAGCGCATCGGCCAGATGAGTCACACTGCGGTCGACGTTATGCAGTTTTTCCAGACCGAACAGGCCGACGCGGAAGGTCATAAAGTCCGTCGGTTCATCGCACTGCAGCGGCACACCGGCAGCCGTTTGCAGACCCAGCGCCAGAAACTTTTTGCTGTTTTGAATGTCAGCGTCGGTGGTGTAGCTCACCACCACACCTGGCGCCTTAAACCCGTCGGCCGCCACACTTTGAATGCCACGACCTTCGAACAAGTTGCGCACAGCGATGCCCAGCGAAATTTGCTCTTGCCGCACTTTTTCAAATCCGTAGTTACGGGTTTCCATCATCACTTCGCGCAAGCGGGTCAAAGCGTCGGTTGGCATGGTGGCGTGATACGCATGACCACCCTTTTCATAGGCTTCCATGATTTGCAGCCACTTCTTCAGGTCACACGCAAAACTGCTGCTGGTAGTGCCATCAATCGCCGCGCGGGCGCGCGCGCTCAACATCACCATGGCGCAACAAGGCGAACCACTCCAGCCTTTTTGCGGCGCACTGACCAACAGATCCACGCCGGTGGCTTCCATATCGACCCACAACGCACCGGAGGCAATACAGTCCAGTACAAATAAACCGCCGACAGCATGCACCGCATCGGCTACCGCGCGCAGGTAGTCATCGGGCAGGATCATTCCGGCCGATGTCTCTACGTGGGGGGCGAAAACCACATCAGGCCTTTTCTCATGGATGGTGGCAACCACCTCTTCAATCGGGCAGGGTATCCATGGTGCCTGCTTGGCGGTGCCAATGCGGCGCGCTTTGAGCACGGTGGCCTCGGAGGGGATGTTGCCCATGTCAAAAATCTGGGTCCAACGGTAGCTGAACCAGCCGTTGCGTATGACCAGCGCCTTTTTGCCATTGGCAAACTGGCGGGCCACCGCTTCCATCCCGAACGTCCCACTGCCGGGTACCAAGGCGACGGAAGGCGCGTGGTACACCTCTTTGAGAATGCCGGAGATGTCTTTCATCACGCCCTGAAAGCGCTGCGACATATGGTTTATAGCGCGGTCGGTATAGACCACTGAAAATTCGAGCAAGCCATCGGGGTCGATGTGCGGTACGAGTCCTGGCATAAAAATCTCCGGTGTAATTTTGTTCTGGCAATCAGAAAACGGGCTTTAAAGCGTAGCACGGGTGCCGTATGCGCGCATTGGTAGTTGCCTGAACATCGGTTTGTGCCGGTGGCCTCATACCCAAAGTGCGCAAATGGAATTACCGGGCCGCTTAACATGCAACTTTCGTATTGCATTACGCCCACTAAGGAACGACGGCTGTGACCCTGGTACCCCTGATTCAACTCACCCGCGGCGGACTGCAGGAGTGCCTGCACTTCGGCGCCATCGCCGTGGTAAATACACAAGGCCGCTTGATTGCACAGGCTGGCGACCCCCACCTGACGACCTTTACCCGCTCCACGCTCAAGGCCTTGCAGGCACTGCCTTTTGTGCAGGCCAAGGGCGCCGAGCAATTCGGATTTTCAAAAGTACAAGTGGCCATGCTATGCGCCAGCCATAACGGCGAAGACATGCATGTCGCCGCAACCGATGACATGCTGGCAAAAGCGGGACTGAACTACAAAACCCTGCGCTGTGGCTGCCATGTACCGGGCCTGTTCACTTTGCTGGATCAGGCTCCGCCCAAAGATCTGGTCTTTGACGAGCGGCACAACAACTGCAGCGGTAAGCACGCGGGCTTTCTGGCCCACTGCGTGCAGCAGGGTTGGACATTGGAAGACTACATCGCCCCGGAGCACCCCTTGCAGCAAGCGATTCGCAGGGATGTCGCGCGTGCCGTGGGGCTGACAGAAAACGATTTGAAGATGGGCATTGACGGCTGCTCCGCACCCAACTACGCCATGCCGCTGAGTAAATTGGCCTATGGCTATGCGCGCCTGGCCAGCGGCGCCGCGGACGCAGAGTTCGGCGAAAGTTTTGCCACACTGTCTGAGGCCATGACAAGCCACCCCGAAATGGTCAGCGGCACCGGCCGCAACGATTTGGACTTCATGCGCGCCGGTCGCGGCGACTGGGTGAGCAAGGTCGGTGCGGACGGTGTGCAGGTGGTCGGCAGCAAGAGCCGCGGTGAAGCATTTGCCATCAAGATCATCGACGGCAACAAGCCCGCCCTATTTGCCGCCAGCGTCGAGGTGTTGGACCAGCTGGGCTGGATGGATGACGCACAACGCCAACAACTTTCACCGTGGCGGGCCGCCACCTTGCGCAACGCACGCGCCGTGCATGTGGGCGACCGCCTGCCGGTGTTCAAACTACAGACTCTCACATGAACCCCAACATTAGCCTTATCGGCGCACCCACCGACATCGGCGCCGGCAGCCGTGGCGCCAGCATGGGGCCCGAAGCCCTGCGCGTGGCCAATATCACCGGCACGCTGGAGAACCAAGGCCTGCATGTGATCGACAAAGGCAATTTGACCGGCCCCTCCAACCCGTGGCAGCCACCTATGGGCGGCTACCGGCATCTGGCAGAGGTCGTGCACTGGAACCGCTCGCTGCACGACGCGGTGTATGCCGAGTTGCAACAAGGCCGCCTGCCCATTGTGTTGGGCGGCGACCATTGCCTGGGAATCGGCTCCATCAGTGCGGTGGCGCGCCACTGCCGCGACTCCGGCAAAAAGCTGCGCGTGTTGTGGCTCGATGCGCATGCTGATTTCAACACCAGCGCGCTCACGCCCAGTGGCAACATCCACGGCATGCCGGTGGCTTGCCTGTGCGGACATGGCCCGCAGGAGCTAATTGAGATCGGAGGACACGTCCCCGCCATCAGCCCGAAGTGGGTGCGCCAGATCGGCATCCGCAGCGTCGACGAAGGCGAGAAGCGCTTTGTGCACGAGCAGGACCTGGAAGTGTTTGACATGCGCTACATCGACGAGATGGGTATGCGCGCGGCGATGGAACTGGCTCTGGCGCTGATGGATGTGAACACCCATTTGCATGTCAGCTTTGACGTGGATTTTCTGGATCCCGACATTGCACCAGGCGTGGGCACCACGGTGCGCGGCGGCCCCACCTACCGTGAGGCGCAGCTGTGCATGGAAATGATTGCCGACACCGGGCGACTCGCGTCGCTGGATGTGATGGAACTCAACCCCGCACTGGATGAGCGCAATCGCACGGCACAGGTGGCCGTGGACCTGATCGAATCGCTTTTCGGCAAAAGCACCCTGATGCGCAAATAGGCTCAGCCCAGCGCAGTGATCCACTGCATATTTGCGTGCAGCTTGCCCGCCATGTCGCGGCCCAGGTTTTCTAACAGCGTGATTTTGAGCTGCGGTTCGCGGTTGGAAATCCGCTCCAGATCGCTGGCATGAAACACGCGGCAGGTCACATCGGTATCTGCAACTACGGTGGCACTGCGCGTGGTTTGCCCCAGCAGCACCATTTCGCCAAACACCATGCCCGGCCCCAGTGTCGCAATGCGCTGAGAAGAGCCCTGACTCAAGGGCACCAGAATGCTGATCTGCCCGGATTCGACAAAATAAATCTGGTCGTCGCTGGGCTGGCCGCTGACCAGAATCTGCGCGTCTTTGGCAAAAGTCTGCGTGCGGCATGCAGCCTCCACCTCCTGCAACAGCGGTTGCGGCAAGCCACGGAACAATGCCGCCTCACCCAAATTGCTGATGCGCTGCGCGGGCTTTTCTGCGTCGCTGAGCAGCCGGTTTTCACACCACTCGGCAGCAAGGTCATTGTCTTCAAACGTAAGGTAGCCGGCGTCCCCGGGCTGCACCACCTGGCGCATAGGTGTGGTGATTTCTGCGCGGCGGTGGATGCGCGAAAATACCACGGCAATACCGTCCTGCCCGAACCCGCCCCGTGCCTGATCCAGCAAGCGGGCGGCTGCCAGCGAGAGTCCTTCTACCCGATGCATGTCCAAAATAATGCTGTCGGCTTCAGCCGCCAGTTTTTGCATGCTGCGGATGACAAACTCCATGCTGTCAACGGCCAGGAATCCATGCAGGCAAAAGTACTTGATGCGATGCGCATTGGCCGTCAGCAGGCTGCGCAATTCCGCAGGTGGCTGACGTCGCGAGGGCGCGTCGGCTCCGGTGAAAATGCGGCCCACCGCCATGGCCGGACCGTTGCCGGGGCTGAAAACGTTAAAGCCGAAATCCCGTGAAAGCCGCTTGCACACTTCAATGCCACGCACGCTGTTGCCCTTGGCATCCAGCCGCGGTGAAAACACGCCGATGCCAAAGCGCCCCGGCAGCACCGCCACGATGCCGCCGCCAACGCCACTCTTGGCGGGCATGCCTACTTCGGACAACCAACTACCGGCGTAGTCGTACATGCCGCAGGTGGCCATCACACTCAATACACGCTCCACCTGGTTTGCCGGCATGGCGCGCTGCATTGTCAGCGGATGCACGCCGCCGTTGGCCAGTGTCGCCGCCATATAGGCAATGTCGCGGCAGTTCACCAACATCGAGCACTGGCGGAAATAGTTGTCCAGTGCCGCCATCGGATCGCCTTCGATCACGTCGAAGTTTTTCAACATCCAGGCAATCGCACGGTTGCGGTGACCGGTATCGCTTTCCGACTGGTACACCGCCTCTTCTACCGTGAGTTCGTGGCCGACAAAGGTTTGCAGTGATTGCGCAATGCGCGCCCACTGCGCCGCCGCATTAACGCCACCGACCAGACTGGTCGTCGCAATAGCGCCGGCATTGATCATCGGGTTCAGCGGCGTATTGCTGACCGGGTCGAGGCTGATGGAATTAAAGGCATCGCCGCTGGGCTCAACGCCCACTTTAAGGCTCACGGCGTCTTTGCCCCGGTCGGCAAGGGCCGTGGCGTAAATAAACGCTTTGGCGATGGACTGAATGGTGAAGGGCTGGTCGGCATCGCCCACGGTGTAAGCCACGCCGTCCATAGTGACAAGACAGATACCGAACCAGTCAGGATTAGCTTTGCTGAGTTCGGGGATATAGCTGGCAACCTCGCCATCGTTAATGGCAGCGACTTGGCTGTGGAGATTTTCCAGATAGGTCTGAATAGGCAATTGCATAGTCGAAGCTTAAGCAATTGCCATGCCTCGAGACTTACAGCCGCGAATCAGGGCCGCGGGAACCGGGCCCTGCGCTCCAGATCGTCCAGGTCGATGTGGTTGCGCATGTACTGCTGACTGGCGTCTACAAAAGGCTGGTGGTCCCAGGATGTGAGCTTGCCCTTTGTCAGCGCGCTGAATACAAGCCGGCGCCGGCGCTGGCTACTGAGTACCTGCTGGTGCAATGTGCCGAAGTCCCAACGTTGCAAAGCTTCGTCCATAAATGCCTGCAAAACGGCACCGCTTGCTGGATCGGTGGCCAGATTGGCCCGTTCGGCCGGGTCGCTTTGCAGGTTGTAGAGCATGCACACATCGTCTTGCGAGTAAACAAACTTCCAAGGCCCGCGGCGGATCATGATCAGCGGCGTTTTGCTGCCCTCGGCCATGTACTCACCAATCACTTCGTCGTGACCGCCCTGGCCCTGCAGGTGCGTGAGCAGTGAGCGGCCGTCCAACGGCAATTGCGCATCCACCTGACTGCCGGCCATTTCCACAAAGGTCGGCAACAGGTCGATGGTCGAAACACTGCCCGCCACGCGTGCGGCTTTGAATCGCTTGGGCGCATGGATGACCATTGGTACGCGTGCAGCCATTTCAAACCAATGCATCTTGTACCAAAGACCGCGCTCGCCGAGCATGTCGCCGTGGTCACCGGAAAAGACGATGATGGTGTCGTCTTCCAAGCCGCATTCTTTGAGCGTTTTCAAGAGCTCCCCGACTTTGGAATCGACATAGCTGCACGAGCCGAAATACGCGCGGCGCGCACGGCGTATGGCCTCCTCTGTCAGGGGCTTGTCCCACAGGTCAATCACTTTGAGCAAGCGCTTGGAGTGCACGTCCTGATCGGCCTGGGCGATGATATTGGCAGGCATGGGGATTTCTTCATCCCGGTACAGGTCGTAAAACTCCGCCGGAATGGTGTACGGATCATGCGGATGCGTCATGGAGATGGTCAGGCAAAACGGCCGATCCGGCGTATTGCGCACATGGTCATACAGGTATTGACGGGCGCGGAAGACGGTTTCTTCGTCGTGGTCAAGCTGATTGGTTCGCACACTGGGGCCAGCATGCAGCACGGACGACATGTTGTGGTACCAGCTGGGGCGCACTTCTAGTTGGTCCCAGTTCACGGCCCAGCCGTAGTCCGCCGGGTAGATGTCGCTGGTCATGCGCTCTTCGTAGCCGTGAAGCTGGTCCGGTCCGCAAAAGTGCATCTTGCCCGACAGGGCGGTGCGGTATCCCAGATTGCGCAGGTAGTGCGCATACGTAGGAATGTCAGCAGCGAAATCAGCAGCGTTGTCATACGCGCCAATCTTGGAGGGTAGTTGACCGCTGACCAGACCGAAGCGCGACGGCGCACACAGCGGGCTTGGGCAATAGGCGGACTCAAACACGACGCCCTCCTTCGCCAGGCGACTCAGGTGCGGCATTTTTACAACGGACTTTTCATCATAAAACGGCAACAGCGGCGCGGCCATCTGGTCGGCCATGATAAAAAGAATGTTCGGTCGTTTGCTGGACATGCGGCACCTTATGTAGTCAAGCCAACATCATCGCAGCACTGCGACCCGCTTGCGTTGCAATAGCGGCACGCACTGCTCCAAAAACGAATATGCGCTCACTTGGACCGCTGCGAATCTACCGCGCCAGCAGCGCTGCGTTGCCGCCTGCGGCGGTGGTGTTGACCGTGACGGTTTGCTCCGCGCAGAAACGGTACAAATAGTGCGGCCCACCGGCCTTGGGCCCGGTACCACTCAAGCCTTCACCACCGAAGGGCTGTACGCCCACGACAGCACCGATCATGTTGCGGTTGATGTACACATTGCCGGTGTGCGCCGCTCGGGCCAAGGCATGGGCGCGCGAATCAATGCGTGTCTGGATGCCCAAGGTCAGGCCGTAGCCCAGGGCATTGACCCGCGCAATCACGTCAGACGGGTCGCCGTCCCAGCGCACAATTTGCAGCACCGGGCCGAAGATTTCGGCGCGCACCTCGTCAATAGAGCCAACCTCAAAGGCCTGTGGCGCAATCAGGTTGGCGGGCTTGGCATTGGTGCCAACGCTTGCCGCAGGCAAGAGCACCCTGGCTTGCGATTGAAGACGCTGGATGTGGCGGCTGATGTTGTCAAACGCGTCACGGTCGATGACCGGGCCGACATCGGTGTCGAGCGCAGCGGGGTCACCGCTCACCAGCTCTTTGGCAGCGCCCTGGATCATGGCAATCACGTGGTCGGCAATGGCTGAGTGCACGCATAAAAGGCGCAAAGCGGAGCAACGCTGCCCCGCAGAACGGAATGCGCTCGTGACCACCGCATCCACCACCTGTTCGGGCAAGGCCGTGGAGTCCACCACCATCGCGTTGATGCCACCCGTCTCAGCAATCAGCGGAACAATGGGGCCGTCTTTGGCAGCCAGTGCGCGTTGAATAATTTTGGCCACTTGGGTGGAGCCGGTAAACACCACGCCGGCCACGGCTGTTTGCGCGACCAAAGCCGCACCTACGGTTTCACCGGCACCCTGCAGCAGTTGCAAGGCATCCTGCGGAACACCGGCTGCATGCAGCAGATCCACAGCCATTTGAGCTACACCGGGCGTTTGTTCCGCAGGTTTGGCCAGTACCGAGTTACCCGTGGCCAGCGCAGCCGCCACCTGCCCGGCAAAAATGGCCAGTGGGAAGTTCCAGGGGCTGATGCAGACCCACACCCCACGAGCAGTCAGACGCAGCGTGTTGGTTTCACCGGTCACACCAAAGGTCCATTGCACATTGGCATGCGCGCCATGCACCTGCGGCATGGCGATGGGCTGCATGATGCGCTCGGCTTCGTCGGCGTAGTAGCGCAAAAAGTCCACCGCCTCGCGCACTTCGGCCACCGCGTCGCCCCATGTCTTAAACGCTTCTTTAACCAGTACGGCACACAGCGCAGGTGTTTGCGCCAGCATGGCGTCCGCAGCGCGACGCAGGATGGCGGCGCGCTCAGACACCGCAGTGGTACTCCAACGCTGGAATGCAACGGCGCTCGCGGCATAGGCAGCGGGGATCTTATCGACGTTGTATGGCGCAACAACAGGCACCGCTTGCGTTGTCAATGCTGCAAGCAAGGGTTCCCGCATGGTGGGCACGGTGAGGTCAAGCCCCGTACTGTTTTTGCGGGCGCCCTCATGCGCGCCGAACAAATCTACGGGCATGGGCAGGGAAGATTGCGGTTCCAGGCGCAGGGGCGAAATCAGAAGCTCCTGCATGCCAACCGACTCGTCGGCCAACTGATGCACGAAAGAAGAGTTCGCGCCGTTTTCCAGGAGGCGGCGTACCAGGTAGGCCAACAGATCGCGGTGTGCGCCCACCGGAGCGTAGACGCGGCAGGCAATGAGCGGGTTCTTCAGCACCTCGCGGTACACGCCTTCGCCCATGCCGTGCAAACGTTGCAACTCAAACGCACCACCGGTTCGCGCCGCCATTTGCAAGATAGCCGCAATCGTTGCTGCGTTATGGGTAGCGAACTGCGGGTATACGGCGTCTGGCGCGTCCAGCAGCGCGCGGGCACAGGCCAGATAAGAAATATCGGTGTGGTGCTTGTGGGTGAACACGGGGTAGGCAGGCAAACCCAACTCCTGCGCGCGCTTGATTTCCGCATCCCAATACGCGCCCTTCACGAGCCGGCACATCAGGCGGACTTTGTATTTGCGGCCCAAGGCTGCCACCGCGTCGATCAACTCCAAAGCACGCGTCTGGTAGGCCTGCATGGCCAAGCCGAACCCTGTCCACTGCGGGTAGTGCTGAGATACCTTGGCGATCAAAGCTTCGAGAACATCCAGGGAAATTTCCAGACGATCCACCTCTTCAGCGTCTATCGTCAGGTTGATGTTGGCGCGGGCGGCCAGTTCACACAAACCCCAGACGCGGGGCACCAGTTCGTTCATGACCCGCTGACTTTGCGCGTCTTCGTAACGCGGATGCAATGCGCTGAGTTTGATAGAGATGCCATCGTTGCTTTCCAGCGGACCGGTCGTGCTGCTGTGCTGGGCGATAAAGTTGATCGCGTCGGTGTAACTCTTGAGGTAATTCAGCGCATCCGCATCGGTTCGCGCGCCCTCACCCAGCATGTCGTAGGAGTAACGCAAGTTGGCCTTCTTGCGAGCCGCATTGGCCTCCACCATGGCTTCCGCCATGGTTTGGCCCAGCACAAACTGGCGTCCCAGCAGTTGCACCGCGCGCAAAGTGGCCGCCACGACGGTACGTGCTCCCAGCTTGGCCATCAATCCCGGCTCAGATGGGGCCGCGCCGCTGCCTTGTGACTCCGGCAAAAAATACTTTGACATGGAAATGGCGGTACTGCTCAAACGCGCCAGCACCTTATCGCCGCTACCGTCGAAGTCGGCACGCCCCAGCTGGTCGGCCGTGAGCGCAATTGCGGTTTCGGCATCGGGCACACGCAGCAAGGCCTCGGCCAATCGCATGAGCGCCAGGCCCTCGGCACTGGAAATGGGGTATTCCTTGAGCAGGCTCTCCATGGCCCAAAACGGCGGAGGATTGTCGCGCACTGACTGCACCCAGGGGCTCGCGACTTTGGCAGCGTCGGCCCAATCCAAAGCGGACTGCAGCAGGGCAAGTCGCTGGGCGACCACTTCGGATTCGGCACGGTAGGGAAAAGGCAAACGCTGATGAGTCAACATGAAAAGTCCTCGCAAATTCAATATGCAGCTATTTTTGGTGAAATCTCGTTGAGCATTGTTCTGATCTCACGCAGTTTGAAACAATAAAAAACCAACTTCAGGGGTCCGATACCAGATTTCCTGACGGCATGGATTTTTGTATCAACATTCCATCAAATATCTGACTAATATTTTTCAAAAACCGGCGAATGCCGTAGCATATGGACTGCGTCAGAACTTTCTGTCCTTATCCAAGACGAACCCGCATCCCCAAAGGCAGTGTCGTTCCGGATGGGGAGATAGTGCGCATTTTTTCTACCTTCACCCCGATACATCAAGGAAAACGCCTCATGGCACATGCATCTAACGGCCGCGCAGATTTGGACCGCATCGACCTCAAAATCCTCACCTGCCTGCAGGAAGATGGACGCATTTCCAATCTCAAACTGGCCGAGACCGTTGCACTTTCACCCACGGCAGTGTTGTCGCGGGTCCAACGTCTGACCAAAGATGATTACATCCTTGGGTATGAGGCGCGCCTGAACCCGCTCAAGCTTGACGCCGGAATGATGGTATTCGTTGAAGTGATTTTGGATCGCACGACACCCAATGTGTTTGACGCCTTTAAGGCCGCCGTGCAAGTACACGCTGAAATTCTGGAATGCCACATGGTGGCGGGTGGATTTGATTACCTGCTCAAAACCCGCGTGGCCGACATGATCTCCTACCGCGAGTTTGCAGGCACCGTGCTGTGGCAACTACCCGGGGTGCGTGAAACCCGCACCTACGCCGTGATGGAAGAGGTCAAGGACACCACGCATCTCAAGCTGATGTAAACCCAGTCGGGTAGGCACGCCCACCAAATATGGCCGTGCCGACCCGCACCATAGTACTGCCGCTTTGAACGGCGGCCTCCAGATCAGCCGTCATTCCCATCGACAGCGTATCAAGCTTGAGGCCCTGAGCCTTGAGCGCGTCGAACACTGCTTTTGCCTTGCGGTGCACCGCACAGGCCGATTCAAAATCGGCGGCGGGCTCGGGAATGGTCATGATGCCGCGCAAATAAAGCCCGGGCAATTCAGCCACAGAGCGCGCCAGCGAGAGCGCATCGGCTGGCGCGACACCGCCCTTGTTGGTGCCGCCGTCCACATTGACCTGAATACAAATTTGCAAAGGCGCCAGACCGGCGGGCCGTTGTTCACTCAGGCGCTGGGCAATTTTGAGGCGGTCTACCGAGTGCACCCAATCAAAATGTTGGGCTACCAGTCGCGTTTTGTTGCTCTGGATAGGGCCGATGCAGTGCCATTCAATACCCAGCCCGCTCAGTGCATTGATTTTGTCCACGCCCTCCTGGATGTAGTTTTCGCCAAACGCTTTTTGCCCCGTATCCAAGGCCTCGCGCACTGCATCGGTGCCAAAAGTTTTGGAAACCGCCAATAAAAGCACTTCTTCGGGTTGGCGTCCCGTCCGGGCGCATGCCGTATCAATGCGGGCGCGTACCCTCTGGAGATTGTCTGCAATCATGGTCATAATGCCCAAGCGTATCAAACTATATGAATTGAGAGAGGTCTTCGTGGACATCACCCAACTGCTTGCCTTCAGCGTTAAAAATAAAGCATCCGATCTACATTTATCTGCTGGTTTGCCCCCCATGATTCGCGTACACGGTGATGTGCGACGCATCAACGTCGAGCCGCTTGACCACAAGCAAGTCCACGGCATGGTGTACGACATCATGAACGACACGCAACGCAAGCACTACGAAGAATTTCTGGAAATCGATTACTCCTTCGAAATTGATGGGCTAGCCCGCTTCCGGGTGAACGCGTTTAACCACCAGCGTGGTGCCGGCGCGGTGTTCCGTACCATTCCAAGCAAAATTTTGTCGCTTGAACAACTCAACGCCCCGAAAATTTTCGGCGACCTGGCCCTCAAACCGCGCGGTATGGTGCTGGTGACAGGTCCAACAGGTTCCGGCAAATCCACCACGCTGGCGGCGATGGTGAACTACCTCAACGAAACTGAGTTCGGCCACATTCTGACCGTGGAAGATCCGATCGAGTTTGTGCACGAGTCAAAAAAGTGCCTGATTAACCAGCGCGAGGTTGGACCGCACACACTGTCATTTGCGGCCGCTTTGAAGTCCGCACTGCGGGAGGATCCGGATGCCATTCTGGTGGGTGAAATGCGCGACCTGGAAACCATTCGCCTTGCCATGACGGCGGCGGAAACAGGCCACCTTGTGTTTGGCACGCTGCACACTTCGAGTGCCGCCAAAACGATTGACCGGATCATTGACGTATTTCCTGCCGATGAAAAGGAAATGGTGCGCGCCATGTTGTCCGAGTCGCTGCAGGCGGTTATTTCGCAAACCCTGTGCAAAACCAAAGACGGTCAAGGACGGGTTGCTGCCCACGAAATCATGCTGGGCACCAGCGCCATCCGCAATCTGATCCGCGAAGCCAAAGTGGCACAAATGTATTCCAGTATTCAAACCGGTAACAGCGTTGGCATGCAGACGCTGGACCAGAATCTGTCAGACCTTGTCAAGCGCAACATCATCAGCCCGGCAGAGGCGCGCAGCAAGGCCAAGATTCCAGAGAATTTCCCCGGCTAAAAGCCCATTCAATATCAGGGAGCAACGATATGGAACGCGACCAGGCAACCAAATTTATCAACGACTTACTGCGCCTCATGGTCAGCCGCAACGGTAGTGACTTGTTTATTACCGCGGACTTCCCGCCCGCTATCAAGGTGGACGGCAAGGTTACCAAAGTGTCGCCCCAGCCGCTGAACGCCGCGCACACGATGGCGCTGGCACGGTCCATCATGAGCGACAAACAAATTGCCGACTTTGAGCGCAGCAAAGAGGGTAACTTCGCCATTGCGCCACCCAACATCGGCCGTTTCCGGGTCAATGTGTTTATCCAGCAGGGCAAAGTGGGTCTGGTGCTGCGCGTGATTCCTGCAACCTTGCCCACGATAGACGGTCTGGGTGTGCCCCAGGTGTTGAAAGAGGTGGTGCAATCCAAGCGCGGCCTTTGCATTATGGTCGGCTCCACGGGTTCGGGTAAATCGACCACGCTGGCAGCCATGGTGGATTGGCGAAACGAGAACTCCTATGGCCACATCATCACCGTGGAAGATCCGATCGAGTTTGTGCATGCGCACAAAAACTGCGTAGTCACGCAGCGCGAAGTGGGGCTGGACACTGACAGCTGGGAAGCCGCACTGAAAAACACACTGCGTCAGGCGCCCGATGTGATTCTGATGGGAGAGTTGCGGGACCGCGAAACCATGGAGCATGCGGTAGCATTTGCGGAAACCGGCCACCTTTGTTTGGCCACACTGCATGCCAACAGTGCAAACCAGGCCCTGGATCGCATTATCAACTTCTTCCCCGAAGAGCGCCGCAGCCAGTTGCTGATGGACTTGTCGCTGAACCTCAAGGCCTTGGTATCGCAACGTCTGATCCCAAAACAGGACGGGAAAGGCCGTGTCGCTGCGGTAGAGATCTTGATCAACTCACCACTGATTTCCGACCTGATCTTCAAGGGCGAAGTCTCTGAGATCAAAGAGATCATGAAGAAAAGCCGCAACTCGGGCATGCAGACGTTTGACCAGGCGTTGTTTGACCTTTATGAATCCAATGCCATCACCTACGAAGATGCATTGCGCAACGCCGACTCGCTCAACGATTTGCGACTGCAAATTAAACTCAACAGCCAACGCGGCAAATCCAACGACCTATCTGCGGGAACTGAAAACCTCGCCATCATGTAATTTATGTCCAACATCAACGCAAAAACCTACGAATCTTCTACCCCCACCACCGTTGCATTTCTTGGCTTGGGTGTCATGGGTTACCCCATGGCAGGCCACTTGGCCAGCGCAGGTCATCAAGTCTCTGTTTACAACCGTACGGCCACCAAATCGCAAGCCTGGTGTGCAGAATTTGCCAGCGCCAAAAGCAGCCAGGGTGAACACCGCCACGCTGCCACCCCGCGCGAGGCAGTGCAGGGTGTAGATATTGTTTTCTGCTGTGTCGGCAACGATGAAGACTTGCGTAGCGTCACCATGGGACCCGATGGCGCGTTTTCGGGCATGAAGCCCGGTGCCATTTTTGTTGACCACACCACGGCATCCGCCAGCATCGCGCGCGAACTCAGCGCAGCAGCCACCCAAGCCGGTTTGCACTTTGTCGACGCTCCGGTATCGGGCGGCCAGGCGGGTGCACAAAACGGCCTGCTTACGGTCATGTGCGGTGGCGACAGTGCTGCCTTTGATGCCGCAAAACCTGTAGGCATGGCGTTTTCGCGTGCGTTTACGTTGCTTGGAGAGAGCGGCGCCGGTCAACTTGCCAAGATGGTGAACCAGATTTGCATTGCGGGTCTGGTGCAAGGTTTGTCCGAAGCCGTAGCTTTCGGTCAGCGCGCCGGACTGGACATGAATCAGGTGCTGGATGTCATCGGTAAGGGCGCTGCCCAAAGCTGGCAACTGGACAACCGTGGCAAGACCATGGTAGCGGATAAATTTGACTTCGGCTTTGCGGTGGACTGGATGCGTAAAGACCTGGGGCTGGTGCTGGACGAGGCCAAACGCAACGGCGCTCGCCTGCCGGTCACGGCACTGGTCGATCAGTTTTATGCCGACGTACAGCAAATGGGTGGCAAACGCTGGGATACTTCCAGCCTGATCAAGCGCTTGAAGTAATCAGGCTTTGACGACAGAAAAAAGGGCCTGAAGCTTCCTAGCGTTCGGTTAATGTGAAAATTAGTTGGCTGAAAATTGTGCGAAGCCCTTCATATTGCAAGTTATGAAGTGCTTTTTCGTGGAATGGAGAGCAAGTGCCTCTTCGACGAATTAGTGGCACATGGCAATCACTTTGGCTTAAATAGCCATTAAGCCATATGGAATAAACATGCATGTCACAGCAACCCAAGCCAAGAATCGTTTTGGTGCCATTTGCGCCCAAGCCAAAACTGAGCCTGTCTTTGTTGAAAAGGATGGGCGAATTGACACTGTCATCCTGTCGGCAAAGCAGTTTTCCGAATTGCAGGCAGCCAAAAGCATCGAATCGTTGTCGCAACGAAAGGCGCAGTTCGAGCAATCGCACAGTGCTTGGCTTGCCGAGCAAAACCAGCGTTTTGAATCGCATGGGCTGTGGTGCGACGACATGCGCCTCTGGTAAGCCGGTATGCAGTTTGATATTTATGAAAACCCCAGCCCGCGTATGCGCGATGTCTATCCCTTTGTGGTAGACGTGCAAAGCAACTTACTCAGCGCACTTGCCACGCGCATGGTGGTGCCGTTGGCCGTCACGAGCCTTTCCGCCAAAGATCTTCCACAGCGGATGTGCCCAATCATCACGGTCAACAATAAGACATTGATGCTGGTGCCATTTAAAGCTGCACCGTTGGACAAGCGATTGCTCAGAATAGAAATCGCATCAGTGCTTGAGCGTTCATACAAAATCATCGCAGCAATGGCTTCGGTGTTGATCGGCATTTAAAACGCCCAATACCTTTCGATCGGGAGCGGTTTTGAGAATCGCCAACCGTTTTCAACAACTCAACTGAACGGCTGATGAAGCTTCAGCCCCTTTTTGTTTCAATCAATTTTTTGGAGCGGGGACGGTAGACGATTTTTGCGGCAAGGAACGGGCCAACTCATCTTCGGAGATGATGTCAAAAATGCGCACCAGCTTTTGCACACCGGATGTGGCGGTAATGATCTCAGTCGCACGGTTGGCCTCACGCTGGGTCACACGGCCCATCGCATACACGGTGCCGCGCTCTGTTGTCACTTTGAACGCACTGGAAATCAAATCCTTGGCATCTAGGATTGCACCTTTCACGCGACTGGTGACCAGCGCGTCCGACGAGCGTTGCCCGAATGTAGAGGCCCCCATAATTTCCAACTCATTAACGATGGACGTCACGTTCTCGACGTTGGAGGCCACTTTTTCCACCAGCTGTTTGTCCTGAGCGGAAGGCACCTCACCGGTCAACAAAACGCGGCGGTTGTAACTGGTCACGTTGACATGCACACGTTCACCCAGATTTTCGGTAATGCGGCTGGCGGCCTTGATGTCAATTGCATTGTCTTCAACCACAGTACCTGAAGTGCGGCGGTCCGTTGCCACCGACGTACCGGTAACCACCGCGCCGCCAAGGACCAGCGGAATACAGGCGGACAGGCTGACCAGCGATGCAGCCGCAGTGAGCACGAAAAGTACACGAATCGATTGAGGGGTAAATTTGATCATTGTGTGGTTCCAGGGTCACCCAGTAACTGGGCATCAATTGCGTCACAAATACAGTGCAACGCCAAAATATGAACTTCCTGCACGCGGGCGGTGCGCTCATGGGGCACACAGATGTGCACGTCGGTATCGCGCAGGGCATGGTTCATCTTGCCACCGCCTCGCCCGGTCAGACCCACTACGACCATGTCGCGTTCATGTGCCGCTTCAATGGCTGCCAGCACGTTGCCGGAATTGCCGCTGGTGGATATTGCCAGCAGCACATCACCGGGTTGCCCGAGGGCACGCACCTGGCGCGAGAAGATCACGTTGAAATCGTAATCGTTGGCGATCGCGGTAATGATGGAGGTGTCGGTGGTCAACGCAATAGCGGCCAATTCGGGCCGGTCGCGCTCAAAGCGCCCGACAAACTCTGCCGAAAAATGTTGCGCGTCAGCCGCCGAGCCGCCATTGCCGCAAGCCAGCACTTTGCCGCCACTGGTCAGACTGGCAATGATGGCATGGACTGCGGCCGCAATCGGTTTGCTCAGGACCTCGGCGGCCTGATACTTCAGGTCAGCGCTTTCAATAAAGTGTTGGTGTATACGTTGTTCCAGCATGGGCACCATGATAACCCTGCGGTGCTGGTTAACCCGCATCAAAGGCGGCTTGTAACCATTCAATTCCAAGGGGTTCCAGGACCACCACATCGAAGCGGCAGGGTGGAACCTGGCGCAAACGACAAGTAGTGCCGCGCGGCAAAAATAGCCCGCCTTTGCTTGGTGTGGCTCACACTGGCAGCTTTGCCACCATGCTGCGTGTTCATGCGGCTGCGCACTTCGACAATGACGTGGGTGCCGTTCGGCGCATGCATGATGGGGTCATATTCTCCGCCACCATGCCCGGGCGTCCGATAATTGCGCGTAATCAGCCGCAAGCCCTGGCGCTCCAGATAGCGCAACGCTTCATCTTCGGCGGCATCGCCGCGCTGTTTGGTGGTGCGCAATGGCACCGGTTTTGATGGAAGGAACACTGTTTTGAGCGCGTCTTTTTCTTCTGCCCGGGTGGCTGCTGCCGATGCAGCCTCTGGCCAACATTATCCTCAGAGCGCGCTGTATGTCGTCGCCACGCCTATTGGCAATCTTGCCGACATCACACTGCGCGCACTTCATGTGCTCAGCCTTGCTGACACCATTGCCTGCGAAGACACGCGCCACACCCAACAAATGCTTCGTGCCTTCGGTATCGACAAAAGCGGGGGGCAGTTACTGGCAGTGCACCAGCACAATGAAACCGAAGCGGCGCAAACTGTGATCCACCGGCTGCGCGAAGGGCAGCGCGTAGCCTACGTCAGCGATGCCGGAACACCCGGCATCAGCGACCCGGGTGCAAAGCTTGCGGCATCCGTTGCAGCTGCGGGTCTGCGCGCCATACCTCTTCCCGGCGCCAGCAGCGTCACCACGCTACTGTCCGTCGCAGGCCTGGCAGGCGAAGCAAGTGCAGCCACGGGTTTTGTGTTTCATGGATTTTTACCCTCCAAAGCACAGGAGCGCGCCCATGCGGTGGACCTGTTGGCCACGGAAGCGCGCGCTGTAGTGCTTCTGGAAGCGCCGCACCGCATTGAGGCTCTGGCGGGCGTGTTGGCGATATTGGGCAGTCGCTCCATTACCGTTGGGCGCGAATTGACCAAGCAGTTTGAAGAAATTGCCACCCTACTTGCCAGTGACATGAGCACATGGCTGGCAGCTGACGCCAATCGCTTGCGCGGTGAATTTGTCCTGGTGCTGCATCCGGTGCCCGAACAGCAGCAAAACGGTGAGGACTTGCGCGTACTTTCGCTTTTGCTGACAGAATTGCCTCTGAAATCAGCAGTCAAACTGGCGGCTGAAATCACCGGCCAGCCGCGCAATGCCTTGTATGAGCGCGCGTTGGACCTGAAAAAAAATAACCCAGGAGACGCACCATGAAGCGCCGCATATTCTTTCAAAACTCCGCGCTGGTCACCACCGGCGCGCTGGCCGGTTGCGCAGTGCCAAGTGTTGCGCAGCAACCGGCAAAAACACCATTCCAGGTGGCCGCGACCACCATCCCCATCGTAGGCACAGACGCAGTGTTTCCCGTACGCCGCATTTACTGCATAGGCCGCAATTACGCAGCGCATTCACGGGAGATGGGCTCTGACCCCAACCGCGAACCCCCTTTCTTTTTTCAAAAGCCGACCGATGCAGTTCAGTACGTGGCGGCCGGTACCGTGGCCGACCACCCGTACCCCACGCTCACCAAAAATTACCACTACGAGGCGGAATTGGTGGCTGCCATCGGCGTGGGCGGACGCGACATTCCGGTAGACAAAGCACTCGACCATGTGTATGGCTATACATTGGGTCTGGACATGACGCGGCGCGATTTGCAGCGTGCATCAGGTGACGAAAAGAAACCTTGGGAGATCGGCAAGAGCTTTGACAAATCGGCTCCCATTGGGGCTATACACCGGGTTTCGCAAAGCGGTCATTTCGCCAAAGGCGCGATATGGCTCAAAGTCAATGGCACCACCAAACAAAGCGCAGACTTGAACCAGATGATCTGGTCGGTAGCGGAACAAATCAGCAAGTTGTCGTTGGCGTTTGAGCTATTCCCCGGCGACATTATTTACTCCGGCACACCGGAAAACGTAGGGCCGGTGGTACGCGGCGATGTCATTGCCATGCACATTGACGGTCTACCCGACCTGAGCGTCAAAATCGTCTGAGTCCGGCTGCGCCCAGCCTGACAACTCCGCCAGGCGGCGCACCACCCACGTCGCTTCGAGCCAATTCACTACCGACTGCTCTTGCGGTGCAGAACAAAGCGCTATACGAATATTTTTGAGGACCTGTGCCTCGCTGAGGGACTGGCCATGCAGCATTTCCTGCGCGGTTTGGGTGAGCATGGTGGCCATGTCTTCACATAGTTCATAGCGTTGCGCTATGAAGTCACGGGTACGGTCAGGTTTGACGGCACCCGGTTTTACAAACAGTGCGATGAAGGACTGCGGTATGTCGATCTGGTATTCGTCCGACAAAGGCAGTCCTGATTCAAACCGGATTAAGCCTTCTTGGCGTAAGCGCTGCACCAACCCAAAGACGACACTTGCTTACCGGCAAACAGAGGGCAAGGACCAGCCTTGTCACCGGCTTTACCTTGGAACAAAGCGCAGCTACCGCATTGCTGACCGGCAGCATATTTCGGGAATTTGGTCTTGTCAGTTTTGGTGCCGTCGGCTTTGTAGCCCAGTGCTGCTGCTTGTGGTTCGGAGTCAGCCACCATTGCACCTTGTGCATAAACGGCACCCGCAGCCAAAGCACTCCCGCCCAAGCCCAATTGAACAATAAATTCACGACGGTTCGACATATAGAGAACATCCTCGGTGGTTAGAAAAAAGGCAGTATAGCCAAGCAACGCATATGCTTATACATGCGTTAACCCCCGATTGTTAATGCAACTCAAAGGCCGTGTATTGACTGGTGTCAATGCCCCGCGGAATCAGTCAGCAAAACATCAATGCGACCAAGGCAGCGTCTTCCCCGAGGTTGAGCACCACGTAGGCAGACACTTTGTAACAAAGGTAAATAAACAGGTCGGCTTTGGGGGATTGCGTGTTGATCATGCTGGCGTAGCGCACAGGCAATACATTTTCATAGCGCGCAGCATAACGCCAATCGGTGTGCGCGCACCACCCACCTTCAACCTAGAAAAAGCGGTTGACTGACCTGAACTCTTGGGAAACTCAGCACTGGCGCGGTAAAGGTGGGATTTGGCACACTCACCCCATGGGTGAAGCAAAACGCAGACAAAAGACGGCCCTCGTGCAGGGCTTTGTTGATGGTGACAGACCACACGTGGTCGACACATTGGGTGGGCGCATGCACGTGCGCTGGGACGAGGGTGCGGCGGCCACGCCGCACGGCCAACTGGTCTTCTTTGCCGAGTTCCTTGGCGCCACCGGCGTGTTTGAGCGCTGGGTCTCATCTTGTCCATTGGAGTATCGAAGTGGCAACGCCCCAGACAAGCGCGATGTATTGGGCACCTTAATGCTGGGGCTGCTGGCCGGTCACCGGCGCTATGCCCACATCACTGCACTGCGTGGGGACTTGGTGGCCGCACAGGCGCTGGGCATGAACAAAATAGTCAGCGAAGACGCGCTGCGCCGGGCCTTGGAGCGTATCGACGAGGCATCCAGTACCGCATGGATGCGCCCGGCACTTCTGCACTCGGTGCGCGAGGCACTGGATAAGCCCTGGGTGTTGGACATCGACGCCACAATCAAACCACTCTACGGCCGCCAAGAAGGCTCCGAACTGGGCTACAACTCAGCCAAGCCCGGTCGCCCCAGCCATGTGCTGCACACCTTCTGGGTCGGCAACCTGCGCCTGGTGCTTGATGTGCAGGTCAGCTGCGGCAAGCAGCACAGCAGTGTGCATGCCAAGGCTGCACTGGGCATGCTGCTTGACGAGTTGGGGGACAAGCGCCCAGTCCTAGTCCGAGGGGACTCGGGCTACGGCAACGAAGGCATCCTGCTGGAGTTGGAAGGCCGGGCGCAGCCTTACTTGCTACGCCTGCGCCAGACGGCCAACGTGCAACGTCTGGTGGCTCAGCAGTTCGCGCGCAGCGACTGGAGTCGCGCCGACAACCAAGGTTGCCAGATGGTGCAGGACTGGTTGCAACTGCATGGTTGGAGCAAGAAGCGCCGAGTGGTCATCGTGCGCCAACGCATCAAGGGTGGGATTGCACGTGAACGCCGCGTGGATGGCAAACAGCTCCGACTGGATCTACCGGGCCCGAGTGTTCACGAGGGCGAGAAGCTGTGGGAGTACGCGGTAATGGTTACTGACGCGAAGTACCCGTTAGAGTCCATTGGCCAACTCTACCGGGACCGAGCGGACTGCGAGAATGGCTTCGACGAGTTGAAGAATCAATGGGGCCTGTCGGGGTTCACCACGCAGGACATCAACCGCTGCCAGACCACGGCAAGGGCCTGTGCGCTGATTTACAACTGGTGGAGTTGGTACTGCAGAACTGCCAATCCAGGCGCACGGATGGAGGCCATCACCAGCCGTCCACTACTGCTCGCTGCGGTTGGGCGAGCAGCCCAGAGTGGCGGGCAGACGACGCTCTATCTGACGCCGTTGCATGGCAAGGCCAACCTCATCAAGCCGTTGATCGCCAATATCCATGCGGCTCTGCGGTATGCAAAAGAAGCTGCGCAGCAGATCAAATCAACAGACACATGGAGCTTGCTGCTGCGATATGTGAGCGACAAGATTGCGCCCATGGTTGGGCCGTTTAGACCCCCAACTGCGATAGCTGGAACCGGTTAACTGCGGTTTTTAGGTTCAACGGGCCCGCATTGCCGCCAAGTCACCACGCAGAAGTGCCGCCACCTGCTGCAGACCTTCCCGAACCGCGGCATGGGCAGCCTGTGCTCCACCTGCCGCATCGTCGCTGGCAGCGTCACCCACGACATCTATGGTGTGCGAGGCCAATACCTCTCGCGTGGCGACGTCCAGCAAAGTCACCTGCACACTAAAGCGCACTCTGCTGGGAACTTGCAAAAAGTCTTGCTGCAAGTGCAGGATGGTGGTGTTAAGGCTCAGTGTTGCCTTAGCCGCACTGGGTGCCAGCAACACCGCACGAAACTGCCCGCTTTGGCGAAGTTGCTCCACCATCATAGGTGCTAGCATGCGCCCTGGTGTGTCGACCCACGCGCTGTTGGCAAACGCTTCCTGCGTCAGGGCTAAACGGGAGTACACCATGCGTGTGCTGTCATACCCGGAAACCGCTTGCGGAGTTTCTACTAGCAACACGTGTCCTGTCATGACCGGCAATGTGCCTGCCGTCTTCACATCCGCAGGCGATGAGGGTGAACCATCGAGCGTATAGGTGTACAACGGCGTCGCCGTCTTACTGCCCAGTACTGCGCACGACGCAAGCATGGCGCACCCTATGACGGCTGCCAAGGCGGTGGTGACACGTTGTGTGAGCTTCAACTTCATGGTTTGCTTTCTGCGGCCTCGCCCGGCCCGGGGCGCGTCGGACTTTGGCCGAACACCAGACTGGACGGTGCACGCTCGGTTTGTTCGCTCAGACGATGCAGCGATGCGCTCAGCACACTCAGCTCGGCCAACAAGCGCTCCAGTTCAGGCAAAGTCTGCGTGCCAAAGCGTTGTACGTCGCCTCCCACGGCACTCACCGTCGCGCCGGCGGTCTGACTGGTTTGTGCGACGGAATTACCCATCTGCTCAATGGCGTTGGCACTTCGGTCGATCGCGCGCAGGGTAGACGTTATTCCAGCAGAACTGCTGGCGGTGTTGTGCAGGGTCGTACCCGCATCGACGATGGCCCGGTCAATCGCCGGGCTGCGCTGCGCCAGCGTATGGCTGATCCGCGCAATATCAGCCAGCGCGCTGCTGAATGCGCGCTGGTTCTCCACACTGAGAAAGGCATCAATACTGCCTGAGCTGCTGTCGAACTTGGCCAGCACACGGGTGAGTACGTTTTCCAGCCGCGTAGATAGCGATGCCTTGGTCGTGATCACCGGATAGCGCGCGCCGGGCAGCGCCACTAACGGCGGGGCATTGCGCGCACCGCCGGAGAGTTCGACATAGGCAATGCCGGTCAAGCCCTGTGCCTTGAGCACGGCCACGGTGTCCTGCCGGATTGGTGCGCCTTGCACGATAGCCAGCAGCAGGTTGACGCGCTGCGGGTCTTGGGCGTCCAGCGTGATGCTGCGCACCTTGCCGATTTCCACGCCGTTGTATTTGACCGGTGCATTCAGGTTCAGCCCGGCTACCGACTCCTCTTCGACCGCAAGGTAGAGGTCGTATTGCTGCTGCCACATGCCGCCGGAGGCCAGCCAGAGCACACCGGCAATCAACGCGGCGCCCAGTGCCAGCACGAAGGCACCGACCACAGGCATGTTTACTTTGGTTTCCATGCGCCACCCGTGCCATCGGGATGTTGGGCAAAGGCGTTGCCTCCGCGCGTACCGGTAAAAAAGCGGTGCACTGAAGGCAGCCCCATGGCCGACAGCGCCTGCATGGAACCCACCCCCTGCAACCGCGTGTCCGCCAGTACAGCCACGCGGTCAGTGATGTGCCAGAGCAAATCCAGGTCGTGGGTAATCATCACCACGGTCAAACCTTGCTTGTCGCGCAACTCCAGAATCAGTGCGTCCACGCCGTCAGCGCTTTCGGGGTCCAGACCCGCGGTGGGCTCATCCAGAAACAGCAGCTCCGGGTTGAGTGCCAAAGCGCGCGCCAGCGAAGCGCGCTTGAGCATGCCACCACTCAGGCTGGCCGGGTACTGTGCGCCGACTTCCGGCTTGAGACCGCTCAAGGCGATTTTTTCCAGCGCTACCGCATCCACCTGCGCGCTCGTCAGTTTGCGATGTTCGCGCAAGGGTAGCCCCACGTTCTCCAGCACCGTGAGTGCGGCAAACAGGCCGCCATGCTGAAACATCACACCCCAGCGCTGGCGCAGGCTCAGCACCTGTTCGCGGCTGGCCTGCATCAGGTCTTGACCGAGGACGCGCACACTTCCGGCATCAGGCTTTTGCAGCAAAATCATTTCACGCAACAAGGTCGATTTTCCTGAACCGCTGCCGCCCACGATGGCAAAAATTTCTCCCTTGAGCACCTCCAGGTTCAGCCCGTCATGAACAACCTTGGCGCCAAAGCTGGTACGTACGCCATACAGCGCAATGACGGGTTCGGGAGCCGGAGGGTTGGCAGTCATGTTACAAATCCAGTGCGCTCAACACCACCGAAAAAGCCGCATCCACCACAATCACCATAAAGATGGACCAGACCACGCTGCGGGTTGTCTGCCGGCCCACGCCATCGGCGCCACCCTCGGTGCGAAAGCCCTGAAAGCAACCCACCATCACTATGATGGCGGCAAACACCGGTGCCTTGAGTACGCCCACCAGATAGTCGCGCACCGCCACGGCTTTGACCAGACGCTCCAGAAATTCGCTGTAGCCCACACCCAGACGCGCCTGCGCCATCAGCATGCCGCCGGCCAAGCCCAGCACATCGGCAAACACCGTCAGCAGGGGCAACGCAACAATCAACGCCAGCAGCTTGGGCAGCACCAGCATCTCCTGCGGATCGACGCCGATGGTGCGCAGCGCATCCATTTCCTCGGTGACCACCATGGTGCCGATCTGCGCCGCGTAGGCCGAGCCTGAACGTCCCGCGACGATGATGGCGGTAATCATTGGCGCAAATTCGCGCAGCATGGACAGCCCGACCAAATCGACCACAAAGATGTTGGCACCGAAGGTACGCAATTGGCCGGCGCCCTGATAGGCCACCACCACGCCCAGCAAAAAAGCCAGCAGGCCAACAATAGGCAATGCGTTCCAGCCGGCATTGCGAATATTGAAGGCCACCGGCCGCCAGCGAATGCGCGACGGATGGCGCACACTGCCCCATGCCGCGACGCTGGACTCACCCACAAATGTGAGCATCGCCAGCCCCTGACGGGCCGCTGCTGCACTTGCGGCACCCGTGGCGGTCAGTGCAGCAAGCATCGGCCGGCTGACTTACTTAGCCGTGCTTGAAAGGTGCAGCCGCACCCAAGCAACGTAGTGGTCCATCCAGCCCTGCAAAAAAGCGCGGCTGGCACCGCCAACGCTGCCATCTGCATTAAAGAAGTCCTCTTTCGCATGAATGAAAGCTTCCGGCTGCCCCATGGTTGGCACGTTCAAATAAGACAGGATGTTGCGCAAGTGTTGTTGCGCCATCGCAGTACCTATGGAACCCACCGATGCACCCACGACGCCGGCGGGTTTGCCGTCCCACACGCTCTGACCGTAGGGGCGCGAGGCGTGGTCAATGGCGTTCTTCAGAACGCCGGGAATGGAGCGGTTGTATTCCGGCGTCACAAACAGCAGCCCCAAGGCCGATTTGATTTGTGACTTCACGCGCAGTACCGACGCCGCCTGGTGGTTGTCCTCGTCTTGGTTGTACAGGGGTAAATCGCCAATGTCGACTTGGCTGAAGCTGAAGTCATCAGGCGCTAACTGCGTGAGGGCATGGGCCAGTTTGCGATTCAGTGAATCGCGACGCAAGCTGCCAACGATGACGGCGATAGGGATGATGGGCATGTGGTGTTCCTTTGTGCCCTGAGCTTGGCGCAGCAGCCGTTTTTAATCTGTGCGGCGGCGCACCACCTGGTGGCCATGCAGGCTCTCTATGCAGCGTGCTGCGCTAGCACGTGCGGCCTGGGCATTGCCTGCGTCCACCAGCGGTAACAAGGCAGCCAAAGGGTTGATCACACCCAACAAAAGTGAAGCGCCCAGCTTGACGCCCAGCGGTCCTTTTTCCAGCTGCACAGAAGGTTGTGCAAAGCTGCCCAGTACGTGTATGGGAGAGCGCAGCGTGAGCACGCTGAAGTCCTTCGGCGCTACCACCAGGCGCAGGTCCAGCTTTTCGCTCGCCAGCGACAAGGTGCCGTCAACCCAGATTGTGGAATCTTTAGTGTCCAACACCAGCAACCGCGGCCGCAGCACACCGGCGGTAACACCAATATCGGCCATAGCACAGGTCAGCACCAAGGCCCTATCGCCCTGGAGGTATACACCCAATGATTCGGCCACGTCCAGCCCTGCGGCTTCCACCAGCAGATGCGACACCGTGCCTTGCTCCACCGTGGCACCCATGTCGCCGTGCAGCGTGGCCAGAATTTCAGCCGTTGATCGTCCGGTACCTTGCAACATGGCGTGGCCCCGCAAGCGCCCCGAGACATAGGGTGGCAACCCGGCGGCGCGCTGCTGGTGAATCCAGCTTTGCAAGCGTACGCCATCCCAATTCAGCGCGGCGACCCAGCGCGCGCTATTACTTTGTCCGTCCAGCGCGATAGTGCCGCCCAGATGACCCTGCGCCGTGCGGGCATCGATATCCGTGAGGGTGAGCAGGCCGTCCGTGAGTTGTAAATGAGTGCTTATGGGGCGAACCGACTCCAGGAACCGCGCATTGGTATCCAACTGGTCGATGGCGATCAAGACATCGGCGTTCATGGCACGCAGCGCCGCCAAATCAAATGCGCGCCCGGGCAATACCTTGGCACCATTGGCAACGTTCGCACGGTTTGTCGTGACACCCACCGCAGGCGCCAGGTCGACTAGTTTGAGAAGTGCACCCTTGAGCGTGCCGCCCAGGCGCGGCGGCTTTAGCGCCGTGTCAAACACGAAGTCACCATAGAGCCGGCTGGCCCCTATCTGTGCCTGTTGCAGTGCAAGCGTCCATTGAGCGCCGCTTCGCTGAATGCGCCCGTTGGCCTGAAAGTTCAGTGTAGTCGGAAGCGTCAGGCCCAGCGGCGCACCAATGGCAGCCAGTGATGGCCCTTGCACGCGCAACGCACCGTCAAGTCCGTTGAGGTGCACAAAGTCCTGCGCTGTTCCATCAAACTCCAAGCGGGCAAGGCCTACGCTGGCCGCAAGTTTGACAGCCGCCGGGGTGCCCTTGGCCGACGCCTGCTCCCATGGCAGTGTGCCTGTTGACGACACGGTGAGGGTGAACGCGTCCTGCCGGAAGCGCCCCTTGGCATTGGCTTGCAGTACGCCATTATTGAGTAAAAGCTGCGCATCCATGATGACCGCCAGTGGAACATCGCTGTAATGCAGTTGGCCCGTATGCACCGCCATGCTTTGCACGTGCGGCATGGGAGTTACTGTGTCGCTGGCGGGCAGTTGCCAGCTTGTGCGCCCATCGGCCATGCGCTCCAGATATGCGGTGACACTGCCGGCCGACATGGCCTGCACCGCTAGTGGCTGGCCGCGATACGCCTGCCATACGTCGCTATAGCGCAGATGCACATCGAAGTCCGTGGCTGATAGCAGGTAAGGCGCTGCGCTCCAAGCCGGAGCGCCGATTTCAAGCCACGGGCTTTGCAGGCGGATGCCGCCCCAGAAGTGCAGTGCGAGGGGGGGTGCCACGCCCTTGTCGCCCGGCGCCTGCAATCGCAGGGTGTGCCCTGTTCTGAGTTGAATCTGGTTTTGTAAGGAGCCGGTCAAAAACGGCCAGCCCATGGATTCGCAGGCGGCAAACGCCATGCCCGCGACCAGCAACACCATCGCAGAAATCCAGAGCCAGCGCTTATTCACAATGCCCTCAGTGTGCAGCGGGCGGTTTCTCGGTCAGATCTTCGATCATTAGGCGGCCATAGTGCTGAGCCGACACAGGGTGCAGGCGCCCTACCAGTGTGGCCACTTGTGCGGCCAAGGCATCCGTAGGCGCCTCGACCACCAGAAAGGTGCAGCCCTGCTCTGCAAAGCCTTTGTGCACGTTGATCAGGTCAAGCTCATAACCGAAGTTCGCCAAGGGGTTGTGGCTGAGGAGTTCAGCGTTGATTTGCGCCAGCATTTCGCCGGCCGTATAACGAACCATGCTGCCGGGCAAAAAACCGATGGAAGCGAGCGAGGCCACCGCCTCCTGCAACTGCGTCTCTTCGCCGAATGCAATGAGCGTGTGTCCGACCGGCTTGAAGATTCCGTACGAGGTGGGTGGGTCTGATTTGTTCACGTCGCGCTCCTGGATGTGGGTGAGGAAGGCAAACCCGCCAGCACATCGGCAGGTCGCATCGGCAAATGTCTTAGCCGTACACCCACTGCGGCGAAGATGGCGTTGCCGATGGCGGGGCCGACCACGGTGGTAGCGGGCTCCCCCAAGCCGGTGGGCGGCAGGGTGCTTGGCATGAATTCAATTTCCATGGCAGGCACATCGCGCATTCGCAGTGGCATGTAGGTGTTGAGGTTGGTATCGCGCACCTGCCCGTTGACGAACTCGGTACCCTCAAACAAGGCAATGCTCAGACCCCAAAGCGATGCGCCTTCGACCTGCGCAAGCGCGCCGTCCGGGTGGACGATGGTGCCCGCATCCACCACGACGTTGAGCTTCTCGACCCTTACCACACCGGTGCTGCGATTCACGTGCACGCGTGCCACGCAGGCGCACCACGTGGGCATGTCGCGCTCCTGACCGAAGGTCGTAGCAATGCCCAAGCCGGTGTCGGCAGGCATCTTGCTACCCCAACCCGCGTTGACTGCGGCGCGCTGTAGCACCTGCGCCTGGCGTGCTGCGCCGCCCACGCCATTTTTGCCATTGCCGGCCAACAGGCGCAAACGAAATGCAAGCGGATCAAGCCGGGTGGCGATGGCTGCTTCGTCCATGAACGATTCCAGCGCCCAGTTGGTCCAACCCGGTCCCACAGAGCGCAACCAACCGGGGCGGAAGGTGCTGTTGGCGAGTTCATTGGAGATCGCGCGCACCCTTTGTGCGCCTACGGTGTACCAATGGTCTGCGCCGGAGATAGCAAACGGGTCGTAGGGCGCACCGTTTAATCCCTTGGGCATGAAGGCCGCAAACATGACCTGCGTGGGCCAGCCCGCGCTGGCGTGGTGCTGCATGCCAACCACCTGACCCTGTCCGTCAAATGCCATACGCAGACGCTGTACAGACGGTGAACGCGGCGAATCGAAGCGCGAATCGTCAGCGCGCGTCCATACTAGTTTTACCGGTCGGCCCAACGCTTGGGCTGCCAGGGCTGCGGGCACCGCGTAGTCGCCATTAAGCCGCCGACCGAAGCCGCCGCCGATGAGGTAGGTGCGCATGACCACTTGCATCTCAGGTACCCCCAGCGCCTTGGCCAATACCGGCAGAATCAGCGACTGCCACTGGTTGCCGGTGTGGATTTCCCAGCGCCCGTCTTTCTGGAAGGCCAGCGCATTCACCGGCTCCAGCTGAAAGTGCAGCACGGTGGCGGTGGTGTAGTCGTGCTCCAGCGTTGACGTGGCGTTGGTGAACGCGGCATCCACCTGTGCATCATTCACGACCATTGCCCCCCCGCAGCGTCTGTCACCAGCTTCAGGGCCTGGGCCTGAATATCGGTCTCCGATACGCTGGCGGCGGGGCTGGTGGTCCAACTGACTTTCACCAAATCTGCTGCCCGACTGGCCGCTACAAACGATTCAGCGCACACCACCACCCAACCCGGCACCGTACCCGACGGGTCTTGGAGCACGATGCTTTTGAGGTAGCCAGGTATGCTGCGCGCCGCACTGTCATCCACAGAAGTGACGGTGCAGCCGTTGCGTGTGGGTGGAAGCTTGGGGCGCGCATAGGCCATGCCGGGCACACTGGCATCCAGACCGTAACGCGCCGCACCCGTCGTCTTGGAGGGGATATCGACCGCCGCGGTGGGCTGGCCGATCAGACGCCGCTCGCCAGCGGCCTTGATAGGCATGGCCTTGAGTTCGTCGGCGGTGTAGCTGCGGGTCAGTTGCCCACGGCGCACTATGTCGGCGTAACGCATGGACTTGCCCGCGCCGCTGACAACGCCGTTGCGTGCGCTGCAGTTGGCGCGGTCCACGCGCAGCAGTCTGGCGCCTTCGTCGATCAGCGCCATGCGTCCCGCAGCACCCGCCTGGCTGAGATAGGGAAAGCTTTGCCACACCGACCAGCTGCCGCCGGTAACCATCACGCCCCACTTTGGATCGGTGTCCACATAGCGCAGCCGCACAGAGTCCCAGTCCACCTCCAGTTCGTCCGCCACGATGCGTGCCAACGCGGTTCCCACGTGCTGACCCATCTCGGCGCGGATGACGTTGACGGTGACGAGGCCATCGCGGTCAATGTCGTACCAAAGCGTCGGCTCAAACGCTGCAGCGGCGGTCGGGCTTGCCTGCGCAAACGCCATCGAAAATCCTGCGCTGGTCGCAGTGATCAGAAAGCCGCGCCGCGTGGTCGCAAAAGCGCTGGTGACGGGCTCAGCCATGGGCCGCTGCCTCCTGCACCTGGGCTGCAGCCAACTTGATGGCCTGTCGGATGCGCACATATGCCATGCAGCGGCATAGGTTGCCATTCATCACCGCATCGATGTCGTCATCGGTCGGGTTGGGGAAGCGCCGTATCAGGGCTGCCGCCTGCATGATCTGGCCGGACTGGCAGTAGCCGCATTGCGGTGCCTGCGTTTGCACCCAGGCTTTTTGCAGCGGGTGTTGCCCGTCAGTGGACAGGCCTTCGATAGTGGTGACCTGCATGCCTGCCACAGCGCTCAGGGGTGTCATGCACGACCGCACCGCGCGGCGGCCCAGGTGCACCGTACAGGCGCCGCACAGGCCGATGCCGCAGCCGAACTTGGTCCCGGTCAGGTTGGCGACGTCACGAATGATCCACAGCAAAGGCGTGTCGGGGCTGGCAATTGCACTAAAGGCTTTGCCGTTGAGTTGAAAATTGGTGGTCGTCATAGCAGAGTTATTCATGGCGTGGAGACCGAAGTAGAGCGGCGTGCAGCAACGGCCTGCGGCAGGTTGGGCCAGGCTGGCAAATCGCTGCGCGTGTGCCGCAAGTAGCCAGCCAGCAGCGCAACATCGTCGTCGGTCAGTGCCGCAGCAAAGGCCGGCATGTAAGGGCCCGGCGCGCCGTGGCCGCCCACGCCTTGCAGGACGGTCTGTATAAAGTTGCTCGGGTCGGTGGAAGTCAGGGCTGTGCTCAGGCTCAGGCTGCCCTGTGCGGCGATGGGGCTGTAGTGGCACGTGGCACAGGCTGCCAAGTACAAGTTGGCGCCCGGCTCGGTCTCGCGGCCCTTGTCTACCAAACGTCGTGACATCGCAAGCTTTAGTGCCGTTGGAGCCGCTGCCTGCAATGCCGCAGAGCCATTTCCGGCAGCGAAATAGGTTGCCAGCGCGAGCACGTCGGAGTCCGGTAGTTTTGCCAGCCCCTCGTGCACTACGTCGGCCATTGGGCCTGCCGCAGTGCCATGCAATTCCGATTCACCCTTGCGCAGGTAGGTGTACAAATCCTGCTGCGTCCACGGCATAGGGGCCGGGTTGGCTGCGTTAAGAGCAGGTGCCAGCCATCCGTCCAACGGCGCTCCAGCGTAGGGCGCATCAGCACGCTCCGCGCCCCAACGGTTGCGCGGTGTATGGCAGGCCGCGCAATGTGCAATGCCTTCCGCCAGATAAGCGCCCCGGCTCCAGTCGGCATTTTTGGCGGAGTCGCTCACAAACCTGCCGGGCTTAAAGTAAAGCCATTTCCAGCCGACTTGCAAGGCGCGCACATTGAAAGGAAAACGCAGGGTGTCGGGCCGGTTGGCCTGAACCACTGCGGGCCGCGTCATGAAGTAGGCATAGAGCGCGCGAACATCGTCGTCCGTGAGTTTGGTGAAGTGCGTGTAAGGGAATGCAGGCAGCAGTTGGGTACCATCGCGCGCCACGCCCTCTCGCATGGCGCGGGCAAAGGCGGGCTCCGACCAGTTGCCGATGCCGGTCTGCGGGTCGGGCGAAATATTGGTGCTGTAGACCACGCCAAAGCCTGTCTCCAGCCCCAGCCCGCCGCCGAACGGTGGCCCGCCCGCGATGGTGTGACAGCTAGCGCAATTGCCCGCCGATGCGAGTTGCTCACCCGCTGTGACGGTGCCCGGCACAAAGCCGTTAACCGGCTGTGGTGCGATAGGGTCTATGGCCGGTTGCCAACCCATCGCACCACAGCCCGCTAGCAGCACTAGGAGCAATGTGATGGCGATTCGTTTGCGTGGGTTAAGCAGGGCGTTCATGGTCTTTGAATCTTGGAGCGCTGATGGTCTGTCGGCGCGCCCGCACGAGTCTGTGCGTTGGCACCCGCACAGATGAACCCGACCGTTAGACCTAATGTGTGCAGATGCAAACACCCCACTCCACTACATCGCCCGTCACTGTCCCCGTCGATGAAGATCTGCAAGAGCAAGCGCGCCCCGGGCACGGGGTGCCCTCGCAGGATCCTGACCCTGCCGCGCAGGTGCCGCTGCAAGCCGGTGAAGCGCAGCGCGAAGCGGACTCGGTGTTGACCGGCGGCGGTGTCGTTGCCGGTTTGGCAACCGGCGCTGCGATTGGAGCCGCCGTAGCCGGGCCATTGGGAGTACTCGTTGGCGCTTCAGTGGGCGGCGTGGCCGGTGCACTGGGTGGCGCCGCTGTAGGTCACGCCACGCCGGCGTACAAAGCGCCGACCAAAACCCGCTAGTTTGCTAGTGCAGGTACCGATTTAGTCAAACACACCCATTCACACATGTTGTGTTGAGTGAACAAGTAAATGCGAATGTACGACTGAGTGTGTTTCAACTGCGAATCACATTGGTGAGACTTGCGTGGTCGATGAAACATACCCACCATATTAAAAATCGCCTCGGCGCCAACGTTCGTCGATTACGCAATGACGCAGGTTTGACGCAAGATGATCTGTCGGAACGCGCAGGCATTTTCCGAACCTATTTGTCGCGCATTGAGTCTGGAAAATCCAACCCCACACTGTTGGTGTTGGTTGCATTGGCCGATGCGCTTGTAGTGACTCCCTGTGAATTGTTGAAGTAAATCCTCTGCGCTTCTTTCACGAAGCCGAAGTAGTTAGTTTGACTTTGTGGAGAATTCATTTGTGCAGGCGCAGGATCCCGATGACTACCTGAACAACACTTGCAATGCGGCCGAGTGTGTTTCAAGTGTGCGCTTGTAGCTTGCCTGATTCACCAACACTGGGTGAAGCTGGTCACTACAATACAACACCCGCTTTCCGTTGAAGAAGGCGGGTTTTAAAGTTTGTGGTGCGGCTGGCGGGGATCGAACCCACGACCCTTGGCTTCGGAGGCCAATACTCTATCCACTGAGCTACAGCCGCCCAAGCGGTGAATTGTAGCGCCCACCCCTTGCGCTTCTTGGCCGACTCTGCGTCGTGCCTAGAATTGCACATGCCTTTGAATGCTTCTAACAATGCAATGCCGATTCCTTTGGAGGATGAGCCCGGGCATTTAATACGGCGTGCGCAGCAGATTGCGGTCGCCACGTTTCACAAAGTGCATGGCCGCCATGTGACGCCGATTCAGTACGCGATTCTGCGCACATTGGCACAGTCGCCGGGTATTGACCAGATCACGCTGGCGCAATTGGTCGGGTTGGATACCTCCACGGCCGCCGACATTGCGGCGCGTCTTGAAGGCAAGGGTTGGGTGGCGCGCGATGTGTTGCCCAGGCGGCAACGCAGTTTGTCGCTGACCGACGAGGGAAGCAAGGTTCTGGGCGGTATGCGCCAGGGACTGCAGGTAATGCAAGGCGACATGTTGTCTGCATTGGAACCGCAGGAACAGGTGGAATTTTTGCGGCTGCTGCGCAAGTTTGTGGAATCCCGCGAAGCGATGGACGCTCAGGATTTGGGTAAAGACTAGGGTTTGACCTTAGTTTTCGGGTCTTACGCGAATCGTGAACATTGCCTACAATGTAGTCATTCAGCATACTGAATCAGTTACGATTTTTCGTCCACCTCTCCACTTGGAGGTCCTTATGACTTTTCCCAAAAACGCCTGGTACGTTGCCTGTACGCCTTCGGAAATCGACGAAAAGCCTTTGGGCCGTACGGTGTGTAATGAAAAGATGGTGTTCTATCGAGGCGATGAAAACAAAGTGGCCGCGCTGGAAGACTTTTGCCCGCACCGCGCAGCGCCTTTGTCGCTCGGGCGGGTGTGTGACGGCAAATTGGTTTGCGGCTATCACGGCCTAGCCATGGGATGCGATGGAAAGACCGTGTCGATGCCGGGCCAGCGCGTAGGTGGCTTTCCGGCCATACGCGCCTTTCCAGTGGTGGAGCGCTACGGCTTTGTCTGGGTCTGGCCGGGAGAGGCAGCGTTGGCAGACGCGGCGCTCATCCCGCACATGGAGTGGTACGCCAACCCGGAGTGGGCCTATGGCGGAGGGCTGTACCACATCGCCTGCGACTACCGGCTGATGATTGATAACCTGATGGACCTGACACACGAAACCTATGTGCACGCCAATAGCATCGGTCAGAAGGAAATTGACGAGACGCCGTGCAAGACCACAGCAGAGGGTGATCTGGTGGTGACCAGCCGCTTCATGGAGGGTGTGGAGCCTCCACCCTTTTGGAAGCTTGCACTCAAGGGCAATCACTTGCCTGATGATGTGATGGTGGACCGCTGGCAGATCTGCCGGTTTACACCCCCGAGTAACGTGATGATTGAGGTGGGAGTAGCGCCGGTCGGCAGTGGCGGCTACGAAGCGCCCAACGACAAAAAAGTGTACAGCGTGGTGGTGGATTTCATCACGCCGGAAACAGAAACCTCGATCCACTACTTCTGGGGTATGGCGCGCAAGTTCAATCCCAATGACAAGGCGCTAACTGCCACTGTGCGCGAAGGCCAGGGAAAAATCTTTAGCGAAGATCTGGAAATGTTGGAGAAGCAGCAGCGCAACATCAGCGCCAATCCGGACCGCAAACTGCTCATGCTCAACATCGACGCAGGCGGCTTGCGCTCGCGCAAGGTGATCGAACGGCTGATCGCGCAGGAGCAACCGGCAGCATGAGCACAGTGGACACATTGCGCGTTCGCGTATCGACCAAGACGCGCGAGGCGCAGGACATTTGCACGTTTGAGCTGGTGCCGGTGGACGGAGAAGTGTTACCCGCTTTCACGGCCGGGTCACACATTGATGTGCACATCGGGAAAGGGCTCACGCGCCAGTATTCTCTGTGCAA
>CANBYM010000013.1 GCA_947373605.1 Comamonadaceae bacterium
GTTTGGTTATGACACCGCGAACTACACCAGCAACGTTTCAACGCAACTGAGGCCATAGTTCGCGCGCCCGGTGGCGCAAGTGAACTACTGAATTCTCAAAAGCGCGGCACATACCCGCGCTTTTTTTTCGACTCTTACAACTGCAGAAAACATGATTCAAATTACGCTTCCCGATGGTTCTCAACGTGAATTTCCCGGCCCCGTGACCGTGGCTGAAGTGGCTGCGTCCATCGGCTCGGGGCTGGCCAAGGCCGCCTTGGCCGGCAAAGTGCGATCGAGTGATGCGACGGTCGATGCTGCGAAGGTCGTGGATACCAGTTTCCTGATGTCGTCGAACAGCGCACTCTCGATCATTACGGCCAAAGATGCCGATGGCCTTGAGGTCATCCGTCACAGCACCGCTCACTTGTTGGCCTACGCCGTAAAAGAGCTTTTTCCGGACGCGCAAGTCACCATTGGTCCTGTGATTGAACATGGGTTTTTCTACGACTTTTCCTATAAGCGTCCGTTTACACCCGAAGATATGGCGGCCATCGAAAAAAAGATGACCGAACTTGCCAACAAAGATGAAGCGGTAGTCCGCCGTGTGTTGCCGCGCGATGAGGCGGTGGCCTATTTCAAGGGCATGGGGGAGCATTACAAAGCAGAAATCATTGCAAGTATCCCCAGCAATGAAGATGTGTCCCTGTACCGCGAGGGCAAGTTCGAAGATTTGTGCCGCGGCCCGCATGTCCCCAGCACGGGCAAGCTGAAGCATTTCAAGCTGATGAAGCTCGCCGGAGCATACTGGCGCGGTGACCACAAGAACGAAATGCTGCAACGCATTTACGGCACGGTTTGGGCGACCAAGGATGAACTGCAACAGCACCTGACCATGCTGGAAGAGGCCGAAAAGCGTGATCACCGAAAACTAGGTAAAGAACTGGACTTGTTCCATATCGACGATCACGCCCCAGGACTGGTGTTCTGGCACCCCAAGGGCTGGACACTGTGGCAAGGTGTGGAACAGTATATGCGACAGGTCTATCGCGAGAATGGCTATCAAGAAGTCAAAGGGCCGCAAATCATCGACAAGAGTTTGTGGGAAAAGACCGGTCACTGGGACAAATACCGCGAAAACATGTTCATTACAGAGTCAGAAAAGCGCGAATACGCTTTGAAGCCAATGAACTGCCCCGGCCATATTTTGATATTTAAGCAGGGTATAAAAAGTTACCGAGATTTGCCTTTGCGATACGGTGAGTTTGGCAATTGCCACCGCAATGAACCGTCCGGCGGCCTGCATGGCATCATGCGTGTACGCGGATTTACACAAGATGATGGCCACATTTTTTGCACTGAAGAGCAGATTTTGAAGGAGTGCGTGGACTACACCGCCTTGCTGCAAAAGGTGTACACGGACTTTGGATTCAAGAACATTATTTACAAGGTGGCCACGCGTCCGGAGAAGCGTATTGGTACGGATGAGAGTTGGGACAAGGCAGAGCATGCGCTGATGGAAAGCCTTCGCGCATCAGGCTGTGAGTTCGAAATTGCACCGGGTGATGGAGCCTTTTACGGCCCCAAAATTGAATACACGCTCAAAGACGCCATTGGCCGTCAATGGCAATGTGGCACGATGCAAGTGGACTTTTTTATGACCGAGCGCCTCGACGCCGAATATGTGGGCGAAGATGGTGCCCGCCATCGGCCTGTCATGCTGCACCGAGCGATTGTTGGAAGTCTTGAACGTTTTATTGGAATTCTTATTGAAGAATCTGCCGGCGCGCTGCCAGCATGGCTTGCTCCAGTTCAAATTGCGGTCCTCAACATTACTGATGCACAGGCCGATTACGCCCGTTCCGTGGCTAAAAGGCTGCAAAATCAAGGGCTTAGGGTCAATTTAGATCTGCGCAATGAGAAAATTACCTATAAAATACGAGAGCACTCGATGCAGAAGCTGCCGTATCTGATTGTTATTGGTGACAAGGAAATGGCAGCTGACGCTCTAGCAGTGCGCGCCCGGGGTGGCCAAGACCTCGGTGCAATGTCTCTTGAAGCCTTTGTGCAAAAAATCACGAGCGATATTGCTAACAAGTCGGCAATTTGAGAATCCGCTTTGCGGGTTTTTAAGGCGTCAACGTCGGAAGCGCGCAGTGTCAGACAGATTTTTTGCAGTTAAACGGCCACGGTTTGCGTGGCAGATTTTGTGAGGGAATGAACCATCGCTACTGAATTTCGTGACCGCCGTCAGCGTGAAGAACGTAAACACCGTTTGAACCGGGAAATCATGGCTCCTGAGGTGCGCCTTACAGGGCCAGACAATGAGCCACTTGGTGTTGTGAGCCTGATGGAAGCCCTGCGTCAAGCGGGTGAGCTTGATGTTGATTTGGTTGAAATTGCTGCCACTGCCAATCCACCGGTTTGCCGGTTGATGGACTACGGCAAATTTAAATACCAAGAGCAAAAGAAAGCTGCGGAAGCGAAGGCCAAGCAAACGGTCATTGAAATTAAAGAAATCAAGTTCCGCCCAGGTACAGATGATGGTGACTACAACATCAAGATGCGCAATATCAAGCGTTTCTTGGCCGAAGGCGACAAGTGCAAGATCACTTTGCGTTTTCGGGGTCGTGAAATCACCCACCAGGAAATTGGTCTGGCCATGTTGCAGCGTATGCGCGACGAGTTGGGTGACACGATCCTCGTAGAGCAGTTTCCCAAGTTGGAAGGCCGCCAAATGATCATGATGATCGCGCCAGGGCGTAAAAAGCCGGCAGCTGCGGCCAAGCCTGCAGCAGAAGTGGTTAGCTAATTAGTTGCGGCCGGTCTGGTCACCGGTCGTGGCGAATGTGGAGAGCCTTAACGCTCTTCATGAAAGTGGTGAGTTTAAGTACTTGCCACAAAAGTGGCTCGGGGCCAACAAGGCTGGAAATTGTTTCCAGACGCCTCACGAGCACAAAGTAAAAGGAGCATTTTCATGCCCAAGATGAAGACCAAGAGCGCGGCGAAGAAACGCTTCCGCGTACGTCCAGGTGGAACCGTTAAACGCGGTCAAGCCTTCAAGCGTCATATTTTGACCAAGAAGACCACCAAAAATAAACGCCACTTGCGCGGTTCCACTGGAGTTCATGAGACCAATATGGGTCACATGGCACAGATGCTGCCAGGCCGTGGTATTTAATTAACGACGAACAAGGAGTAATCAAATGCCTCGCGTCAAACGTGGTGTAACGGCTCGCGCCCGCCACAAAAAAGTTCTCGCCCTCGCTAAGGGTTTTCGCGGTCGCCGCGGTAATGTCTTCCGTATCGCTAAAGAGGCGGTAATGAAGGCCGGGCAATATGCCTACCGTGACCGTCGTACCAAAAAGCGTGTATTCCGCCAGTTGTGGATTGCCCGTATCAATGCTGCTGCACGCCAATGTGGCATGACATACAGCCAGTTCGCCAATGGCCTGAAAAAAGCCAATATTGAGATCGACCGCAAAGTCTTGAGCGACATTGCTATCCATGACATGGCGGCATTTGCCGGCATCGTGGCGCAGGTCAAGGCCAAACTGGCTGCTTGATCTCCGGCCGGACGCTAATGCTGAATTAGCGCTTGGCGCATCGGAAAAAAGGGCTAGGGCTTCCACAAGCGCTAGCCCTTTTTCATTTGAACTCCCTAAACCCGAATCGCATGACCGACCTGAATGACCTTGTAGCCACTGCCAAAGCCACTTTTGCCGATGCACTGACACCCGCCGATCTCGAAAATGCCAAAGCGTTTTTTCTGGGCAAGTCAGGCAGGGTCACAGAGCTAATGAAGGGAATGGCCACGCTGACGGTTGAAGAGAAGAAATCACTGGGGGCATCCATCAATGTCGTCAAGCAAGCGATCGAACTTGCACTCAACAACCGCAGGCACGAGCTTGCAGACGCTGAAATGCTCGGCCAGTTGCAGGCTGAGGCATTGGACGTTAGTCTTCTCGGACGCCGACGGGGGCAGGGTGGATTACACCCAGTGTCTATCACTTTGGAACGTATCGAGGCCATTTTTGGTTCTATGGGTTTTGACGTTGCACAGGGGCCTGAGATTGAGTCCGATTGGTTTAACTTCACCGCTTTGAATACTCCGGAAGACCATCCCGCCCGCTCCATGCACGACACGTTTTACGTGGAAGGTGGTTCCGCCTCTGCACCGAATCTTTTGCGCACCCACACCAGTCCGATGCAAATCCGTCACGCCGTTCAACACGTCAAGGCACATCGCCTTGCTGCCGGTGTATCTGAGGCAGGATTGTTTGCCGGTGATATGCCTGAGATTCGTGTGATTGCTCCCGGGCGCACTTACCGTGTAGATAGTGACGCCACGCACTCGCCCATGTTTCACCAATGTGAGGGGCTATGGGTTGGCGAGAACGTGAGTTTTAAAGATCTCAAGTTTGTCTTTACCGACTTCTGCCGTACATTTTTCGAAAGTGATGATTTGGTCCTTCGCTTTCGGCCTAGTTTCTTCCCGTTCACGGAGCCTAGCGCGGAAATTGATATCCAGTTTCAGAGCGGTCCATTGGCGGGGCGATGGTTGGAGGTCGCCGGCTCCGGGCAAGTGCATCCGAATGTGATTCGCAATATGGGTCTTGATCCCGAGAAATTCATTGGATTTGCATTCGGGATGGGGCCAGACCGGCTCACTATGCTCCGCTATGGTGTGAACGATTTACGCCTGTTTTTCGATGGTGATGTGCGATTCCTAGCGCAGTTTCAATAAGACTTAACCAATAACGACAGTCACATCATGCAATTTCCAGAATCCTGGCTACGTACGTTTTGCAATCCTCCCATTTCCACTGCTCAGCTGGCTGATGCCCTGACAATGGCCGGGCTCGAAGTGGAAGAACTCCAACCGGTTGCACCTCCATTTTCAAAAATAGTTGTCGGTGAAATTAAAGAGGCGCTGCAGCATCCCAACGCAGATCGCTTGCGCGTTTGCAAGGTCGATGTAGGGGCCGCCGCATTGCTGAACATTGTCTGCGGTGCACCGAATGCACGCGTTGGCATACGCATACCTTGCGCACTTGTGGGAGCCGAGTTGCCGCCCGGTGATGATGGAAAGCCATTCCTGATTAAAGTGGGCAAGTTGCGCGGCGTTGAGAGTGAAGGCATGCTTTGCTCCGCCCGTGAGCTCAAACTGTCAGATGACCATGGTGGCTTGCTGGAGCTGCACGGCGATGCACCGCTTGGTCAAAATGTGCGTGAGTATTTAAATCTGGACGACACGCTTTTTACATTGAAACTCACGCCCAACTTGGCGCATTGTCTGAGTGTTTATGGCGTTGCCCGCGAAGTTGCTGCCTTGACCGGATCACCATTGACCACACCGCAATTTCCGGCGGTTGCTGAAACAAACGCGCAGAAGGTTGAGGTGAAAATCAGCGCTACTGATTTGTGCGGTCGCTTTTCCGGGCGCGTGATTTCGCAAATCAATGCAAAGGCAAAAACACCCCAATGGATGGTTGACCGTTTGGCACGCTGCGGTCAGCGCAGTGTGACCGCGCTGGTCGACATTTCCAACTACGTTATGTTTGAGTTGGGGCGTCCCACCCACATCTTTGACTTGGACAAAATTCATGGCGGTTTGGATGTGCGTTGGGGACGGTCCGGCGAGCAATTGAAATTGCTCAATGGAAGCACAGTAACCCTCGACGGAAAGGTGGGGGTAATTGCCGACAACGTGTGCGTAGAGTCCTTGGCCGGGATCATGGGTGGTGACTCTACTGCAGTGTCCGATGACACGCAGAACATTTATGTGGAGGCGGCGTTCTGGTGGCCTAAAGCTATTGCCGGGCGTTCGCGGAGATTCAATTTTTCAACAGATGCAGGGCACCGATTTGAACGTGGTGTTGATCCGTTAAATACGGTAGAACACTTGGAGAGAATCAGCCAACTTATTCTCGAAATCTGCGGAACGGATCAAACAACTTGTGGTCCCATGGATGATCAGCAGCCCAATATGCCGAGCAATGCATCGGTAAATCTGCGAGTTGCCCGTGCCGCCAAAATTATCGGGATGCCGTTGTCGCAGCAACAGTGCGTTGAAGCATTGCAGCGGCTTGGCTTGCCCCTCACGCAATCTGATGGCGTAATTACGGTGGAACCACCAAGCTACCGCTTTGACCTGCAAATTGAAGAAGACTTGATCGAAGAAGTAGTACGGATGATTGGCTATAACAATCTTCCGGAAACCCCGCCGAACGCGCCAATAACCGCAAAAATCCGGCCCGAGTCGCAGCGCAGTTCATTTGGTGTACGCCATGCTTTAGCGGCAATGGGATACCAGGAGACCATCAACTTCAGCTTTGTAGAGGAGCGCTGGGAACTGGAGCTTGCGGGTAACCCCAATCCGATCAAGCTGCTCAATCCTATTGCCAGCCAAATGAGTGTGATGCGTTCGTCGCTCTTGGGCTCGCTGATTCAGGTCTTGAAGTTCAACATGGCACGCAAAGCCGGACGAGTGCGCGTGTTTGAAATTGGACGTGTTTTTTTACGTGATGCCTCGGTTAAAAGCACCGACACGACGGTGGAAGGCTTTGATCAGCCGATGCGTATTGCCGGCTTGGTCTCGGGTAGCACTGCAACTCTGCAATGGGGCGTTAAGGACCTGCAGGCTGATTTTTTTGATGCCAAGGGTGATGTCGAGGAATTGCTCGCACCGTTGGACGCGAAATTTGAGCCCGCTGAACATCCTGCGATGCACCCCGGCCGTTGCGCCAAGGTGGTTTTGAACGACAAAGTAATTGGTTATGTGGGAGAACTGCATCCCAAATGGCGCCAGGGCTACGAATTGGCCGTGGCTCCAATCTTGTTTGAGCTTGATATGGATGCGGTTTTGCGGCGCAATGTTCCTGTATTTGAGCCTGTAGCAAAGTTTCAGTCGGTCCAGCGTGACATTGCAGTTGTAGTTTCTGACGCGGTGACTCATGCTGCATTAATGAATGCTATTTGGGCGGCGCCGACCGCCGGCTTGTTGCGTGATGCCAATTTGTTTGACGTTTATCGCCCCAAAGTCACCAAAGATGTGCAAACTGCTCAAGGTACACAGGACCGTAGTATGGCTGTTCGACTTACCCTGAACAGCAATGAAGCCACGCTGACCGAAGAGCAGATTGAAGCCGCGGTCAAGGCAGTTGTCAAACAGCTTTCCGATTCGGTTCACGCGCGTCAACGTGTTTGAGGTTGGTTTGTCCAATCAGAAGTGAGGTGATATGGATTTTTCAGTTGAAAGTCTTGAAACTCCAGCGCTTACCAAGGCGCAGTTGGCTGATTTGCTGTTCGAGCAAATCGGCCTGAATAAACGTGAGTCAAAAGACATGATTGATGCCTTCTTCGATCTGATTGCAACAAGCTTGGTGGACGGGACCGACGTGAAAATATCCGGTTTTGGAAATTTTCAAATCCGTACCAAGGCGCCCCGTCCTGGGCGCAATCCCCGCACCGGTGAAGCCATTCCGATTCAAGCTCGTCGGGTTGTGACATTCCACGCTAGCCATAAGCTCAAAGAGCAGATTCAAGAAGACACTAAGGTTACGGCGTCACTTTAATCCGACAGTAGTCATTTATTTTCGCAGCTCTGTAATTGCCCTTTGCATACCATTGAATCTTAGAGTAACCTCTACAGTTTCCTCTGTAGAGCATTGATTTCAATGGAGAATACGCTTCCACCGATTCCGGCAAAACGCTACTTCACTATCGGTGAGGTGAGTGATTTGTGTGGAGTTAAGCCGCACGTGCTACGGTATTGGGAGCAGGAATTTACGCAGCTGCGGCCTATGAAGCGACGTGGTAATCGGCGCTACTACCAGCATCATGAAGTGCTAATGATCCGTCGCATTCGTGATTTGTTGTATGACCAAGGCTTCACCATCAGCGGCGCCCGCAACAAAATGCAGGAACTCGTGCAGACAGAACGGGATAAAAAGCGCAACGGTGAGGTCATGCTCGATGGCGTCGATGTGCTTGAGGCCGGTGCTGAAGAGTTAGACGACTTTGGGGATAGCATGATGTCTGATCTGATTGAACCTTACTCAGATCAACTAATTCAATTGCGACGGGAACTTGTAGAAATTAGGGAGATGCTCATTCATTGATAACCATGTTGGGTAGAGAAAAGCATTGCAAAGATATCAAAATGATGATTAATTGCAATATTAATTTGCTTGATGTGTGCAATAAATTGCCTGTGATTTGCGCAATCGCAAATTCAAGAAGAAGGCTTCCGCGATTGGTCTAATCTCCGAGGCGAAGGTCATTTCAGAACTGTGCAGAGGTTCCGAAAGCAAACTCGATAGACCTCTTTCACGAAGTTTACAGTTGCAATTTTTAGCGTTTGCCTGTCACAAACCCCGATGCCTCTGAGGTAGGGTAACAAATAAATTGTCATAAATGCGTCAAAAATAAGTCAAAAACTATAAGTACCATTGAAATTTATGCGGTTTATCAGTAAGCCATTAGGGTGGCGCCGCAGAGAAAACTTCTTTGACGTTCAGTGTTCATAGATTCAACTTAATGAAGCCGCTAATGTGACAAATGGGATGCAAGTTGAATACATCGACTATTTTTCTAGTCAAAGGCAAGCCAATTTGTGAAAAGTGGCATTGAAACGGAATATGTGTTGCATCCGCAAGGTTTCTAAATTCAATCCAGCAGGTCAATTTTGGACCATCCGTAGTCCATCAAAATTTACGTATTACAAATTTATAACTTTTGAGAGTGTTTGATGAAAATTACCGTAATCGGCACAGGCTATGTGGGACTGGTCTCCGGCGCCTGTTTGGCAGAAGTGGGTAACGATGTTCTTTGTTTGGATGTGGATCCAGCCAAGATAAAACTTTTGGAAGATGGGGGAATACCTATATTTGAGCCTGGTTTGAAGGATATGGTAAAACGCAATGTGGCCATGGGTCGTCTGCACTTCACGATAGATCCTGAGCAAGCTGCACACTTTGGTACTATTCAATTCATTGCCGTCGGAACTCCTTCCGACGAAGATGGTTCGGCCGATATTAAGTATGTAATTGCGGCGGCACGGAACATTGGCCGCTACATGACTGATTACAAAGTCATTGTGGACAAAAGCACTGTCCCGGTGGGAACGGCGGACAGGGTGAAGGCCGCGATTCGCGAAGAATTGGCTAAACGTGGCGTTGAGACCCCTTTTAGCGTTGTCAGCAATCCTGAGTTTTTGAAAGAGGGTGCTGCGATTGAAGACTTCATGCGTCCTGACCGTATTGTGGTCGGTTGTGACGACGAACAGGCGACCCTCAACATGCGCGCCTTATATGCACCCATTCAAAGAAATCATGATCGTTTGATCGTCATGGACGTTCGTAGTGCCGAACTGACAAAGTATGCGGCTAATGCGATGCTGGCAACGCGCATCAGCTTCATGAACGAACTCGCCAATTTGGCGGAAGTGCTAGGCGCAGATATTGAAAATGTGCGCAAGGGCATCGGCTCTGATTCACGAATTGGGTATGACTTTCTGTATGCCGGTGCAGGCTATGGTGGATCATGCTTTCCCAAGGATGTTCAGGCACTCATTCGGACGGCCAAAGAAGATGCGGACATCACGCTCAAAGTGCTCCACGCGGTAGAAGAAGCCAACGACGCACAAAAACACGTTCTGGGCGCTAAGGTAATCAAGCGTTTTGGAAAGAATCTGACGGGCATGCACTTTGCTATGTGGGGCCTTGCATTTAAAGCGAATACGGATGATGTGCGTAAGGCGACAAGCCGAGACGTGATTGCAGATTTGCTGGCGGCAGGAGCTAGTGTGACCGCCTACGATCCGGTTGCAATGAAGGAGGCGCAGCATATTTTCGGACACGAAAAAGGTCTTAGCTTTGCCGAAAATCAAACCGCAGCACTCGAAGGTTCTGATGCGCTAATCATCGTCACTGAATGGAGGGAATTCAGAAGTCCTGACTTCGATGTAATTAAGGCTAAGCTAAAAAACGCAGTAATCTTTGATGGTCGTAATTTATATGACCCCAAAATTGTGCGAGGTTTAGGCTTCGAATACAACGCGATTGGTCGCTGAAGGAAACTGCGATTTGGGATGCGGGTGATCCGAATTGTTCTGTAAAAGGCAGGTGCGTTGGCTACACATTCAACTGCCAAGTTTGGAGCGGCTCAATGTGATCTCAAATCTCTTGAAAATTTGTATGGTGATGTTGGCCTACATCGCAGTCAACATTTCATAGCCATTCGATTTTGGTTCTAGCCGAGAGATTTGTGTGGCTAAAAGTGTGGCTAAATTCAAGCTATTAACCGCAAAAAGACTAAAGGGTTAGCAGGCATTAACCCGCTAACCCTCGTCAATTATGGTCGGTGTGAAAGGATTCGAACCTTCGACCCCTTGCACCCCATGCAAGTGCGCTACCAGGCTGCGCCACACACCGATAAAAATTCAATTATATCTCGGCAAAACAACTAGTTTAGAACGATGGACGCATCCAACAAAAATTCCAATCGAATTACCTGGGGTATTCAACATAAATGGTGGAGCTGGGGGGATTTGAACCCCCGTCCGCAAGCCTTCTTCGAACAGTTCTACATGTGTAGCCATCTGGTTTGAGTCTCACGCTTCACATCGCGCAGTGGCACGCTATGCAAATTGCCAGCAACCTATTTTCTCGACCCACCCTAAGTTACCCAAGGAAGACCCAGCCGAATGAAATTACCCCACAGCCTGGACGGCTAGATCTTGCGATCTGTCCACCCTTGCCCAGCCTATCGGCATGCTGTTGTGAGGCTCACGCGCAATTAAGCGGCGAGTGCGAAACGTTCGTCGTTTGCAGTTAGTTTGTTTGAATCTGTTTTACGAGCGCATTCAGCTCGACATGCCCTGCTGCGCGTCCGAACCCACGTCGAAACCAGTGCAGCCCCAAGTCAGCTATTTTAGGCCAAAGGCATGCATTACAAGGTGTCAATCAAGTCTTTAAATTGATGAAATCAGAGCTCGCGGTCTTAGTTTCTGCAAATTCGCGCCGAACGGTGGGGCGTTTGAGTGATGCTGCGTGCAGGGCGAGCAATTCCAGAAAGGCGCTTAAATCAAATTCCCCTTCACCGGAGTACTGCGCATTCTTCATAATGTAGGATTCAAGCGTTGATAACTCAGCGGGCGTTTCCCAAATTCCTGCCAAGGTTTCCTGCACGCCAGGGTGGGCGTCAAGACCCAAGCCTTTGTCTTTGTACAAGGCAAACTCCGGGACACGTGCATTGAAAATACTTTGAAACTCATCTCGAAATTGGCGGAAATCCGTCTTCAGGCTGTTGTCGTACGAAATGTCAAGCAAATCCAAATACAGGAACGGACTGCTTTCCGGCTTTTTGCGAATTACAGATTCCAGCAAGCCAATGGCCTCATCGAGTTTGCCAAGCTTGGTAAAGAAGGCCGCTTGCTGTCTGATGTCGATAAATTCATCCGGAGCGAAGTCATACGATGCTACGGCAGCCACAGGCCATTTCGGCGGCTCGCTGAGGACAGGTTTCTTCTTTGTCTTGGATTCCATTCCCATCAATTTGGAGAAAGACGATTCGTCCATGTCAACGAGGTTGACATCGACGTCTAGTGACGGGTCTGCGTTAGCAGGTTTAGTTGGAAGGGTCGTAAAAACCGGCGCAACCGGCGTGGCAATTTCAGCGGCTACTTTTGTGGGCTCAACTCGAACTGGCAAAGCATCAGTTTCATCTGCTTGCTTTAGGTCCACATGTGATTGAGGCGGTGTAGCAGTTTCAGGGGGCTGATAGGGTGCTTGCCATTCACGCTTTTCTGAACGTCGGGTCCACAAAAGGGCCAAACCGGCCAGGCAAAGACCTACCAGCCCAAGCAACGCATAAACCACAAACATCGGAACCCGTTGGGATTCTGCCTTTTCCAGGCGCTCACGCATCGCCATTAAGTTGGATTCATTTTTTGCAGCTTGGTCTAGCAACGCCTTGATATCACCTTGCAATTGCTGCAGCCTCTGCGCGTCGCGCGCAGCCTCTTCGGATGGAGCAGCAACCGTAGAAGATTCCAGCGTCTTAATGCGCTCGGTCAAGTTTTCAAGCGGATCGAGTTTCAGGCGGGCCTTGCCGCTACCAGACACTTTCGCGGTGATTTCCGCAGGCGGGGTAACGTCTGATTTTGCCGGCTTTAGGGCAGGGGGGTGTTCTTTTTTTGATGTCGATTTCGGCTTGGGAGTAGCGCTTTGCGTTGGCTTATCCGTCGGGTCAGATTTGCGCTTGGCCGTCGTAGTAGCCGGCATCTCATTGGCAGCAGCCCAGCCGGATTTCGCAGCGTTATCTGCAGTGTTGAGGGCCGGAGCTTGAGGAGTTTGAATCAGAGGCGCGGTAACTCGTGCTGGGGTGTTGGATGTTTCCGTCGGATAGTCAGCCAGCAGGACAAAGCGGCGCGATGTCTTCTGAGCACATCCGGCGCGCACATAAACTGTCACTACTGGTTCATCAATCAACGTTGACGAGGCAACACGGATATTGAAACTGTCAGGTTGGACAGTTGGCTCTACGCTCACTTGAACGCGAGTATTTTCGATTCGGTTATCGCCGTGGAAAACATCGGCATCAGCGCATAAAGCACCATCGGTTTGGCCCGCATCAATGGTCACAGGCACCAGAATTTCCAACGGTTGACCAAGGAGAGCCGCACCGCGAACCCGGCCAAGGGTGAGCGCTGACGCGTTACTACCCGCAGCCAACAAGAGCACACCTACCGCTACCGAAGTTAATCGCATACTGACCCCTGACAATCTTTTACATATTTTGGCATGGTGTGCACTTGTGATCATTGAAAACTTCTGACACGCCGCTCCAAATAGCGCCTATTGCAACACCAGCAGCGCAATTTTTTGTCAAATACGTGCTTATTGCGCAGCGCATAAATCGGCTGGCGCTGGAGCTGCGCGTTCAAATATTGAAACTGCACTTTTGGCCACTTGCAAGGTGTCGGCATATGCGTAAGCACCTATGCCAATTGCACCAAGCAAAGGAATTAGTCTGGAGGCCCCTTTTTTCAAAATTCGCTGACTTAAGTGAACACCGAAATTTCGAAGCAGTGCACGCTCGCCAACCCGCACCGCCAAGTCGCGCAATAGCTGCGCTGAGGCTTGCTTGAACAGGCAATAGAGCATTTGTTCACGACCAAGCATGTGCTCCTGCCCATATATGCCCGCAATGTCTGCCACCATCTGTGCTTGAATTTTCCAGACAGCCATCATCTCGGGTACGACAGTGAGCCAGCCCATCGCCCCGGGGGGGAGCGCGAGCGCACCCGCAGTCATGCTTGCGTCTCGCGCTGCTAAACGGGCGATTGCTTTGGCACGGGGGCCGGGATTGTCGGCAAGGCGTTCATGCGTGGATGGCACATTCAAGACAATGTCCAACACCGCACGGGTCACCAATTCGCTGCGTGGCCCGCTGGGCAAGCTTGATTCAATGCGCATGTGACGGACTCCTGATATGCATCAAAGTGTGATTATTTGCGTTGCTTGGGGTAAGGCGCTTTATCAACAAACGGTAAGTATCTATGTCAAACGCCAAAGGAATGCGCGAATGAAAAGCGTCATCAAGCTCATTGTCGTCTTGCACTGTTGCGATATGGCACCACTGTTCGAACAGGTGGATGTCTGTGCGTCCCGATTGCTGGTCGTGTTCCCGTATTCCAATTCGTCCAGGGTGCGGCCAGGCTTGCAGCTTTTGCGCATTCATGGCCATTTTCAAGCGCACGTGGTGCAGTGCCGCACCTTCGCGATGGGCACAAACGCCTTTGCACTTGCCAATCTGGTGTCCAAAGCAGGCACCCTTGCCGGATTCCAAGCCCAAGGCTTGTGGACATAAGCCGTGCATATCGCAAAGTGAACGCAATGCGTCGGTAGCTTGCCGCTTGGACCGATAAACACCATAGAGTGCGCCCACCTCACCGATATCGATGTCGCCCAACTTCACCAGATTCACCAGTGGCCGCGCATTCAAGTCCTCGCTCAAACGCCATGCGCAAAGTGCGCGTTCGCGGCGCAGTTGCCGGTTGTGTACGGGCTGCATTTCTTTGACCAGTCGTGATTCCAGCAGCAATGCACCTAGTTCGCCCGCCGTTTCGCGCCACTCAATGCGGCGGATTTCGGTGAGGATGCGCATTTCGCGTGCGACTTTCGTCGCAGATTGAAAATGCGACATGACCCGCGTACGCATATTGATGCTTTTGCCGATGTACAAAGGCAGATCGCCTTCACCATAAAAGAGGTAAACCCCCGGCGTATTCGGAATACTGGCGACATCCGTTTCAAGCTGTGGTGGCAGACTTGCACTGCCTTGGAGCAGCTCAGTGGCCGCGCGGTGCACGGCAGGCTCACCCAATTCCACTGTGGCCACCTTGAGCCATTGCAACACCACGTCCACATCCCCCATCGCGCGGTGACGGGCAAGCGTTGTGAGTCCATGGCGTTGCAGGATAGCGTCCAGTCCGTGGCCCTTGTGTTGCGGGTAAAGCTTGCGCGAGAGCCGGACAGTGCAAAGCGTTTTGGCTTTGAGTGCCTTGTCGATACGCGCAAGCTCATTGACCACAAAACCATGATCAAAGCGCACGTTGTGGGCGACAAACACCGCGCCCTGCAGCACCTCCAGCAGTTGCCTGGCTACTGACGCGAACACCGGCGCGTCTTCCACCATCTCATTGCTGATTCCCGTCAGCGATTGAATAAACGGCGGAATGCTGCACTGCGGATTGACCAGCGTGCTCCATCGTGCGGTTTCCACGCCGTTTTCAACGCGCACCGCTGCAATTTCGGTAATTCGATCGCGGGTTGCGCTGCCGCCTGTGGTTTCCAGGTCCAGGACGACATAACAAGGCAACATTGCGGTGGGCTGCTTCAGGTGATATCGAGGGTGTGTACCTCGAAATTTCCGCCTTTCCGGTCCTCAAAATAGTGGTGGAGCGTTTCTTTGGTTGTCCGGAAGGCCAACTCGTCCCAGGGAATTTCGTCTTCACGGAACAGTCGCGCTTCAATGGTTTCCGTACCTGGATCAAACTGGTCGCTGGTGAGCTGTGCTCTGAAAAACATGTGTACCTGTCCGGCCCGCGCCACACTCAGCAAAGAAAACAATTCCAGCATTTCAAATTGCGCCCCAGCTTCTTCTACGGTCTCGCGCGCAGCGCCCTCGGAGGCGGTTTCATTGAGTTCCATAAATCCTGCAGGCAAGGTCCACTTGCCCCAGCGCGGTTCAATGTTGCGCTTGCATAAGAGCACCCTGTCTTTCCACACCGGAATGGTACCCACCACATTGAGCGGATTTTCGTAGTGGATCGTATTGCAACTCGGGCACACACCGCGCTCCTTGGTATCACCGTCATCCGGAATCCGGGTGACTAAGCCGGTACCGCAATTGCGGCAAAACTTGGCAGCAGGGCGCAGCATAAGTACTAGGCCACCTTCACACTTATGGAATCCAATCCGGTTACAGACCCTAGCAGGACATCACCGCGAACCACAGCACCCACGCCTTCGGGCGTGCCGGTAAAGATCAAATCGCCGGGTTGCAGAACCCAGGCTTCAGACAGCTTTTCGATTGTCTCCGCGATATTCCAGATCATTTTTGCAGTGCTACTGCGTTGGCGGTCGAGTCCATTGACCTGCACCGCAATTTCTGCGTTTTCAATGCCTGGCAATTGGCTTGCAGGGGTGATGTGTCCAACGGGGGCCGAGTGGTCAAAACCTTTGCTGATACTCCACGGGCGGCCTTGCTTTTTCATGTCGTTTTGCAGGTCACGCCGGGTCATGTCCAGCCCCACGGCATATCCAAATATGTGCTTGTGCGCGTCGGCGGCTTTGATGTGGCTGCCGCCGGTTCCAATGGCTACGACCAACTCGATTTCATGGTGGAAATTTGCAGTCAACGTAGGGTAGGGCAAGGTCACGGTGGCGCCGGGTGCAACGTTCAATACCGCGTCAGCCGGTTTCATAAAAAAGAAGGGCGCCTCGCGACCCGTGCCTCCCATTTCTTTGGCGTGGTCTTCGTAATTTCGGCCCACACAGTAGATGCGGTGGACAGGAAAGCTGTCGTTGCTACCGGCCACGGGAATGCCGACTATTGCAGGGGGGGTAAATACATAAGCCATAGAAGTTCTCTCTTAACTGTTGTTGGACTTGGCGAGCAGATTGAAATGTTCGACTACCGGCGGCACTGCAAAAAACGGTCCGACCACCGCGCGCCAATGTGTGAAAGCGTCCGATTGGCGAAAGTCAACGGTGTGGTTCTCCAGTGTCTCCCAGAATATCTGGAGGATATAGCGTTCCGGTGTCTCAATGCCCTTGTTGATCTTAAACCCCTGGAAACCCTTGGCCTTGGATATGACGTCACGCATACCGCGTTGAATGGCTTCGTCAAATGCCGCGTTTTGGCCGGCGTGGATGAGGATGTCCGCAAGTTCAAGAATCATGGGGTCTCCAAGGGGTGGAATATTGTTTGGCTCATTGATTATGCTTTGGCCTATGACTCTTCACAATTTGCCCTACCATTTCCTGCACTTGCCGAACGCCTGGCTGGTGCCTCAATGGCCGGCACCGCCCCATGTTCGCGCCCTGTGTACCTCCAGGGTCGGCGGGGCATCGAGGGGCGTTTATGAAAGCTTTAATCTTGGTTTGCATGTAGGTGATGACCCGGGTGCGGTGCACCAAAACCGCGATGCGCTCGCGCGAATCGTTGGAGCGCGGCCGGTTTTCTTGGATCAGGTGCATGGCGTTGACATGGTGCAGATCCATGCCGGCATGGCTGACGGCACTTGTGCCGACGGTGCACATACCCGTCAGGCCGGGCTGGCTTGCGCGGTGATGGTGGCAGATTGCTTGCCCGTGCTTTTTTGTGACACGGCGGGAAGCCAGGTTGCTGCGGTGCATGCCGGCTGGCGCGGTTTGTTGGGCCAACACGGGCGGGGAGTTCTGGAGGTGATGGTTGAAAAAATGCGGCAAAACGCGCCAGCAGGCGACGGGCAAACGCCTGAGCCGCTGCTCGCCTGGCTCGGGCCCTGCATCGGCCCGCGAAAATTCGAGGTGGGCAATGAGGTCCGCGACGCGTTTCTTGAGGCGCGGTCCCAGGCCGGTTTGCATTTTCAGACGCTGGGCGGCGGTAAATGGCTGGCAGATCTGCAGGGCTTGGCGCGATTGCAGCTGGAAGCGGTGGGTGGCATCTCCGTCTATGGCAATGACGGTTCCGATGCATGGTGCACGGTGAGCCAACCCTTACAGTTTTTCTCCCACCGGCGCGACCGGGTCAGCGGTCGAATGGCCGCCTGCATCTGGTTGGCTGGCCTGTAGCGCGGCTTGCTCTTGCGCCTCGCGGGCGCGGATGGCGCGCTTTCGACCTGGGGTGCCCATGAAATATATGATCAATCCAACCGGCATCACCCCGTACAACAAAAATGTAAAAACGGCACCTAACACGGTTCCGTTGGTGTTTGTGGCTTCCGCCACGCTCATCATTAAAGCCACATAGATCCAAGCAATTGGAATGATGTACATAGGGGTTACCAATAGCTGTTAGTAAGAAAAATGAGGGTACAAGCCTGAGATACTAGTGCCCATCTACCTATTCATACAAAGGTGCAGTTGTGACGCAAAATTCTCCTGAATTCTGGACGGAAGCCGCCAATCAATTCCAGCAGTCCATGACAGAGGGCTGGGCCAAGGCATTGCAGTCATTTCAAAGCATGGATCTTGGTGCTGCCGGGGCCGGATTCCCCGCGACTGGTGGCAAGGCACCCGAAATCCAATTTTCGTCTGAAAAGTTAGAAGGACTGCAACAACAGTACCTTAAAGAGGCGATGGGACTGTTCAGTGAGGGCTTTAAGGCCCCAAAAGCCAGCGCAGACCGGCGATTTGCCGACACCTCCTGGAGTGACAACCCGGTAGCCGCTTATTCTGCGGCGGTTTATTTGCTCAATGCCCGCACACTGATGGGAATGGCCGAAGCCGTGGAGGCCGATGCCAAAACCCGTAGCCGCATCCGCTTTGCCGTGGAGCAGTGGGTGGCTGCTGCAGCGCCAAGCAACTTCTTGGCTTTCAATGCAGAGGCTCAAAAGAAAGCCATTGAAACCAAGGGTGAGAGCATCGCCAAAGGCGTCAAAAATCTGGTGCATGACTTGCAGCAGGGTCATGTGTCCATGACCGACGAGAGCCTTTTTGAAGTTGGCAAAAATGTTGCGACGACCGAAGGCGCCGTGGTCTTCGAGAACGAGCTGTTCCAACTGATTGAATACAAACCGCTAACCGCCAAGGTATACGAAAAGCCGTTTTTGATGGTCCCGCCTTGCATCAACAAGTTTTACATCCTTGACTTGCAGCCGGAGAACTCCTTAGTGCGCTACGCCGTCGCGCAGGGCCACCGCACCTTTGTCGTGAGCTGGCGCAATCCGGATGCCTCCTTGGGCCACAAGACCTGGGATGACTACATTGAAGATGCCGTCATCAAGGCGATTAGCGTGACCCAGCAGATATCCGGTGCTCCCACCATCAACGCGCTGGGTTTTTGCGTCGGTGGAACCATGCTGAGTACCGGGTTGGCAGTATTGGCCGCCCGTGGTGAAAAGCCGGTATTCAGTGCGACGTTGCTGACCACGCTGTTGGACTTCACCGACACCGGCATTCTGGATGTGTTCATTGACGAGGCATTCGTGAAATACCGCGAAGGTGAACTCGGCAAAGGCGGGTTGATGAAGGGCAGCGATCTGGCAAGCACCTTTAGCTTTTTGCGCCCCAATGATCTGGTCTGGAACTACGTGGTGGGCAACTACCTGAAAGGCGAAACGCCGCCACCGTTTGATTTGTTGTACTGGAACTCCGACAGCACCAACTTGCCCGGTCCGTATTACGCCTGGTACCTGCGCAATACCTACCTTGAAAATAACCTGATCAAGCCCGGCAAGGTAAGCGTTTGCGGCGAGAAGATTGATATGCGCAAGGTGGATTTGCCGTTTTACATCTATGGCTCCCGGGAAGACCATATCGTTCCCATCGGGGGCGCGTATGGTTCAACACAGGTTTTGCCCGGCAAGAAGCGTTTTGTAATGGGCGCCTCCGGACATATTGCCGGCGTGATTAACCCGCCCGCCAAGAACAAGCGCAGTCACTGGATTCGCAGTGATGGCAAATTGCCCAAGACCGCCGAGGCCTGGATCGAAGGCGCCACCGAGCAGTCGGGAAGCTGGTGGACGGACTGGTCCCAATGGCTCAAATCCCATGCGGGCAAGCAAATTGCTGCCCCAAAAACCTATGGCAAAGGCAAGTTCAAGGCAACTATGCCTGCGCCTGGAAGTTACGTAAAAGCACGTGCTTGAATGCGCGGCTATCTATCAGTTTATTTCGGTTTAACTACACACTAGGAGACAAGCATGGAAGACATCGTTATCGTTGCCGCAGCGCGCACCGCAGTCGGAAAATTTGGTGGAACGCTCGCCAAAACGGCCGCTCCCGAATTGGGCGCTGCCGTGGTGAAGAGCCTGCTGGAGCGCACCAAGCTGGGTGCTGATCAGATTGGTGAAGTCATTCTGGGGCAAGTGCTTGCAGCCGGCTCCGGCCAAAATCCGGCACGCCAAACCACGCTCAAGAGCGGACTGGCCAAAGAAACCCCTGCGCTCACCATCAATGCAGTGTGCGGCTCCGGCCTGAAGGCGGTTATGCTGGCGGCACAGTCTATTGCCTATGGCGACAGCGAAATCGTAATTGCCGGCGGCCAGGAAAACATGAGTGCATCGCCCCACGTTTTGCTGGGTAGCCGCGATGGCCAGCGCATGGGCGACTGGAAGATGATCGACTCCATGATCGTTGACGGGCTTTGGGACGTGTATAACCAGTACCACATGGGCATTACCGCCGAAAACGTAGCCAAGGCCCATGGTATTACCCGTGAAATGCAAGATGCCCTGGCACTGGCCAGCCAGCAAAAAGCTGCCGCAGCACAGGACGCGGGCAAGTTTGTCGACGAAATCGTGCCCTTCAGCATTGCCCAGAAGAAGGGTGATCCGATCGTGTTTGCAGCAGACGAATTCATCAACCGCAAGTCCAACGCAGATGCGCTGTCAGGTCTGCGTCCTGCGTTTGATAAGGCTGGAAGCGTAACCGCTGGTAACGCATCCGGCATTAACGACGGCGCTGCCGCGGTGATGGTGATGACCGCCAAAAAGGCGGCTGCACTGGGCCTGACTCCGTTGGGACGCATCGCCAGCTTTGCAACCAGCGGTCTGGACCCTGCACTGATGGGAATGGGCCCCGTTCCTGCTTCACAAAGGGCGTTGGCCCGTGCCGGTTGGAAGGCTCAAGACCTGGACTTGCTGGAAATCAATGAAGCCTTTGCAGCACAAGCCTGCGCAGTGAACAACGCCATGGGCTGGGATACCAGCAAAGTCAACGTCAATGGCGGCGCCATTGCGATTGGTCACCCGATCGGCGCGTCCGGTTGCCGCATTCTTGTCACCTTGCTCCATGAAATGCAACGCCGCAATGCCAAGAAAGGCATCGCCAGTCTGTGTATCGGTGGCGGCATGGGTGTTGCGCTGACCATTGAGCGTTAATAGTTTTTTAGCACGTAAAACCAAAGAGGAGAAAGTAATGAGTCAAAAAGTAGCGTACGTCACGGGCGGTATGGGTGGCATCGGGACCGCCATCTGCCAGCGCCTTCACAAAGAAGGTTTCAAAGTGATCGCAGGTTGTGGCCCTACGCGCGATTTCAGCAAGTGGTTGGCCGAGCAGGCAGCACTGGGATACACCTTTTATGCATCCGTTGGCAACGTGGGTGACTGGGACTCCACAGTAGAAGCCTTTGGTAAAACCAAGGCAGAGCACGGCAGCATTGATGTGCTGGTCAACAACGCCGGGATTACACGTGACCGCATGTTCCTGAAAATGAGTCGTGAAGACTGGGACATGGTGATCGAGACTAACCTGAATTCCATGTTCAATGTGACCAAGCAAGTGGTGTCTGACATGGTTGAAAAGGGTTGGGGTCGCATCATCAACATTTCATCGGTCAACGGTGAAAAGGGTCAGGCAGGGCAAACCAATTACTCCGCAGCAAAAGCGGGCATGCATGGTTTTTCAATGGCTTTGGCACAAGAGCTGGCTACCAAGGGTGTGACCGTCAACACGGTCAGCCCAGGCTATATTGGCACCGATATGGTAAAGGCTATTCGTGAAGATGTGCTGGCAAAAATTGTTGCCACCGTGCCTGTGAAACGACTTGGCGAACCGAGCGAAATTGCTTCCATCATTGCCTGGCTGGCATCCGATGAAGGTGGCTACGCAACCGGTGCGGACTTCTCTGTCAATGGCGGATTGCACATGGGTTAATCCCGCATGTGTCGCCCCTAAGCCCCGCAGGCCGCCAAGCTTGCGGGGCTTTTTATTTATCTATGGGGCAATTTAATGTGATTGAAAGGAAGCCGAGGCAAATTCGCCGATGATCGCTTTGTGCGGCCCATAATAAGGAGAAGTTAAAGATGATTCGATTTAGGGTGGTGGTCTAGCTGCCAGGCGTTCAATCTTGGGTTTATGAATAAAGACGATTTCGATTGGGTTAACATCGGCGATTTGCGCATCGGGCATTACGTTGAGTTGGATTTGGGCTGGATGGCGCACCCGTTTTCCAGTGGGAGCTTTAAGGTCAGCAGCGAAAAGCAACTAGAAACACTGCGTGGTCTCGGTGTGGAGCGTGTCCGCACGGTTCGTTCCAAAAGTGACCCCTTGCCTGACATGCCTAAAGCGGGATTAGTCATGAGCACGGACACACCTCGTAGCACTGCAGAGATGGCGTCAGACAGTTCCCCCCACCTGTCCCCGGCGGAACAACAACGCAAAGTCCGAGCCGCAACCGTAGCGCTCCAAAATAGCAACCTGCTTGCTTGCGAACGTCGCTTTGGCGAGTCCGTGCGCCAGTACCGCAAAACCGTGGAGCTGGTTCAGAGCAACCCGCTTGGAGCGGCCGAATTGTGTAATGCCATGGTGGGTAATTTTGTTTCGGAAATGATGCAGGTAGGTGAAAGTGCCATTCGCTTACTCACGGAAGCCTCTGGCGACCGCGCGGCCATGCACCCGGTGAACGTAACTGTCATATCCCTTTTGCTGGGGAAGGTCATGGGACTTGAACACCATGCGCTGGTCGATTTGGGCTTGGCGGCCTTTTTGCACGACATCGGAAAAATACATATTCATGAGCGTGTTCGTTCGCTTGAAGAGGGGTTCTCAACGACCCAGTACACGCTCTACCAAGAACATGTAAGTCAAAGCATAGGCGTCGCTAAAACCATGCAGTTAAGTGCTGCAGCGACAATCGCGATTTCGCAACACCATGAGTTGGCCGATGGCAGCGGTTTTCCTGCGCGGTTGAAGTCAGTTGCCATGTCACCGGCTTCGCGCATTTTGTCGCTGGTAAATCGCTATGACAATTTATGCAACCCCGTTAAGCCAGGTGCTGCAATGACTCCGCATGAGTCGCTGGCGCTCATGTTTGCGCAACAAAAAAGCCGCTTTGATCCCCTCGTACTCAGTGCCTTCATCCGCATGATGGGTGTGTACCCACCCGGCTCAGTGGTGCAGTTGGTGGACGAACGTTACGCGATGGTTGTGTCGGTGAACTCAATGCAGCCTTTGAAGCCGCGCGTTATCGTTTTTGAAAGTGGTATACCCAAGCACGAGGCGTTGATTTTGGATTTGGAGCGCAATCCGACTGTGGGCATTCGACGCAGTCTGAAACCGTCAAGCCTGCCATCCGCGGCTCAAGAGTACCTAGCCCCACGTCAAAGAATTTGTTACTTTTTTGAACCCGCTGGAGATCGTGTCGAGGAAGAATCGGTCCCCGCGTGACAACAAAGGTGTCTGCGGATGCCACCGGACCGGCATCCTGAACCGGGGTTCAGGTGGGCGTGGTCAGCACGGACTTTGGGTTCATCTAACGCGAGATGATCACGCTAGCCCGGCAATGTTCCAAGCCCTGGCTCATAGAGCATTGGTACAAGGAATATAAAGTCCGGCGGCACCGCAGACGGTTTCTATTGTAGGCCTACACGCTTCGCAATTGCGTGTTTAAAGTAACTGGCCATCCTCGTTTAAGGCGGTGTCCAGGCGACTGATTAGTTCGTGCAATTGCGCATTGCCCCAATCGCCCGAAAGTGCCGCAGTCATCGGTGCGGATTCCAAAGCAGGCGCTGCCAATGAGGGGGCCGATGAGATCGCTGATTTCTCCGCTATGTCAAACGCAAGGTTCAGTGCCGCCAGCACGGCAATGCGATCGCGTGCCCGTACTTTGCCGGCATCGCGGATCTTGCACATGGCGGTGTCAACCCGCTCCACCGCCTCGAGCATTTTGGCCTCGCCACCCTCGGGGCAACCGAGCAGATAGCTTTGCCCCATGATTTGTACTTCGAGTTGCTTCATTGGCTTACCTTCCGCGCCGGTTCCGCTTCGGGCAGCCGGTCCAGCAATGCATCCACGCGCGAACGAGCCGCGCTTAATCGCGATTTCAGCGAGTCCCGCTCCTGCGTTAGGGCGTCGACTTGCTGGGTCAACAATGCATTGGTGCGCTGCAATTCAGCGTGGCGCAATAACAGGCGCTCGACGCGCTCGGCAATCTGGTCAATTTGAGATTGGTGCGACATCGGGGTCGTATTGTTCGCCATAGATGTCGCATTGTAGGGTTTACGCGGCTAACTCCAAGCTAGAATTAACACCGTTGGTGCTCGCGCAGTGTTCTCAATGTGCAGTTCAACGGGAAGCAGGAGGGAAGTGCGTAGTGCACAACCTAACCTGCGCTGCCCCCGCAACGGTAAGTGGACGAGTTGCAAGACTCCGCTGTCAAAACCGCCACTGGACACTCCTGAGTGTCTGGGAAGGCTTGATTAGTAGCTCCACCAGCCCGGATACCGGCCAACGAGGTGGTCGCACGTGAGTGCGGCCGTGACGCCTGAGTGCTGTCGGGGAAGACGGCCGGGGTACCTGTTCTGGTTGTTAATCTTATGAAATTGGTATTTTTTCGTGCACGCCTTGCCGTGCTTCCGCTCGCCTTGTCTGCAGCGTTTCCTTCTTTTGCGCAAAACACTTCTGCGGGTACTTTGCAGGAAGTAGTTGTTACGGCGACCCGAAATCCGCAGTTGCTTAGCTCCTTAGCGGCACACACCACGGTCATTACGAGGGAGGATATTGAAAACTCCCAGGCAATTGATGTGGTGGCCTTATTGGAACGCGAGGTGAGTTTGCAGCGCGTTCAAAACGGGGGCGTGGGAACGGTGTCAAACATTTTTTTGCGTGGTCTGCCTGCGCTTGACACTTTGGTTCTCGTGGATGGTGTGCCTCAGCTTGGGCAGGATGCAGTGGCATCGGTCGGTCTGGAAAATATGATGCTCGATAACATCGAGCGCATTGAAATTGTGCGGGGCAATGTGTCTGCCATTTACGGTTCCGGTGCCATTGGCGGTGTGATCCAGATTTTTACCCGCAAAGCCCAAAAAACCCCGTCGTTTTCCCTCACGGCTGAGGCAGGTCCCAGGGGGACTGGCAAACTGTCAGCGCAAGCGAGCACCACGGCGGGCGACACGGCCATATCTGTGGGAGCCAGTCGCCTTACGACCGAGGGTTTCCCCACGCTGAATGGCGCGCAAAATCTGAACGCCAACCAAAATGACCACGGCTACCAAAATAATTCGTCCAACGTCTCCATCTCACACAAATTCAATGAGGATCACCAGATTGGAGTGCAGACGATACAAAGTCAGGGTACGGTTCGTTTCGAAACCAATTACGGGATACCAACCGACACCAATTTTTCAATCACAACGACCAACAATACCAATCTATTCACAGACGATAGATTCGGCAATTGGCATAGCCGTTTGAGTTTTGGCACGCGGTCACAAGCAAATGCCACGATGTACAGCGGTTCTTACACCGATACGACCGGATCCAACACGAGGGTGGATGCCATCGATTGGGTAAACACCTATGCCCTTGGCAGCGATTGGCTTGCTACCGCCGGGGTTAACGGACAAAACCAGCATATAGAAACCTCAGGTGCCAGTCCGTTTGACGTGCCGTACAACAAAGATCGAGACACTCATGCCGTGTTCGTGGGCGTGGAGGGAAATTTCGGTCCTGTTAGTCTGCAAATTAATGGTCGCAATGACTCCGCCGGCGACTTGAATCAGTCCACCGGCTACTTGGGCGGGGGCTATGCTCTGACCGATGCGTTCAAAGTTATTGGAAGCGTATCGACGGCGTTCAATGCACCGCCGCTTGGTTACCTTTACGATACGTCCAACGGTGGAAATCCGGCTCTGCAACCGGAATTGGCGCACAGCAACGAAGTGGGTTTCCAGTACGCCAGTGTTGGTCAGTGGGTCCGTGTTACCTATTTTGATACTCGCATTGAAAATCAACTTAACTACGACCTCACAAGTTTTACATTTACCAACTTGGCACGAACCCACAACACAGGTGTCGAGCTGAGCTACAAAGGCAATATCGGCGATACCAAACTGAGCGCTTCTTTAACCGGGCAGAACCCGGTTGATGAAGTGACAGGTCAAACGTTGGCGCGGCGGGCCAAAACGTTGATTTCACTGGGCGCGAGCCAGCCCGTCGCCGCCTGGCGACTCGGTGCAGATCTGCATTACGTTGACCAACGAAACGATGCCAACCCGCCCAATCCATCGAAATCTCTGGCGGAATACACCGTGCTGGATTTAACGGCGGCATACGTCTATTCGAAGGAAATCAAGTTCACAGCGCGGCTGACCAATGCATCGGATCAAACTTACCAAAATGCATACGGATACAACCAGGAGCCACGCAGCTTGTATCTCGGTGCGGTCTGGACGCCTAAATTTTGATTTATGTCCTTTTCTCCACAGCGCATCGTATGTTTGACTGAAGAAACGACTGAGTGGCTCTACCTGCTGGGGCAGGAGTGCCGCATTGTCGGCATCTCGGGTTACACCGTACGGCCGCGCCGTGCGCGTGAGGAAAAGCCCAAGGTCAGTGCTTTTTTGAGTGCTAGGATCGACAAGATACAGGCCTTGAAGCCGGACTGCGTTTTCGGCTTTTCAGATTTGCAGGCCGATATTGCAGCGGAGTTGATTCGCAACGGCGTGCAAGTTACGGTGTTTAACCAGCGCAGTGTTGCGGAAATTTTTTCGATGCTGTACCAGGTTGCTGCCATGGTGGGGCAGGCCGAACAGGGTATGGAGAAAATTCAGGCTATGCAGGTCTCACTGCGTGAAATTCAGGATGCGGTGGAGCGGCGTGTAGCGCAGGGCGCACGTCGGCCCAAGGTATTTTTTGAAGAATGGGATGTACCGCATATCAGCGCTATCCGTTGGGTTTCCGAGCTGATGGGTATGGCCGGTGGTGACGATTGTTTCCCGGAACTCTCCACGCAAGCACTGGGTAAGAACCGGATCATCACTGATGGCGCAGAAATCGTGCGCCGAGCACCTGATGTGATGTTCGGCTCGTGGTGCGGCAAGAAGTTTCGTCCTGAAAACGTTGCTGCACGTGTTGGCTGGCAGGAAGTGCCGGCAGTGCGTAATCAGCAAATGTTTGAGATCAAATCGCCGGAAATTTTGCAACCAGGCCCGGCTGCGCTAACCGTGGGTGTGAAGAAGATGCACAACCATATTCTGGCGTGGATGGACGCTGATCAGCGGCGAGGGCATTGCACATGACAACACCGTTTGCAATTTGGCGATGCCTTTTGAATGCGCTGATCGGCATTTGCGTCCTTGCATACCTTGCATCGGCCAGCGCCGTGCAAATTACGGATGACCGGGGCAACGTCATTACGCTGGCGCGCGCGCCACTGCGTATCGTCAGCCTCTTGCCTTCGCTGACCGAGACTGTATGCGCTTTGGGGCAATGTGCACGTCTGGTGGGTGTGGACCGCTATTCCAACTATCCGGCCAGTGTGACCAAGCTTCCCATTGTGGGTGGTGGATTGGACCCGAATATCGAGGGCATTGTGGCGCTCAAGCCCGACCTGGTGCTGGCGGCCACTTCATCGCGCTCGGCCGACCGCTTGCGCAGCCTTGGTATGACGGTTGTGGCGCTGGAGCCTAAAACACATGCGGATGTACGGCGTGTCATTCATACCCTGGGGCAGTTGCTGGAGGTCGCCGATGCCGACAAAGTGTGGCGCGATATTGACGCTGCGCTCAATGCAGCGTCTAAATCGTTGCGGCCCAATGCCGTCGGACTGCGTGTGTACTTTGAGGTGAGTCAGGCGCCCCATGCGGCGGGTGAGACCTCATTCATCGGCGAAACACTGGTCCGTTTGGGAGCAAGAAACATTGTTCCGGCGTCCATGGGGCCATTCCCCAAACTCAATCCCGAGTTCATCGTGCGTGCGGATCCTGACGTCATCATGGTCGGTGACGGCACTTTCATCGGCATGGAAAGTCGTCCGGGCTGGCCCGCCATGCGTGCCATTAAGGCCCACAGGGTTTGCGTCTTCTCGGCGGAGCAGGGCGACAAACTGGTGCGCCCGGGGCCGCGCATGGCCGAGGGGGCACGCGCCATGGCCCAATGTCTTGCGAGCAACGCGCCATGACCGACGCCCGGTACGAAGTGATTCAGATGGCTCGCAAGCCTGCGTTGCTCTCGATCCTGCTTATCGGACTGACGCTGTTGTTTAGCGTTGCCGGCATTGCTGTCGGCAGTGGTGGCTTGAGCGGCATTCTGACTGCCTGGAGTGATCCGGTCGCCGGGCAAATTCTCTGGGATATTCGCCTGCCCCGCACCTTGGGTGCTTGGGGGGCCGGCGCCTTGCTTGCGCTTGCCGGTGCCGTAGCACAGGGTTTGTTTCGCAATCCGCTGGCAGACCCGTTTTTGTTGGGCAGTGCGTCGGGTGCCTCGTTTGGCGTGGCACTCGCACTGGCCCTTTTCGGCGTGTCGCCACTTGCGACGCAGTGGTTGGTGCAACTAGGCCTGACCGGTGCAGCCTTTGCCGGGGCGGTCGGTGCTGTGCTGCTTACACTGTTGTTGGCCCGGGGCGTTCAGCACACGCTGCGCCTACTTTTGTGTGGTGTGGTGGTGGGCGTGGTTTTGGGTGCATTGAGTTCGCTGGTCATGCTGGTCGTGCCCGAAGTCATGCAAGCCATGCAGTCATTTTTGCTGGGTAGCACCGCGTTTGTGGGCTGGAGCGCCTGCATTTTGATGTTGATGGTTTGGGCTGCGTGTATGGCGCTGGCATGGTGCCTGAGTCCGATACTTGATGCATTGGCCTTGGGTGAATCGACCGCGCAAAGCTTGGGACTGCCCTTGGTGCAGATGCGCATGGCACTGGTGGCTGTGCTGGCGCTGGCCACTGGTACGGCAGTAGCGCAAACCGGCTTGATTGCTTTTGTCGGGTTGGCTGCGCCGCATCTGGTGCGCTCAGTGGTGAAGGTTACGCATGCCAAGCTTTTGTTGCTGTCGAGTTTTATGGGCGGTGCGCTACTGATGGCCGCAGACTTGCTGGCCCGCTGGCTGATCGCCCCTCAGGAATTGCCGGTGGGCGTGCTGACGGCCGTGTTGGGCGGTGGCTACTTGTTGTGGCTGATGCACCGAAGTGACGGCACGGGGATTGGGGCGCGCGCGCAATGAACTCCGCGTCCGACATGCATTCATCGATGGCGCTGGTGGCCCGCAATTTGGGCGCCAGTTTGGGCGGTGTACCGGTGTTGCACGACGTTTCGCTGGCTTTGCCAGAGGGTCGTTGGACCAGCATATTGGGACCTAATGGTGCAGGCAAATCTACCTTGCTAAAAGCGCTGGCCGGCGTGCTGCCGCACAGCGGTGACGTGAGCCTGTTGGGTACGCCCATACAAATGGTTTCAGGCCGCTTGCGTGCGCAACAACTGGCCTGGCTGGGGCAGAACGAGGCATCGGCCGATGACCTGACCGTGCTCGACATTGCGATGCTGGGCCGCTTGCCGCACCAGTCATGGTTGGCGCCGCCCAGTGCGAAGGACATGGCGGCGGTAGAACGTGCGCTGAGGTTCACGCAGGCGTGGGATTGGCGGCACCGGCCTCTGGGGCAGCTCTCCGGGGGCGAGCGTCAGCGTGTTCTACTGGCTCGCGCCCTGGCGGTGGAAGCTCGGGTGTTGCTGATGGATGAGCCGCTGGCCAATCTGGACCCACCACATCAGGCAGATTGGCTGTGCGTAGTCGAAGCACTGCTGAACCACGGCACTACCGTGGTCAGTGTGCTGCACGAAATCACGATTGCCCTGCATGCGCACGATCTGGTGGTCATGCGGGACGGCCGCATCACCCACCACGGACCTACACAGGACACCGCAACGCAGCAGGCGCTGACCAGCGCGTTTGACAATCGCATTGCGATTCATGCGGTGGGCGCGCAGTGGGTGGCGCTGCCTGCCAATCCCTTGCCACGGCTGACCGGTCGGAGCGTGCCGTGACCGCGCGCTGCATCATGGTGCTGGGCACCACCAGCGGCGCCGGCAAAAGCTGGCTGACCACGGCGCTGTGCCGCTATTACGCCCGCCAGGGGTTCAAGGTCGCGCCGTTCAAGGCGCAGAACATGAGCAACAACGCGAGGGTGGTAGCCAGTGAGAACGGGGAGGGCGAGATTGGCAGTGCGCAGTATTTTCAGGCACTCGCCGCGCAGGCGGTTCCCGATGTGCGCATGAACCCGGTGCTGCTTAAGCCCGAGGGCGACACACGCAGCCAGGTGGTACTGATGGGGCAGGTGAGTGACGCACTCAGCAATATGCCCTGGCGTGAGCGGAGTCAGCATGTCTGGCCTACGATTGTGCAGGCGCTCGAGGCACTGCGGGCCGAGAACGACGTGGTGGTCATTGAAGGTGCCGGATCGCCCGCTGAAATCAATCTCTCGTCCAGTGACATCGTCAACATGCGTGTCGCGCTGCATTGCGGCGCTGCGTGTTTATTGGTCACCGACATTGATCGGGGCGGGGCGTTTGCCCACCTGTATGGAACCTGGGCACTGCTTCTGCCCCGGGAGCGTGCCTTGATCAAAGGCTTTGTGCTGAACCGCTTTCGTGGTGACGCTAGGCTGCTGGCCCCTGCGCCACACATGTTGCAGGATTTGACCGGCGTGCCGACGGTTGCAACGCTCCCCATGTGGTGGCGCCATGGGTTGCCTGAAGAAGACGGCGTGTTTGACGACCGCAGCTTGTCAACCGGCCAAGTGACCCGCAGGGTCGCTGTAGTGGTGTACCCACGCATCAGCAATCTTGACGAATTTCAGCCGCTCAAAAACATTCCCGGCGTGCGGCTGCAATGGGTGCGGAGTCCGGTCGAATTGGCTGCTCTGCAAAATGATGACTGGATCATTCTGCCCGGCTCCAAACACACCAGCTCCGATCTGGCCTGGCTTCGTGCACAGGGTTTGGACGCAGCCATTGCCCACCACGCGCAGCAGGGTGCACCGGTGCTAGGCATCTGCGGCGGTTTGCAAATGCTGGGCGAAGCGCTGATTGATCCGCATGGTGTTGATGGCAATGCGCCGGGTCTGGGATTGCTTCCCCTTGTGACCGTGTTTGCGCACGACAAAACCGTGCGGCATACGCGCACCAGGTTTGCGGTGGATATGGCTGACTCTGCGGTGCCCAAAGCTACTTCATCGCCATCGCCATGGGCCGCGATGGCCGGTGTGGCGGTGTCCGGCTACGAGATTCACCATGGTCAGACACAAGAACATGCGGGTATGGCTGCCGCAGGGCAAACGGCACATGTTTGCCTGCCAGACGGTTTGGGTTGGTGCAACGCGCAAGGCAATGTAATGGGGCTTTACCTGCATGGCGTGTTTGAAGATTCTGCGGCCTTGCAAGCGCTGTTTGGCAGTACGCTGACCAGCCCTGTGCCCACGCTGGAAACCGTATTTGAAGGTCTGGCTGATTTTGTGGAAACCCATTTCGAAGCTGGCGTATTGCAATCGCTGCTTCAATGATATTTGTTTCGAGCTTTAACCCATGTGCCTGCATGGCACGTTGCACATCAGGCTAACTCGACGCGGTTACGGCCCCAGGACTTGGCCCGGTACATCGCCGCATCGGCGCGGCTCATTATGGCTGCTACAGTGGACTCCTGCGGCTGCATTTCTGCAACGCCGATACTTACCGTATAGGCGGGGGACTTGCTTTCGCGCTCAATGCTTGCGCGAATCCGCTCGGCAACAATCTGCGCTTCGTCGGCACCGGTTTCGGGTAGCAGCAATACAAACTCTTCGCCACCTACGCGCCCTAAGGAATCCTGCTTGCGCAACAAGGCGTTGACCCGGTTGACGAAATCAATCAGCGCCTGATCCCCGGCGGCGTGGCCCAAAGTGTCATTGATATTTTTAAAGCGGTCCAAGTCCATTGCAACGAGCGACAAAGGCCGGTTGTGCCTGCGACTGCGGTCCAGTTCGCCTTGTGCCTGTACGTCCCAGGCGCGGCGCAACCAGGCTCCGGTTAACGAGTCCCGGGTGGCCAGGCGTTCAAAGACATCGCGCACCCGTTCGCTGGCAATCAACACGAAACCGAACAAGGTCAGCATTGCCAGAATGGACTGTGCGCTGCTCAAAAAAACATTGAGCGTCGTGGTCGCCAGTACGTCGGGGCCTATGGTGCCGGCAAACGCACCGCCTACCCGCAACAACCATGCAACGCCGTTGGCACCCAGGCACACCAGCAACATTCGGCCCGCAAACCGCGGTTTACCACTGGCAAGAATGCGTTGGCAATGGAGGACGGTGAGTGTGCTCATGGCCAAACCGACGACCGCCACCCGCATCAGATAATCATCATGGATGACATAGAAGCCCAGGAACAGCGCGAACGCAGACAACACGATGGCACCCAGTGTCTTGACGCTCAGCGGCAGTCCCATAAACTTTTCGGTGCCGGCAACCCAGGCGGCGTGACCCGCCATGAGCAGTAGTGCGCCGATGGGAATGGATAAGAAGTCGGCAATCCGACCCCGTGCAGCAATCAGCAAAATACCACCGAAAAGCAAAAAGGTGCCGGTCGCCCACCAACCCAGTCCTTTAACGCTGCCCGGGTAATTGCGTCGCAAGGAGAGCAACACCAAGGCCATCACCGGTCCGAGAATCGCCGTGATTACGACAATGGTTCTGGAGTCCAGATTGAGCATGGCGCTATGCGCCCGCGTCAGGCCTGCAACATCGATGTATCGGCAAATGCTTGCGCATCTGGCAGGTGCAGGCTCAGGAACATCAGGTTGAGTTCGAGCTTGTGCACTACGTCCTGCGGCAACTCTGCCAGCGTCTCTACAGTGACCTTCGGATAGTCAGCCAAAAGTGCGGAAAGATGTATCACCGCACCCAGTTCAGAAAAAGGAGCAGCCTCCTGAGGCTGTGAGCTGGCGGCCAGCGCCTGCACTACGACATCCGGAAAATCCCAGCGGCGCGCAATTTCGGCGGTAACCTGTCCCTCATCAAAGCCGCAGACAGTGCGTTCACGTTGCCAGCGTTCACCGGGCTTACGCGGGGTGAGCTCCATTTTTTCGATACTGGACAGGTCGTACTGGCCAATGATTAGCTGGCCCAAGCGCAACATCATGCCGGTCAACCACGCCTGATGTTCGTCCATGCCTTTGCCGACGGCCAGCCATTTGGCGTAACCTGCGCAGGTCATGCTGTCACGCCAGAACGCCAGCCGGTTGATGCCGGGGGGCAGTGAAAACACATTGGCCATGCAGATCGACAAGGCCCGCGCCCGGATTTGCGAGGTGCCCACAACACTCACTGCCGATTCGAGCGTGGTTACGCTGCGTGACAGGCCGAATATCGCACTATTGGCCATGCGTAGCAGAGTTGCTGTGAGAGCTGGGTCCTTGGAGATGACATCACGCACCTTGGTAATGTCAGCATCTTCGTCGTTCAGAGTGCGGATCAGCGCGTGCGCCACTTCAGGCATCACGGGCAGTTTGACCGATTGCAATAGTTTGGACAGATCTGCCATGTTTCCCCTAGGAATAATTTTCTTGAATCAACTGTTCAGGCGTTGTTTTAAGGTGCCGCAGTCTTTAGTTTAAAGCCACATGTGCCGCTCACGCTACATTTCCAGCAAAGTGGCTTGCGTGCCTGGCAAATGTAGCGGCCGTGCAGAATGAGCCAATGGTGTGCATCAAACAGGTACTCTGATGGAATGCGTTGGAGTAGCATGCGTTCCACTTCCAACGGAGTCTTTCCTGGCGCCATGCCAGTTCGGTTTCCGAGGCGGAACAGGTGGGTATCCACCGCCATGGTGGCCTCTCCAAAGGCGACATTCAACACCACATTGGCAGTTTTTCGCCCCACGCCCGGTAAAGCTTCCAGCGCTTCGCGGCTGCGCGGCACAGCGCCACCGTGCAGGTCCACCAGCATTTGGCAGGTTTGCATCAGGTGTTTGGCCTTGCTGCGAAACAGTCCGACGGTTTTGATGTGTTGTTCCAGACCGTCTATGCTCAGGTCCAGAATTTTTCGGGGCGTGTTGGCTACGGCAAACAAGCGCCGGGTGGCTTTGTTTACACCGATATCGGTAGCTTGAGCGGATAAAAGTACAGCGGCGAGTAATTCAAATACAGAAGCGAATTCCAGTTCCGTCTGCGGGTTGGGGTTGGCAGCCTGGAGGGTTGCGAAAAATTGCGCAATTTGTTCAGGTTTCATTTCAGGAAACGTCCATGAACTGGCTGCGCGATGGGAAGAACGCTTTGAGCCACTGGGGATCAAGCTCCAGCACAGTGATCACGTCGATCGGTAGTGTATCCACGGTGGCGGCATTTGCTTCCGGCGTTTCAGCCAACAAACCTGCCAGATGAAGAATGGCTCCCAGCCTTGAAAACGCCTGTTCGGCCATCGGATCGGCAGAGCGCTGAAGCGCCTGCACCATTTGCATTGGAAAGTTCCAGCGGCGGGCCAACTCGGCGGTGATCTGGCCTTCGGTAAACCCAATCAGCCGCTTTTCGCGCTGCCAGCGCACGCCCGGAATGCAGGGCAACTTTTCAATTTCCTGCAACGTTTTGGGCTCGGCCTGCGCAATCAGCAGTTCGCCCAGGCGCAGCATCATGCCCGTCAGCCACGCCACCTGGCCGTTGATCACCAGACGCTCGGCAATCCATTGCGAGTACCCTGCGCAGGCCATGCTCGCTTGCCAGAACTGTGTCCGGTCCAATCCGGGCGTCGCTGGAAAGGCTCCGCTCATGCAGGCGCCCAGTGCAATCGTCCGTACCCGGTTCATTCCGACCATGGCAATCGCGTCTTCAATCGTGCCTACACCTCTTGGCAGGCCGAACTGTGCGCTGTTTGCCAGCCGCAGCAGTTTTGCTGAAATGGCCGGGTCGCGGGCGATATGGTCACGCACATCACTGAGAGACGCCTCGGGATCGTGCAGCGATTTAATCAGGGCCTGCGCCACCGAGGAGATGGAGGGCAGTTTGACGGAATCAAAAAATGAATCAATGCTGGACATGGGCTTTGCTACGTAGGCCTTGTTGTAATAAGTGACAATTTACCCCAAACCACTTGATTCAAATCCCATGCAATTTGCCGACCGCCTCAACAATGTAGAAACTTCCGCCATCCGTGAACTGTTCAAGTTATTGGGCAAGCCCGGAATCATCAGCTTTGCCGGTGGTTTTCCGGACAGCGCCATGTTTGACGTAGAGGGCATTAAAAAAGCCAGCAACGCGGCGCTCACCCAGGAGCCGGGTGCCGCGCTGCAGTACGGAGCGACGGAGGGCTATCAGCCGCTGCGTGAGCAACTCACGGCATTCATGCAGTCCAAGGGCGCACTGGATGTTGCGCCCGGACAATTGATCGTTACCACCGGTAGCCAGCAGGCCCTGGATTTACTGGGCAAAACCATGATCAGTCCGGGAGACAAGGTGATTGTGGAAGGCCCCACCTTTCTGGCTACGATTCAGTGTTTCCGCCTGTACGGCGCTGAACTGATCAGCGCGCCAGTTGATGCGCATGGCGTGGACACAGACCAATTGGAGGCACTAATTGCCGAGCACCAACCCAAGCTGGTCTACCTGATTCCCACCTTCGGCAATCCCAGTGGTGCCATGCTCAGCCTGGAGCGGCGCAAAAAAGTATTGGATCTGGCGGTGAAGTACCAGACGCTGGTGGTGGAAGATGACCCTTATGGCGATTTGTATTTTGCCGATGCACCGCCGCCCAGCATGCTGGCTTTGAGCAGCCAAATCAGCGGCAGCCGCGACTGGCTGGCGCATTGCGGGTCCTTGAGCAAAGTGCTTAGCCCCGGCCTGCGCGTGGGCTGGATGGTCGCACCAACCGAGTTGCTGGCCCGCGCCACGATGTGCAAACAGTTCAGCGACGCCCACACCAGTACCTTCGCGCAGGCCACGGCGGCGCAGTACCTCAAGGCGGGACGTATGCCCGCCACGCTGGCCAACGTGCGCAAGGTTTACGCGGAGCGCGCTGCAGCCATGGGAGACGCGCTGCGCAAGGAGTTGGGCGACGCCATTGACTTTGTGCAGCCGCAGGGGGGCCTGTTTGTGTGGGCGCGCCTCACCGGTGTCAACGGAGCATTGCAGGATGGTGCCACGTTTGCCAAACGCGCGATCGACCATGGCGTCGCTTTTGTGCCCGGTGCGCCGTTTTTTGCGTCCAATCCGGATCTGGCGACCTTTCGATTGAGCTTTGCGACTGCGGATGTCGAAAAAATCAGAGAAGGTGTGGCCCGCCTGGGTGCCGCGTTGTGGGCTTGAGTTTCGGTATGAAAAAGTTGCTGCTTTGGGGATTGTTGATAGTGCTGGCCGCTTTGGGTGGTGGCGGGTGGTGGGTGTACCAGTCACGTGATCGTTTGCTGGCGGATGCGATTCGAGACTACGGCCCGCGCATTACCGGCGTTGCGGTCAAGCTTGGCGGTGTGCACGTCGAACCGGTTGACGGACTCGCCGCACTCAAGGGGCTGGAAATCGGCAATCCGCCGGGGTTCAAGACGCCACGCGCAATTGAACTTGGCGAGGTCAGCATGCGCCTTGATGTGGCCAGCCTGACGGCAGATGTGGTGCATATTCACGAGGTGCGCATAGTTGCGCCGCATGTCACGTACGAGCGCGGTGACGCGGGCAGCAACCTGGAAGTCATTGAGCGCAATGTGCGTAGTTATATTGCCACGCAAACCGGTGGTGCTCCGACATCGGATACCGCCTCAAAATCCAAGGACAAGACCGAGAAAAAGAAGAAGCTCATCATCGACCATTTGTACATTCAGGATGCTAAAGCGGACGTGAGTGCGGCCCTGCTGCAGGGCCATGCGCTGACCGTTCCGATTGCTGACATTCACCTGCAGGGTCTGGGTGAAAAGTCCGGCGGTGCAACGCCTGCTGAAGTGACTGAGCAGGTCGTCAGTGCGGTTAAAAACAGTGTCACCAAAAGCGTGACCACGGCACCCGCGACCGGTATTGTGAATGGAATTAAAAATGGCGCCAAAGCGGCGGTGAACGCGGTTAAGGGCCTGTTCAAGTGAGAGAACTATGAAAAAACGAATCCGTATTGACTTTGTCTCTGACGTCTCTTGCCCGTGGTGCGTCATTGGCTTGCAATCCTTGAAAACTGCGCTGGGAAAACTGGAGGGCGAGCTGGATGCCACGCTGGCGTTTCAACCCTTCGAACTCAATCCTGCCATGGTGGCGCAGGGCGAGGACATCACCGAACACCTGCATCGCAAATACGGATCCACCCCGGAGCAGGCCCAGGCGGCGCGTGAAAACATCCGTGCACGCGGCGAAGCGCTGGGCTTTACCTTCAACATAGAAAAGCGTGGCCGCATTTACAACACGTTTAACGCGCACCGGCTGCTGCATTGGGCGCATCTGGAAGGGCGTCAGCGCGAACTCAAAGAGGCGCTGTTCAAAGCCTATTTCACCGACGGCGAAAACCCGAGTGACGCCGCATTGCTGGTCCGAGTGTGTGCGTCAGTCGGGCTGGATGCAGCGCGGGCGCAGGCCATTCTGGAGAGTGATGAATACGCCGAAGATGTGCGCACACAAGAACAGTTCTATTTGCAAAACGGAATCAACTCAGTGCCTGCAGTCATCATCAATGAGCGGCACCTGATATCCGGCGGCCAGCCACCCGACGTGTTCGAACAGGCGATGCGCCAGATCGCTACACAAGTGTGACTTCGAGCAGGCGGTCCAGGCCGCCTTCATTAATAGCAACCATCGCTTTTTCACGCACCGCGGGTTTGGCGTGGTAGGCCACTGACAGCCCTGACACACCCATCATCGGAAGATCGTTCGCGCCGTCGCCCACGGCAATCACCTGTGCGGGCAATATGCCCATCAGGCTGACAACTTCCAGCACCGTGCGGCGCTTTTCAGCGCCATCGCAAATATCGCCCCAGGGCTGGTCCACCATGCGCCCGGTAAGCACACCACAGCTTGGTCCGCTTTCCACCTCCAGTACATTGGAACGTGCGAAGTCCAGACCCAGCCGGTCGCGAATGCGGTCGGTAAAAAACGTAAAGCCACCGGATACCAGGAGCACCTTAAGCCCTGCCTTTTTGCAGGCAGCCACCAAAGTCTCAGCACCCGGATTGAGTTGCAGACGGCGGGTGTACACCTCTTCCATGTGCGCTACGGTAACGCCTTTGAGCAGGGCCACCCGGCGGCGCAGGCTGTCTTTGTAGTCGCTAATTTCGCCGCGCATTGCGGCTTCGGTGATGGCCGCCACCTCGGCCTTACGCCCGGCGGCATCGGCAATCTCGTCTATGCACTCAATATTGATCAGCGTGGAGTCCATGTCGAAGGCAATGAGTTTGAATTCGTTCAGCTTCAGGGGCGCTTTAAAGCCTTGCAGCGTGAGGCCGGGAATGAAATTGTCAAATGGCATCGGGATTTTCGTTTGGAAACATTGTTGAGCGTGTCAGACGCATATTGTTGCATCAAGTTTTCGCGCTATTCTCATGTGCCTTAACACCAAGTTGGAGCTGGAAAATGAATCCTGTAGTGCACTTTGAAATGCCTTACGACGATGCAGCGCGCATGGCCCGTTTTTACGAGCAGGCCTTCGCCTGGAAAAACCAGAATCTGGGGCCGCAGATGGGACACTATGTCCTGGCCACGACGACGCCGACTGAGGGCGATCGCCCGGTAGAACCGGGCGCCATTAACGGTGGATTTTTCCCGCGCAAACCGGACTGGCCGGCGCAGCATCCGTCCATTGTCATTTCGGTGGATGACATTCACGCAGGCATCGCACGTGTAACGGCAGCAGGTGGAGAGGTGCTTGGCGAACCGATGTGGATCCCGGGCGTTGGCGACTACGTGTCATTTATGGACACCGAAGGTAATCGCGTCAGCATGTTGCAACCCCTGGGGCGCGGTTAACTTTGCGCACCCGGTAAGGCCGCACGCCATTGCTCACCCTGCGGCCGTTGCAGTTGTCGGTTGCCCGAACCCCCGCAAAATGTCGCGCACCATCTGCACTCGGTCTTTGGCTTCAGGCAGCTCGCGTTCGATGCGCAGCTTCTCGTTACCTGCCAGTTTGATGTGCTTGTTCTTTTGAATGAGCGCGATGATCTTCATCGGGTCAATCGGCGGGTCTTTCTTGAACGTGATGTTGATCACGCTGGGTGCCGCGTCCACTTTGACCACGCCGAAGGGCTTGGCAATGACGCGCAGGCGATGCACGTCAATCAGCGTTTGCGCCTGTGGCGGCAATTTGCCAAAGCGATCCACAATTTCCTCCAGCAACGCGTCGATCTGGTCGGTGTTTTTGGCAGTGGCCAGCTTTTTGTAAAACGACAGGCGCAAATGCACATCGCCGCAGTAGTCGTCGGGTAACAGGGCGGGCGCGTGCAGATTGATTTCGGTCGTCACGTTCAGCGGACTGAGCAAGTCCGGCTCGATACCGGCCTTGAGGCAGCGTACTGCCTCAGACAACATCTCGTTGTAGAGCTGAAAGCCCACTTCCAGCATATTGCCGCTCTGGTTCTCGCCCAACACTTCACCTGCACCGCGAATCTCTAGGTCGTGCATGGCCAGATAAAAGCCGCTGCCCAGTTCTTCCATTTGCTGGATCGCATCCAGCCGTTGCTGCGCGTGCTTGGTCAGGCCTTCCAGGTCGGGCACCATCAGGTAGGCATAGGCCTGGTGGTGGCTGCGGCCTACGCGCCCGCGCAATTGGTGCAGCTGCGCCAGGCCGAACTTGTCGGCGCGGCTCATGACAATCGTGTTCGCGCTTGGAACGTCAATACCGGTTTCGATGATGGTGGAGCACAGCAGCAGGTTGTAGCGCTGAGCAATAAAGTCGCGCATCACGCTTTCCAACTGGCGTTCAGGCATCTGTCCGTGGGCCACGGCGATACGCGCTTCGGGCAGCAACTCTTCGAGCTTGGCACGCCGGTTCTCGATGGTGTCCACTTCGTTGTGCAAAAAGTAGACCTGCCCGCCGCGCTTCAATTCGCGCAGCACCGCTTCGCGGATTACGCCGTTGCCTTCGGTGCGCACAAAGGTTTTGATGGCCAGACGTCGTTGCGGTGCGGTGGCAATCACGCTCAGGTCGCGCAGGCCTTCCAGCGCCATCCCCAGCGTCCGGGGAATGGGTGTAGCGGTAAGTGTCAGTACATCGACTTCGGCGCGTAAGGCCTTCATGGCCTCTTTGTGTCGTACACCGAAGCGGTGCTCTTCGTCGATGATGAGCAGTCCCAAGTTCTTGAAATGCGTGTCCTGACTGAGCAGCTTGTGGGTGCCCACCACAATGTCGATGGTGCCATCGGCCACGCCTTTGAGTGCAGCGGTAATCTCTTTGCCGCTGCGAAAGCGGCTCATCTCCGCCACCTTGACCGGCCACTTGCTGAAGCGGTCAACCAGCGTCTGGTAATGCTGCTCGGCCAGCAGAGTGGTCGGCGCCAGAAACGCTACCTGCTTGCCACCGGTAATGGCAATAAATGCAGCACGCAGCGCCACCTCAGTTTTGCCGAAGCCCACATCGCCGCACACCAAGCGGTCCATGGGGCGCGGGCTGATCATGTCCTGGATGACGGCGTGGATGGCGCCCTTTTGGTCGGCAGTTTCTTCAAAGCCGAAGTCGTTGGCGAACGTTTCGTAGTCGGTGGGGGAGTAGCGGAAGGCATGGCCTTCGCGCGCCGCTCTGCGGGCGTAGATGTTGAGCAACTCGGCCGCACTGTCTCGCACCTGCTCCGCCGCTTTGCGCTTGGCTTTTTCCCATTGGCCGCTGCCTAGTTTGTGCAGCGGTGCTTCGTCGGCGCTCACGCCGGTGTAGCGGCTGATCAGTTGCAACTGGCTTACCGGTACGTACAGCGTGGCTTTGTCGGCATATTCCAGATGCAGGAATTCCTGCATCTCCGGCTCGCCATGGGCATTCTTGTTGCCCAGGTCCAGATTAACCAGACCTTTGTAGCGCCCAATGCCGTGGCTGGAATGCACTACCGGGTCGCCCAGCGCCAGTTCGGAAAGATCCTTGATCAGCGCTTCGACATCGCTGACCTGTTCCTGTTTCTTGCGCCTGCGGGTGGTGGGTCCGGCAGCGAACAGTTCGGTCTCGGTGATGAAGTCGACGCCGGCTTCTATCCAGGCGAAGCCCACCGTCAGGCCGGCGGTGGCGATGCCCCACTTCTCATTACTGCTTTGAAAGTCGGCCAGCGAATCAAACGACGGCGGATTGATTTGCGATGCCCGCAGGAAGTCCAGCAGACTCTCGCGCCTGCCGTCACTTTCTGCCAATACCAGCATGCGCTGGGTGGTGTTGTGCGAGTGTGCTTTGAGCCGGAAAAGTGGGTCTTCGGTACCGCGCACTGCAGACAACAGAGGCAGTGCGGCTATTTCGGCAAACGGCCGTTCCTGTGCAGCCGGGGCGTTCATGCCTGCTGGTACAGCGGGCTTGATGGCCAGTTGCGCATAGCCGTTGGAGAGGGCATAAAACTGCTCGGTTCCCAGGAAAAGCGATTCGGGTGGCAGCGCAGGGCGCTCGGGGTCGCCTTGCACCAGGCGGTAGCGGTCTTTGGTGTCCTGCCAGAAGCGTTGGAACGCGCTCTCCAGATCACCATGCAGCACCACGGTGGCATCCAAGCCCACATAGTCAAACACAGTGGCTGTCTGCTCAAAAAAAAGCGGCAGGTAGTACTCAATGCCCGCAGTAGCTACACCGTTGCCGATGTCTTTGTAGATGCGGCTCTTGGTCGGGTCACCGTCCAGCAGCTCGCGCCAGCGGCTCCTGAACTTGGCGCGGGCGTCGTCGTCCATGGGGAACTCGCGTCCCGGCAGCAACCGGATTTCAGGCACCGGGTACAGGCTGCGCTGGCTGTCCGGGTCAAAGGTGCGGATGCTGTCAATTTCATCGTCAAAAAGGTCAACCCGGAACGGGACCGCGCTGCCCATCGGAAACAGGTCGATCAAACCGCCGCGCACGGCGTATTCGCCTGGGCTGACCACTTGCGTGACATGGCTGTAGCCGGCGAGCGTGAGCTGTGACTTGAGCTTGGCCTCATCCAGCTTTTGCTTGACCTTGAATTGGAAGGTGTAGCCCGCCAGAAAACTCGGTGGAGCCAGCCGGTACAGCGCTGTGGTGGCCGGCACGATGATGACGTCGGCTCCAGTCTCTTTGTCGCGCTGCGAGATGCGCCAAAGCGTCGCCAGTCGCTCGCTGATCAGGTCCTGGTGGGGAGAAAACGTGTCGTAAGGCAGAGTCTCCCAGTCAGGGAACAGCGCGCAGCGCAGGTCGGGCGCAAAAAACGGTAGTTCCTCCAGCAGTCTCTGCGCGTCAGACGCGTCCGAGGTAATGATGGCCAGCGGTTTGCCGAACTTTTTTTCACGTGTCCCGAGTTGGGCTAGTAAAAGTGCGTCGGCACTTCCGGTGGGGCGTGGCAGGGTGTAACGCTTGCCGCTGGTGAGTTTTGGTAAATCCATGGATGGCTTCGATTTTAGAATGGGCCGGTCACCAAAAGCCCGCCATGCCAACATCCCCCTCTAATTCCATTGCTTCCAACAACGCCGTGTCCGGACTTTGGGCGCTGATTCCCTGCGCCGGCACCGGCAGTCGCGCCGGCGCACAAGGCCCCAAGCAGTACCAGGATGTGGATGGCAAGGCCATGGTGTTGCACACAATTGCTGCGTTTTCGGTCGTGCAGCGCCTGCGTGGCGTGATGGTGGTGGTGTCGGAAGGAGATGCGTTTTTTGACCCGGCAATTGCGGATGTCCGGGTGGCGCATTGCGGTGGTGCTACACGTGCCCAAACGGTAGCCAATGGGCTGCAGGCCTTGCAAACCCATGGCGCCCAACCGGACGACTGGGTGCTGGTGCACGATGCGGCGCGCTGCCTGATTACCCCGGCGCAGATCGACACGCTGATTGACGCATGCATTTCTGACGCCGTGGGGGGATTGCTGGCTTTGCCTTTGCCGGACACCTTGAAACAAGCTGAACAGGCAAGGGTTAGCGCGACCGTTGAGCGCGCAGACAAGTGGCTGGCACAGACCCCACAAATGTTCCGACTGAATGAGCTGGCCCATGCCCTGAATTCGGCTGGCGATGCGGTAACCGATGAGTCCAGCGCCATGGAGTTTGTAGGTAAAAGTCCCTTGCTTGTGCGCGGCAGTGCACAAAACTTCAAAGTTACCTATCCGGAAGACTTCGCCTTGGCGCAAGCGGTGCTGCAATCACGTCGACTGACGAAAACCTGACGCGCAGGCTTTTTTCTCGGGTTTGCCCTAGATAAGCAAATCACATTCACGGTCAACATGGCGCTCCATGACGACTGACTTCATTCTCCAGACGCAAAAGCTCACCAAAGAGTTCAAAGGGTTTATTGCGGTGGACAAGGTGGACCTGCAGGTGCGCAGGGGCACCATCCACGCACTGATCGGGCCCAATGGCGCCGGTAAAACAACCTGCTTTAACTTGTTGACCAAATTCATCCGGCCCACCAGCGGGGTCATTTTGTTTAACGGCCATGACATTACCCAGGAAGCACCCGCGCAAATTGCGCGGCGCGGCATCATTCGCTCGTTTCAGATTTCCGCGGTGTTTCCTCATTTGACCGTGATGGAGAACGTGCGCGTTGCCTTGCAGCGCAAACTGGGAACCTCGTTTCATTTCTGGCGTGCTGAAAGTTCGCTCGATGGTCTGAATGCCCGTGCGATGGAGTTGCTGGCCTCTGTGGATCTGGAAGGTTACGCCCACAACGTCACCGTAGAGTTGAGCTATGGCCGCAAACGTGCACTGGAGATTGCCACCACGCTTGCGATGGAACCTGAACTTATGCTGCTTGATGAACCCACACAGGGTATGGGCCTGGAAGATGTGGACCGCATCCGTCAACTGATTAAAAAAGTAGCTGCGAATCGCACCGTGTTGATGGTGGAGCACAACATGAGCGTGGTGTCCAGTATTGCCGACACGATTACGGTGTTGCAACGCGGTGCAACCCTGGCCGAAGGGCCGTATGCACAGGTTTCGAAAAATCCGGCAGTGATTGAGGCCTATATGGGTAGCGCGGATACCGAACTCGTTGGTGCTCACTAAATGAGCTCCCACGTTCATCACTGCGTGTATTCACTGCCCCCCGAGGGGGCGCAGGCCACCCTTGGGACGGCCCGGCGGGAGCCCTAAGACATGTCAACCACATTCCTCGAAATTCGCGATTTGCACGCCTGGTATGGTGAGTCACACGTCTTGCATGGTGTGAACTTCAATGTGCAGGAGGGCGAAGTGGTTACGCTCCTGGGCCGCAACGGGGCAGGGCGCACCAGTACCATGCGCGCCATCATGGGCTTGACCGGCAGCCGCAAGGGCTCGATCAAAGTGCATGGCAAGGAAACCATTAACGCGGGCACGCACAACATCGCCCGTCTGGGTGTGGGCTATTGCCCGGAAGAGCGTGGAATTTTTTCCAGCCTTTCCACTGAAGAAAACCTGATGCTTCCGCCCGAACTGGCCAAAGGCGGCATGAGCATTGACGAGATTTACGCGATGTTCCCCAATCTCAAGGAACGTGCTCACAGCCAGGGTACGCGCTTGTCGGGTGGCGAGCAGCAAATGCTGGCGGTGGCGCGCATTTTGCGCACGGGCGCACGGCTGCTGCTGCTTGATGAAATCTCGGAAGGTCTGGCCCCGGTGATCGTTCAGGCGCTGGCAAAAATGATTGTGA
>CANBYM010000014.1 GCA_947373605.1 Comamonadaceae bacterium
CGCGCCTAACGCACGAGGTTTGAGCCGCAAGCGGATATTCCACGCGGTAGACGCAAGTTTGCAGCGCTTGGACATGGACTATATTGACCTGTACCAAATACACCGCTTTGACTACGACACCCCCATCGAAGAAACCATGGAGGCCCTGCATGACCTGATCAAGGCGGGCAAAGTGCGTTATGTAGGAGCCAGCAGCATGTGGGCATGGCAGTTTGCCCGTGCGCAGCAAGTGGCCAAAGAAAATGGCTGGAGCCGGTTTATCAGCATGCAAAACCATTACAACTTGGCCTACCGCGAGGAAGAGCGCGAAATGATTCCGCTGTGCCAAGCGCAGGGCGTTGCGCTGATTCCGTGGAGCCCCTTGGCGCGAGGCTTTCTGGCTGGCAACCGCCAGACCACCGACAAAGACGCAGCCACCAGCCCCAATACCAAGGCAAAAAAGGGCGCTTTGGCGGCGGTTGCCACCTCCCGCGCGGGTACCGACAACATTGCGCAAAACTACTATTACCGCCCCAGTGACTTTGCGGTCGTCGCTCAATTGAGCCAGTTGGCTGCCCAAAAAGGCATCAGCAATGCTACGCTGGCCTACGCCTGGCTGCTGAAAAAAGGTGTGACTGCACCCATTGTGGGCGCCAGCAAGATAACCCAACTCGATCAGGCCGTGGCTGCGCTCGAAGTATCCTTGAGCAGTGTGGAAATGCAAATGCTGGAAGCCGCTTACGAGCCGCACCCGGTGATCGGCCACGCCTGACGTGCTCGGCTTGGGTGGTTTGAGCGGGCTGAGCAATGCGGGCCGCGCGGGCCGTTGGGGCATCGCGGTGATTTTTTTGCTGCTGGTTGTGCCCTTGGTGTGGAGCTTGGGAGCGGCAGTCGTAGCAAGCGCCGATGTTGTGGCGTGGGGGGCCTTGTTGCAAGACCCGCAAACGCTGCGCGCTGCGGGCATGAGCTTGTGGACCGGCGTTGCTTCCACCTTGCTGGCTGCAGGCTTGTGCAAACATTGGCTGGGTCACGCCTTTGTCGCTCCGCCTGCTCGCTGGAGTCGACTTTTGCGCTGCTTGCCCCCCATGCTCGCAGTACCGCATGCGGCATTTGCCATAGGGCTGGTGGCCTTGTTGACCCCTGGCGGGTGGTTGCTGCGCGCCTTTTCGCCCTGGGCTACGGGCTTCAACGCGCCGCCACTGTGGGTCACTACGCAAGACCCTTGGGGGCTGGGCCTGATAGCCGTGCTGACCTTCAAAGAAACACCGTTTTTACTTTGGGTGTCGGCCATGCACCTGCAACAAGCTGACGTCGCAGATCGTCTGCGCAAAGAGGTAACGCTGGCGCAAACCATGGGCTACAGCGCGCGTGAGGCGTGGCAGCGCGTCGTCTGGCCGCAGCTAAACAAGCACTTGCGGTGGCCTACGCTGGCAGTTCTGGCCTACGGTTTGAGCGTGGTGGATGTGGTCATCGTGATCGGGCCGACTTCGCCATCGACGCTGGCGCTTTTGACCTGGCAATGGTTGCAGGATTCCGACCCCGTCACCAACGCCCAGGGTGCGGCCGCAGCTTGGATGCTTTTGGGTTTGATAGGCCTTTGCGCGATGGTGCTGCAAGGCGCGCTGCGCTGGCCGCACTGGCGCAGGCAATGGACACGCGGCATCGATTTTCCACGTTCAGGTTCTCCCACGGAATGGGGCGCATCCACGATGACAGCGCTGCCACTGGTCTATGGCGCCGTACTGTGTGCGTTGGCTTTTGGCAGCGTGGTCGGCGTGTGGCCGTTTCCGGCACTGATGCCGCAATCCTGGACGACTGCGCCCTGGCTATCGGTATGGGACAGTCGCGCGGTGTTGATCACCACCACTTGGCTCGCCTGCGGCAGCGCCAGTGCCGCGCTGCTGTGGTCCGTGCTGTGGCTCGAATGGGCCCCAGCGTATTGGCAAAGCAAGGCATCACCGCTCCTCTATTTGCCGCTTGCCCTGCCGTCGGTTTTGTGGGTGTTGGGAATGCACCGCATGGCAATCAGCTGGAATTGGGACGCATCAACACAGGGCTTGTGGCTGGTGCACACGCTGGTCTGCACGCCCTACGTATTGCTCGTCGTTCAAGAACCCTACCGCCATTTCAACCCGCGCATGCAAGTGGTCGCCACCAGCCTGGGGCGCTCGCGCTTGGCATTTTTATGGCAAGTGAAGTGGCCGCTGCTTAAGGCAACATTGCTTTCGGGTTTTGCTGTGGGGTTTGCGGTCAGTGTGGCGCAATACCTGCCCACCCTGTACGTCGGTGCAGGCCGTTTTTCCACCGTAACGACCGAGGCCGTGAACCTGGCCGCCGGTGGTCAACGCTCTTTGGCCAGCGCATTTGCGTGGCTGCAGTGCCTGCTGCCTGCACTGGTATTTGCGGCAACAAGTGCTCTGGGCAGACCACGGCGTTTGCATTAACGCACTGCGTTATTCTTGGCCCATGAACACACCAAGCGCATGGCACGAATTGCCCAACGCACCCCCGGCAGGTACAGTGCTGGGCTGGGTTGACCGCGTCGAAGACGGGCAGGCACTGATGCACACGGTTTACCGCGAGGCGGATTCGGCGCAGTCGCAGCCCTTTGGTGTCTTGTTGCTGCGAAGCGGCACGCAAGTCAAAGCCTTCGCCAACCGCTGCGCACACTTCGGCGTGCCATTGGCTGCGCGACAGGAACTGCTCAAGTTTCAACCGCACATCAGTATCACGTGCAATGTGCACTATGCGCGCTACCGGTGGTCGGATGGGGTGTGCGACCGCGGTGACTGCGAAGGCGAATCGCTCATTCCGATACCTGTGGCGCAGGATGCCAACGGATGCATCCGCATTGCCTAGGCGCAGCACACACACCATGCCGCTTCAAGTTCACATTCGTGCCTTACGCAGTCCGCAGCGCACACTGATGGAAAACCTGCACCTGCAAATTGCAGACGGCAACGTGCATACGCTGATGGGTGCCAGTGGTTGCGGCAAATCAAGCCTGCTTGCCGCCCTGTGTGGAACACTGCCCGAGCCGCTTAGGTTTGAAGGTGAGATCACCTTGCACGCGCAACGCATCGACGCGTTGTCAACGCAGATGCGGCGCATTGGCATTTTGTTTCAAGAGGACTTGCTGTTTGCCCACATGACGGTGCGGGAGAACTTGCTGTTTGCCTTGCCCAAAGGCCCGCAGGCACAGCGTGAAGCGGCGGTGGAACAGATGCTCACCGATGTCGAAATGGAAGCTTTTTTGAACGCGAACCCGGCCACGCTATCGGGGGGCCAGCGCGCTCGCATAGCACTGGCACGCGCACTGTTGGCGCGGCCTAAAGCGCTGCTGTTGGATGAACCGTTCTCCAAGCTGGATGCACCCCTGCGCAGCCGCATGCGCACGCTGGTATTCGACTTGGTGCGTTCGCGCAATATTCCCGCCTTGCTGGTCACCCACAACGCCGCTGATGTGGCAGACGCCGCATTGTTGACGCAGATTTAGGCAAAGGACCAGGCCGACACGCGGGTGTCTCCCGCATCGCCCGACCACATCTTGTGCGCTGGCAAGTCGCTGCCCGCGCCGCTGGCCACCATCAGGGGCAATAAATGTTCTTCACGCGGATGCGAAGCCCGACCGGAAGGCGCGCGCGACCACTGCGCAAGTTGTGCACTGCGATGCGCATCGTCACCGGCCAAGGCCGTATCCAGCCAGGCATCAAACTCTTCGGACGCACGGCGTCCACCGCCGCCCCGGAAGTCACGCAGATTGTGGTAACTCATGCCGCTGCCCACGATCAGCACGCCCTCATCGCGCAAGGGACGCAATGCGCGGCCCACGGCAGCGTGGGCCAATGGGTCTAAACCGGCTTGCAAGGACATAGCGACCACCGGAATATCCGCTTGGGGAAACATGACCTTAAGCGGAATAAAAACACCGTGGTCCCAACCGTAGGCAGGCTCCACCTTGTTCGCGATGCCCGCTTTTTGCAACAAGGCCGCAGCCTGCGCCGCCAGTTCGGGCGAGGCTGGCGCTGCGTATTGCAGCGAGTAGGTTTCCGGCGGGAAACCGTAATAGTCGTAAATCAGCTCAGGCCGCGCGCTGCCGGTCAGGCTGACCACATCGGTTTCCCAGTGGGCCGTGATGACCAGAATTGCTTTGGGTGTAGCGGGCAGCGTTTGCCGTAAACCTTCCAGAAATACCTGCATATCGGCAAACATGTCGTGCATGCCGCCCTGCATGAAAAAAGCAGGCCCGCCGCCGTGCGGCAGGTACATGGAAGGCATTCTGGTTGGTGTGGTCAATTGCTGCCCCTGTTGGATTGGTATTCGCCATTATGTTGCGACACTACCTGAACTTGCGTAAAGCCTCGTCCTTAAGGGCGGGGATATAAGCAACAAACGCGAAGCTTGAGTATCGTTGTCATCGGAAAAATAGATAGCGTGAACGGAATTTCTGGGTCTATTACTTTGCGTGACTGCTTGATACCCGGTCGCGCTAACTTGATAACGCCATTGACAGCGGCCTGTTAGCCGCTTAGCCTGTTGTAAAACCGAGAAAAATCAACCAATGTTTAAATCTTTGAATTGCAATATTCTGGCGGGGCTTGCCATCGCGATTGGCGCAAACGCTGCCATAGCAGCCGACTTATCCACACCACAAGAGCGCGACTGGGTGGTAAGCAATTTCAAATTTCACACGGGCGAGACCTTGCCAGCGCTTCACTTGCACTACACAACGCTTGGCGATGCCAAGGCAGAACCGGTGCTCATTCTGCACGGCACAACGGGTTCGGGTACTGCAATGCTGGGTGCGTCATTTGGCGGGGAACTTTTTGGTCCGGGGCAGCCGCTGGACGCTAACCGCTACTACATAATATTGCCCGATTCCGTAGGAACTGGAAAATCATCTAAACCGTCAGACGGGCTTCGTGCCAAGTTTCCGCAATATAACTACGACGATATGGTCGAGGCCCAATACCGACTAGTCACAGAGCATCTGGGCATCAAACACCTTCGTCTGGTGCTGGGAAACTCTATGGGAGGTATGCAGACTTGGATATGGGCCATGCGTTATCCCGACGCAATGGACATCGCCGTTCCTATGGCATCACTGCCTACCCAGATGTCCGGCCGTAACTGGATGCTACGGCGCATGCTCGCTGAATCGATTCGCAGCGACCCGGAATGGATGGGAGGTAACTACACCAAACAACCACGCAGCCTGCAGTTTGCGTCGGTGTTTTTCGGCGCTGCATCAAATGGGGGAAACCAGGGTTTGTTTAAGACTGCGCCCACGCGCGAAAAAGCCGATGCACTTCTCGATCAACGCCTAAATGGGCCGTTCGCAGGTGATGCGAACGATCATTTATACCAATGGGAATCTTCTCGCGACTACGACCCTTCAACGGGACTGGAGCGAATCAAAGCTACATTGCTCGCCATTAACTCTGCGGATGACGAACGCAACCCCCCTGATCTAGGCGTACTGGACCGGGAGATAAATCGAGTCAGGAACGGCAAGGCGATGTTGATTCCTGGCAGCCCGGAGACATTCGGACACGGCACCACTGGGAATGCCAAATTTTGGAAAAATGAACTCCAAAACCTGATGCTGTCTGCGCCCCGTCTGGGAAACTGAGTTTGCTGCAAAAGGCAGCACAGGTGTTTCATCCTGCCCTGCACAGAAGTTGCGGGCTCCTGCGTTGGTCACTAAAACGCGAGAAAACCGGTTTTTAAGGGATGCTGTACCAGCGACAGGCAAATGACTTGGAAAAAAGGCAAAAACAAGCTGCGGTCGCGCGCCAACTGACCGAAGCCGCTTTGATGTTCGCAGACCACTCCACAACCGGCAGCCTTCAACGCATTGATTTCAAAGAAATTTTTCGAAAAAAAGCATTAATCGCCTTAGAGAAAATTAATGCGGATGAGCCGAAAAATCATTTATTTGAAATCTCCGATAAACGATTTTTCAAGAAATTTTGGGTGCTTTTAAGTGGTCGGCGGAGGAAGGAGAAAAAGTTCGTAAAAATCACTTATTTGAAGGTCTCACATTAATAGTTTTTTGATGCAAATTTGTACTTTTTTGCCTATTTTTTAGGCAAAAAAAGCGCGGTATTGAAAAACTTACTTATTTGAGAAACCCTCAATTGAGGTGTTTCACGTAATTTAACTAATTTCACCGATTTGCGAGATGACTATTTACCCTGTGACGAATTAACGCTGCGGGAAATACCCCATGAATAACCTGATTTTTAACCAGAGAGGCCAAAAAGACGACTCCAAATTCGTCTAACCTCGGGAAAATGGGCTCTCAAATAGCCTGCACTAAAAAATCCACGCGCTTTTACGCCATTTCGGAGAAATACCTGAAATCTTAGGTCCAAGTTGTTCAATTGCCCGCTTGCGAGCCAGGAGCGTTAGGCGACGGGTTTCTCTGAAAGTTCATGCCGGCCACGGTTCCCCGTTTTGGCTGAAAATGGCTTGTCAGTATCACCGTGGATGCTAGTGCGCTGCCCAGGCAGCATCCCACAAAGCTCAAACAATTGAGGGGACAGAACTTTGCAATTTCATGCCCTAGAACTGCCACTGTGATGCAGGTAAACGATTCTTAAAAAATTCGCAACGCCTACGGTTGACCCTAGGATGCTAGATGACCAGAATGGCCTCAGTCAGGTCAAGCGCTATCGACGCAACCGCTGCTGATTTCACGGTTTCTATCGATGGGCCCATTGGCATCACGACGATTGCGATTCATTCTGAGTTTGACATTTTTTGATGATTTCGGCAATATTTCCGTGATGCCAGAACCCAATGGGGAGGTGTTTTGCTAAAGTCATTTCATAATTTGACATGCCCGCGAGCAACGCTTCTAACCGATGTCCAGCAACGCCATGCTGTCTGAATCGCCTTTCAAACCTCCAGATGGCGTGCGATCCAGCGCGCTGCACCTGAGGCGTCACGAAAATCGTCAGCGGATCGTGCGGGTATGGCCGAATGGCGCGCATTCCACATATTGGCCAATGCGTTACCGGCACCGATTTCCATCACACAGCGCACGCCCTTCTCGGCAATAGCATCCATGCAAGCGGCCCATTGCACTGTGTTGCAAAGTTGCGCGGACAGCCCACGCTGCAGCGCCTGTGTCTGGCGGGTCGCCGTGCCTGTGGCGTCCAGCACCACCGGGCATTGCGCCACAGCCCAGTTTTGCAAAGGCAGTGCAGCAGCGAGCTGTACGGCGGCTGGGACCATCCAGCGGGAATGAGAAGCAATTCGCACGTCCAGGCGCTTGCAGGTCGCACCTCTGAGCGTCAGGTGCGCACTGCATGCGTCCAGCAGCGCAGACTGCCCCGCATAAATGCCATGGTCGGCTCCAATGTGAATGGCGCAGTCCAACTGGTCATCCATTTTGAGCACCGACTGCATATCGATACCCGCCACAGACAACAAGCCGGTATCCAATCCTTGCACCGCGGCATCCATGGCGTTGGCGCGCAGCGTTGCCAGTGTCATCACCGTTTGCACATCCAGCACTTGCGCACAGGCAAACGCGGCCAACTCACCCACGCTGTAACCGGCCACCACGGCAGGCATCATCGCGCCGGTCGCGCCGGTCGCGCTGCTGTCGAGACCGCTTTGAGTACACAAATGGTGGTGGATGCCAGCCCATGCGGCCAGCGACGTACCGGTGATCAGCGGTTGCGCAAAGGCGTTGCTGCTACGCGTACTGTTATCCGCCAGAGCCGATCGCCAGTCCGTGCCGACGGCGATTTGTAAAGTGACCAGCGCTCTTTGGCTGGCAGGCTCGTCGTCCAGCCAGGGCAGCATGGCCGCACTCTGTGTGCCCTGCCCGGCAAACAGCAGGGCAAAACTCACGCCACCTCCAGCGCGCTTTGCAAGTGCTCTTGGCTTGCCACTGCGTGCTGCATGCTGTGCACCCAACAGGCGCACGCCAGCACATCGGCAGCCCCTCCCGGAGACAGCTGAAGCTCCACACATCGCAGATGCAAGGCGCGCGCTTGCTGCAACCAGTCGGGCTGCGCCACACCGCCACGTTCCAGAAATTCCGCTGCGCTCGCTTTAAGCCAATTCAAACCTGCACGTCCGCCGCGATGTGCCACATTCGTGTCGTCCAACACCGCCATGGTGGCAAACAGCGCCTGCACCCGCGCGGCACGTTGCCCATGGCCATTCGCCAGCGCGCTTTTCAAGGCGGGCAAGGTGGTGTTGAACAGCGTGGGGAATCCGTCAGCCGCCTCGTCCAAAGCGCTGCGCAAACCATAAGCGCGAGCGGCCCGTTGGCCATGCGATACGGGCGCGCGTCCTGACGCTGCAATGGCTTGCGCGCGCAATGCGTCGCCCCATTGATTGCACAAGCGCTGCTGCAACAAATGCGCCTCCAAATCTTGACCCTCACGCTGCAGGCGGCCCGCTGCCGCACACAGAAGCCCAAGAGCAAACACAGCGCCTCTGTGGGTATTGATACCCCAGGTCGCTTTAAGCATGCGGGCTTCGGCGGCAATGCCCAACGCTTGCAGCGCAGGAAATGGCAATCCATCCATACCGGCCTGGGTTATGGCAGGAAAGTAGCGCCGCAGCGCGAAAAGACTGCGCACAAAGGTGGCGGCATTCATATCGGTGTGGCTGCCGTTGTCGCGCAAAGACACCAGCCCCGGCTTGGGCTCCAAAGTCACTTCGGCATACAAGGCACGTACCGCGTGATGCGCTGAAAGTCGGGCAAACGGATGCATCGATGTACGCGGTCCGCGCCTATATCTCGCAGGTATCCAGCAGTTGCTCAGCACACACGCTTGCCAAACTTTCAAGCTGCTGCATATCCATCAAGTTGGCCGATTGTCGGTGTTTTACCAGCACCTTGCTGACAGCGCCCTCATGTGCTTGCAACAGTTCACGCCACGCGATCGCATGACCACTTGGAAAGATCACCTCTCCATCTACGCGACAAGGGGCATTCCACGCTTTGAGTGCCGTGGCCAACTCGATAGCATGCGACACATTTTTTGCATTAAGCAACACGTCAATGTCCGATCCCGTGTGCGCATACTCCATGCCGGTCATAAGCTGCCAGCCATGGGATCCGTACACCCTGATGTGTAGCCCACCTATCGAGGTAGGCAAGGTGCTTGCAATCGGCATCACACCGGATAGCAGTGGGAACAAACCGATCTTGCAGACGTCAGCACTTCCCACGTCGAGTGCAAGGCGGCGGCGTGCCCACTTCGCAGGCGCAGGCAAGCCGACGCACATCCTGTCTTGCGCAATATCAGCGCGCTGGCGCGCAATGACCAGGGGCAAACGTGCCTGTGACCAGTGCTCGAGAATCGCCAAGGCCTGCGTGTCCCAAGGTGCGGCCAGAATGCGTTGCCACGCGCCTGTTTGCAGCCATACCAACTGGTTGCGTTGCAGCAGTTCCATGGCAGTTCTATTCAGGCGGCTACGACGCGCGCAGTCACGTTGGCGGACATGGTGCGCCCGCCGCGCAGGGCACCGTCTTTGGCGCGTTCGTCGGTGATGGTGGTGTCGGCCAAAGCCGTAGTAAGTGCGGCGCGCAAGTCGCCCTCCCACAAGGACCGTATGCCGCCCATTGCCACATAATTTTTAACGCCAGGTGCGAACACGGGGTTGGATACAGACAAGGCCTCCAGCACGTCTTCGCTGATTTTGGTCACGCGCGCCATAGCAGGCAGGCGCATGACCCGGATCTCTGCTTCAGGCAGTGCGTAGCATGCGTCGGCAATCAGCCCCGAAGTAATAAAGCCGCCGGACAGTGCCTGGTCATACACCAGTCCCACCACCTTGTGGCCGCTCCTGCGCGCCAGCTCCACACAGCACCCCATGTGCGCCATGTAGCGGTTTATACCCAGCAATTCATCGCGGTGACGCAGCCTTTGGCCCTGGGTGTCGACCAGCAACAAGATGGGCCGCCCGGGGTAGTTTTGAATGGTGTCAAGCACCACCGCAGCTTGGGCCAATGCAATTTCTACTCCGATGGAGGCGTGGTCGGTAGTACCCACCACTGCAATAGTCTGATCCTGAAGCTGCGCGGTACCGCTTAGAACATCGCCGTTGCGGATAATGTGGTGCTGTTCGCCGAACAGAGCGGTGGCAAGGTCCTGCCAGTTCATACGGGCTCCAAATCGGTGGACTGACGATGGGCCAGAGACTGCAGTTGATCGGCTTCCATATCCGTAACCCGTTCGGGATGATTCACACCCAATCGTCGCCAAATATCCATAGCGTCTTTGCAATCGCCAAACAGTCGAACTCGCTCGCTCAGCAAGGCGTGTTCGGCCAGCATGGACTCGAGCGTCAAAGGCTTTGCGGAGCCCAGTGCTTCCATGGCCGCTTTGCGAAAGGCATCGCCATCGTCTTCTACCAACACGTCGGCGTCCCCTGTCAAATAGCGATGTTTTCCGCCCGTGGTGCGCCACACCAATGCACGGTCGCGCGAATCAAATTCTTCAACCCCATTGCTGGACTCAATCACTTCCGGTCCTGACATGGACAGGCGTCCGATATCGCTCATGACAATGTGGTCCGCACAACGGGCAATCAGACCCATGCCTCCAAAGCAACCATTGGCGCCGCCAATCAACATGACCACCGCAATGCCTGCGGCGCGCACATCCAGCAAAGCACGCATTACTTCCGACACGGCGATTAGGCCTGCGTTGGCTTCGTGCAGCCGCACACCGCCGGACTCCGCAATCACAATGACCGCTGCGGGTCTGACGACCAGAGCACGTTGAAACAATCCCACCAATTTGGCGCCGTGCACTTCGCCTACACCGCCGCCCATGAACTCACCCTCTTGCGATGCCACCAGCACCGGCCTGCCGCCGAGCGAACCACTACCGATGACCACGCCGTCATCAAATGCAGCAGGTACCCCCAGTTGCGCCAAATGCGGGCTGCTCACCCGTTGCGCCGGTCCCAGAATTTCATAGAACAATCCAGCGTCCAGCAATTGGCTGATGCGCTCGCGTGCGGTGCTTTCGGCAAAACTCTGTCTCATAAAGCCCCCTTGCTACTCATAACGTGGCCTTGCGACGGGCATTCAATTCGGCAACCGCCTGATCCAATCGCAGGCTAACGACAGCCGGCGTCGCTCCCATATCGTTAATCGAAATGGCAACCCCGCCCAACGGGTTGCGATGGTGAAAGTCATTCACCACGGCTTCCCAGATCGGAGCAAAGCCGCGCGCAGAGGTGGTGATGTGGACGCTGCACTGCTGATGCTGCGCGCCGGGCTCAAGCAACACTTCCAGGTTGCCCGAACCGACCACACCCACCAGCACCGGCTCAAACACGCCGATGTCGCTGGTGCCCGTGTGGGTAAATTGAAGTTGTTCCATAGGACCTGTGGTTACCAGTTGCGAAAGCGCTTGGGCGGGTTGTACAGACCACCCGATGCACGCACCAGATCGCGCATGCTGCGTGCGGCCAGTAGGCTGCGTTTGGCATCGCGCTTGTCCACGCCCATATCCTCGGCACGCCGAATCACACCCCGGTCGCGCAAGTTTTCAACCATGCGATGATCGCGCGCCAGTCCCACCGGCGTGTAGCCAGCGACACCGCGAATGGCCTGCTCGCGCTCTTCGTCGGTGCGGCACAGCAGTAAATTGGCAATGCCTTCCTCGGTGAGGATGTGGGTCACGTCGTCGCCGTAAATCATGACCGGCGGAATCTCCATACGCGCCTGCTCGGCCAGCTTCCAGGCGTCCAGCGTCTGCACAAATGCGGGCTGCATGTGTTCGCGAAAAGTTTCCACCATCTGCACCACCAGCTTCTGGCCGCGCGGCATCGCATGCACGCCACTGCGTCCCTCACGCGCCTGCGCTCCTGCCTTAAGCCATGCAGGAGAAGCGTGACGCCGTCCACGTGCGTCTGCGCCCATATTGGGCGCGCCGCCAAAACCGGCAATACGCCCTGCGGTCGCCGTGGAACTGTGGCCGTTCAAATCGATCTGCAAGGTGGAGCCGATGAACATGTCGCAGGCATAGTGACCCGCTGCCTGGCACATCGCCCGGTTGCTGCGCAGGCTGCCATCCGCGCCGGTAAAGAACACATCGGAGCGCGCGCTGACGTAGTTCTCCATGCCTAGCTCGGAGCCGAACGAATGGATGGATTCCACCCAACCCGCTTCAATGGCCGGAATCATGGCCGGGTGAGGATTCAGCGCCCAATGCTTGCAAATTTTGCCCTTGAGACCCAACGATTCGGCGTAAGTGGGCAACAGCAATTCAATGGCGGCGGTATCGAAGCCGATGCCGTGATTGAGGCGCTGCACGCCGTATTCAGCGTAAATCCCTCTAATGGCCATCATGGCCATCAGCACTTGAATCTCCGATATCTGCGCCGGGTCACGGGTAAACAGCGGTTCAATGAAATTGGGCTTGGGTGCCAGGATGACAAAGTTCACCCAATCGGATGGAATGTCGACGCGCGGCAATACATCCACAATCTCATTGACCTGCGCGATGACGATGCCGCTCTTGAATGCAGTGGCTTCCACAATGGCAGGCGTGTCTTCGGTATTGGCACCGGTATACAAGTTACCGTGTGCATCGGCCGCCTGAGCGCAGACCAGCGAGACGCGCGGCGTCAGGTCCACAAAGTAGCGGCTGAACAACTCCAGATAGGTGTGAATCGCGCCTATCTGTATTTGCCCGCTAGACACCATTTTCGCCAGTCGCGCGCTTTGCGGGCCAGAGAAGGAAAAGTCCAGCTTGGAGGCAATACCGTTTTCAAACAGGTCCAAATGCTCGGGCAGGGCCAGCACGGACTGGACCATATGCAGGTCGTGCACCTCTGCCGGATTTAGTTGCGTCAGCGCACGCGCCAGAAAGTCCGCCTGCTTCTGGTTGTTCCCTTCCAGGCACACGCGATCCCCGCTTTCGATCACCGCCCCCAGCAGCTTGACCGCATCGGCGGTAGCAACCCGTTTGCCTTTCAGGCCGTCACCCAGCAACGACGCCGCGCGGGCAAGCCGTTGAGCACGGCTTTGGGCTTGTCGGTTCCAGATGGCGTCTGGCGCATTCATACTACTTAACTCCCATCACCATGTTGGGGAGTCCTGTTGCAATGCCAGGAAAAAGGCACAGCAAAAACACGGCCACAAACATCAGCGCGACAAACGGCATGACACCCCAGATCACATCCTTCAAGGGAATATCAGGCGCCACGTTTTTAATCACAAAAATGTTTAGACCAACAGGTGGGTGAATCAGCCCCATCTCCATGACGATGGTCATCACCACACCAAACCAAACCAGATCGAATCCGGCAGCTTTGAGCGGCGGCAGGATAATAGGCGCAGTCATCAAAATGATGGAGACCGGTGGCAGGAAAAAGCCCAACACAATCACCATCAGCAGGATGACCGACAACAGCACCCACTTGGAGAGTTGCATACCGACGATGTACTGTGCAGCACCCTGGCTGATGTGCAGGTGGCTCATCACATAGCTATAAAGCAGCGACATGCCGATGATCAGCATCAGCATCGTGGACTCTTTGAGCGTGGAGGAAAGTATGGGCGCCACATCCTTGGGACGCCACAAACCGTACACCACCGCCACCAGTCCAATAGCCATCAGTCCCCCCAGACCGGCTGTTTCGGACGGTGTTGCAAAGCCTCCGTATAAAGCCACCATGACGCCCAACAGCAAAACCAAAAACGGCAATACGCGCGGAAGCATTTCTACTTTTTGTGCCATGGTGAAGTGTTCTTCTTCCAAGTACGCAGACTTTTCTCCACCAGCTTTGTAGACAGCCAAAGCCTGTTTGTATTCTTTGCGGGCGCGGACGACTGCGTAGCCTGCAAACATGAGCACCAGCAAGACGCCCGGGCCGATACCTGCGAGGAACAAACGCCCCAGCGACTGCTCTGCCGCGACGGCATACAAAATCATCACGATAGATGGCGGCAGCAAAATACCCAAGGTGCCTCCGGCTGCAATGATGCCGGCGGCAAAACCCGGCGAGTAACCGCGCCTACGCATTTCAGGAATACCAGCGGAACCAATGGCTGAGCAGGTCGCCGGGCTGGAGCCAGCCATTGCAGCGAACAATGCACAGGCAAATACATTGGCAATACCCAAACCGCCGGGCACCTTGTGCAACCAGGCGTGGATGGCGGAATACAGGTCCTTACCCGCCCTCGACTTTCCGATAGCCGCACCCTTCATGATGAACAGCGGGATTGACAAGAGCGTAATGGACGCCATTTCTTCGTACACGTTTTGTGCGACCGTATCCAGCGTTGAGGCCGGCATAAAGCAATACATGAACACCACAGCCACCGTACCCAATGCAAACGCAATGGGCATTCCCGAGAACATGACCAGCAGTGTTGCCGCGCCGTAGGACAGACCGATACCCAACTCACTCATGACTGACCCCTGCGAACTTCCCCACCACTAACGCGAATGGCAGACTGTAAAAAAAGCTGAATGGTCAACAAGCTCATGCCCGCTGCCATCAGGGAATAGGGAATCCACAACGGCGGCGCAAAGCTGCTGGAAGTGGTCTGGCCCTCACTCCAGGCCTCATAGAACAATGCCCATGATTTCCAGGAGAAGAATGCACAGAACAAGGTCGACACCACATCGACAAAAATCAAGCGCGCCGTGTTGACACTCGCTGGCAGCAGGGAAGCCAACGCCTCGATTCCTACATGACCACGCAACGACTGCACATAGGAGCAGCACATGAAGGTGGCACCGACCAGCAAGAACACCGCAGCTTCATCTTGCCAATCGGTAGAACTTTTCAACAGGTAGCGCGTCACCACCGAATAGGTCAGCACACATGACGTCAATAGCAGAGCAAGCATGGACAATCGCAAAACCTGCTTGTTCAACCAGTTCAAAGCACGGGCCAGAACCGCGACCGCAGCATTCTTCGGCACCATTTCACCAGGTGCAGCACCCGGATTTATTTCAAAGCCGTGGCTCACAATGTTTGCTCAGCCAATGCCAGCAGCTTGGCGCTGCCTTCGTTCTTGGCCGCATAGTCCTTCCATGCGGTAGCGCGAGCGATAGCTTGCCACTTTTTGATGGTTGCAGCAGGCAGATCAACGACTTTGGCACCGGCCTTTTGATAGATGTTTGCGACCTCCATGTCGTCCTTCTTCGCACTCTCAAGCGCCAGCTTTTCCATATCAGCACCAACCGCCATGATGGCGTCGCGCTGGTCTTTGGGCAGCGCGTCGAAAATACTCTTGGACATCATCAAGGGTTCAAACATGAACCAGTACGCTCCGGTGCGGCCAGTGGTCAGCGCCTTGGCAACCTCTTCCAGCCGGAAAGAGATAAACGAGGTACTCGAAGTCATGGCTGCATCCATAGCGCCGGTCTGCATGGCGGCGTAGATTTCATTGGACGGCAGGTTAACCACCGATGCCCCGGCTTCTTTCAAAATCATGTCCACTTCACGCGAACCGCCACGGATTTTCATACCCTTGGCGTCGTCGGGATCTACGATGGGCTTGGTGCGCGAAGCGACGCCTCCGGCCTGCCAGATCCAGCTAATGAGCACAATGCCTTTGTCCAGCAGCAGCTTGTTAAGTTCAATGCCTACTGGCTTGGTTTTCCAGCTGTACGCCTGTTCATACGAAACGACCAGACCGGGCATCAGGCCGATGTTGACCTCCGGGATTTCGCCCCCTGCGTAAGACAAAGGAATGAGCGCCATATCCAGCGCGCCCTTGCGCATACTAGAGAACTGCGCCATGGTTTTCATCAGCGACGAGCCGGGATAAATCTCAAACTTCAGGGCGCCCTTGGTTCGCTTTTCCACTTCTGCGGCGAACGTGCGCACTAAGCGATCGCGAAAGTCGCCTTCCTTAATGGTGCCGCCAGGGAACTGGTGCGAAATTTTCAGCGTGGCGTTTTGCGCCCATGTGGCTGTGAATGGAAAAGCACCTGCAATAAGTCCACCGGCAGATTGAATAAGGCTACGACGTCGCATGTTTTGTCTCCTGGGGTCAGTTAATAGAAGGGTAAAGACAGTTTTTTCTGTTCTTGTGTATACATTAATGTAACTTTTGTATTAAAAATAAGTGTTAGTAAATACCCTATGAATATTTTTGCATCCTTTGAATCCAGCAATGGGATACTTAGCCTATGAAAATTTCTGACCAACTGCGTGAAAAAATTGAGGAACAAATCGCCACTGGCGAACTTGCTCCTGGCAGTTCACTCGATGAGGCCACACTGGTGGAGCAGCATGGGGTGTCCCGCACGCCGGTGCGTGAGGCGCTGATTCAGCTGGCAGCGGAAGGCTTGATTGAAATCCGACCACGCCGTGGTGCAACCGTCACCAGCATCGGCCCGACGCGTTTGTTAGAGATGTTTGAGGTGATGAGCGAGTTGGAGGCCATGTGCGGCCGGCTAGCCGCACGGCGCATGACGGAGGCTGAGCGCAAGAACCTCGCACAGGCGCTGCAAGCCTGTGAGGCCGCGCGCGAGCAACAGGACTCTGACGCCTATTTCTACTGCAATGAAACCTTCCATGCTGCAATCTATGCCGGAAGCCACAACGCGTTTCTCTGTGAGCAGGCGCTTAACCTGCAGCGCCGCCTTCGCCCCTACCGCCGCTTGCAGTTGCGGGTACGCAACCGCATGGCTGCTTCATTCAAAGAACACCAAGCCATAGTCAACGCCATTGCCGCTGGTGATGCCGAAGCCACTTCACTCGCACTGCGCGAACACGTAGTGGTACAAGGAGAGCGCTTTGGCGATCTGATGGCCTCACTTACGGCGCTCACTGCCGTTGCCGAACCTGCCTGAACACGGGGCGTGACTGCCACGCAAAGCGCTGTGCCATCGTAGCGGGTGCGGGCTCAGTTACGATGCCGTTCAACCGGCAACCCAAAACACCCTACCCATGCTTGACCGCTTCGCCACCGCATTGCTACGCCCCGCTGTGGAAGGCCTCGCGCGGTTCACTGCGCGCACCGGTATTACTGCCAATGCAATTACCGTGGCGGGCTTTGTATTAGGTATGCTGACTGCAGTGCTTATTGCCACGCAAAACCATTTTCAGGCACTCGCCGTTATGGGTGTATCCAGACTGTGCGACGCGCTGGACGGCGCCGTGGCGCGGTTGCACACACCCAGCGACGCTGGCGGTTTCCTCGATATTGCGCTGGACTTTTTGTTTTACGCCAGCATTCCGCTCGGCTTTGCGGTCTCCGCGCCGCAAGCCAACGCGCTTGCCGCAGCCACCCTGCTGGCAGCGTTTGTCGGAACGGCGTCCAGCTTTTTGGCCTTTGCGACACTGGCCGCCAAGCGCGGTATGCACAACACAGCCTACCCCGACAAATCGATTTACTTTTTAGGCGGGCTTACGGAGGGCACGGAAACTTTGGCCTTTTTTGCCGTAATGTGCGTTTGGCCGCAGCATTTCGCTGCATTGGCTTATACCTTTGCCGCACTTTGCGCTGTCACCATTGCAACCCGCATCTGGTGGGGCTGGAGGTGCTTCGCATGAAGGCATCTGGCGCGCGCCTGTCGCGCCTTGCCCTTTTAACCCTTGCGATTGCAGGCATTGCAGTTTTTTTTGCACTGGACGCCGGCCAGTATTTAAATTTGGATTACCTGCAAAAGAGCCACGTGCAATTTGCAATGTTGTATGCGCAGTCGCCCTGGCCCGTGCGCGCTGCGTACTTTGTGATTTACTTGGCTGTCGCCGCACTCTCGCTGCCCGGCGCAGTTGTTCTCACTCTGGCAGGTGGCGGCGTTTTCGGTTTTGGCTGGGGCCTGCTCCTGGTGTCATTCGCGTCCAGCCTGGGCGCAACCGTTTCGTTCTGGGTTGCGCGCTTTTTGCTGCGCGATATCGTACAGCGCCAGTTTGGTACCCGGTTGGTCGGCATCAACCAAGGGCTGGAGCGCGAGGGCGCGTGGTACCTGCTGAGCCTGCGGCTGATTCCCGCAGTACCCTTTTTTGTCATCAATCTGGCGATGGGCCTCACGAACCTAAGAACATGGACGTTTTACTGGGTGAGCCAGGTCGGCATGCTGGCGGGCACTGCAGTTTACGTCAACGCAGGCACACAGCTGGCGCAGATGCACACGCTGGCCGATGTCGCCAGCCCCACGCTCTTTATCTCACTGGCACTCCTGGGCCTATTCCCGCTCGTCGCCAAGCGCTTGCTTCAAAGCGTGAAGGCACAACGCATTTACCAACCGTGGAAGGCAGTCAAGCCTAAGAACTTTGACCGCAACATGCTTGTCATCGGCGCAGGCGCAGGCGGCTTGGTCAGCTCCTACATAGCCGCTGCAGTCAAAGCCGAAGTCACGCTCGTTGAGTCCCAAAAAATGGGCGGTGACTGCCTGAACTACGGCTGTGTTCCCAGCAAAGCGTTAATAAGAAGTGCCACGCTGGCCCATCAGATGCGCCATGCCGGCCGCTACGGCCTGCGCGATACCGAGCCCCACTTTGACTTCAAGGCGCTCATAGGCCGCATTCAAAACATCATTACTGAAATCGCACCCCATGACAGCGTTGAGCGATACACCGCGCTAGGCGTAGATGTACAACTCGGGCATGCCACCATCATCAACCCATGGACAGTGGAAATTGCACTGCACGACGGCACCACCACAAGACTCACCGCACGCAGCATCGTGATTGCTGCCGGAGCCAGCCCCGTGGTACCCGCACTTCCCGGCCTGTCTGAGACGGGGTATCTGACCAGCGATACTTTGTGGGATACGCTGGCCGCGCGCGATGCACTGCCAGCCCATTTACTGGTGCTCGGCGGTGGGCCGATCGGCTGCGAGCTGGCGCAAAGCTTTGCCCGTCTGGGCTCTCGGGTGACGTTGGTGGAGGCCAGCATACGCGTGCTGCTGCGCGAAGACCCTGAAGTTTCGGAATTGGTGTCAGCATCCCTGCGAGCGGACGGCGTCACGCTGCTCACCGGCCACACAGCGCTGCGCTGTGAAGCAATTGACGGCATCAAATCACTGTGGGTAAAACATGGAGATGACGGGCAACCCGTTGCAATTCCGTTTGACGACTTGCTCTGCGCGGTGGGTCGTCGCGCGCGCCTGAGCGGCTACGGACTGGAAGCCATAGGTATTCCCACCGACATCACCGTGCAGACCAACGAATACCTGCAAACCGTTTACCCCAATATCTTTGCGGCGGGCGATGTGGCCGGGCCTTACCAGTTCACGCACACGGCTGCGCACCAAGCCTGGTACGCGGCAGTGAACGCCTTGTTTGGTGACTTCAAGAAATTCAAAGCCGATTACTCGGTCATCCCTGCGGCCACTTTCACCGACCCCGAAATTGCACGAGTGGGCCTCAACGAGCAGGAGGCTGCCGCGCAAGGTATTGCCGTAGATATAACCCGATTCGAGTTGCGTGAACTCGATCGCGCCATTGCGGACAGCGCCACGCAGGGTTTTGTGAAAGTACTGACCACTGCGGGCAAGGATCGTATTTTGGGTGTGACCATTGCCGGAGCACATGCCGGTGACTTGCTGGCCGAATACGTGCTCGCCATGAAGCACTCGCTGGGTCTGAACAAAATACTGGCCACCATCCACACCTACCCCACCATGGCCGAGGCCAACAAATACGCTGCCGGCCTCTGGAAGCGCGCACACCAGCCTGAAACTTTGCTGCAATGGGTGAAGCGATATCACGCATGGCGTCGGGGCCACTGATTGGGTCACACACCACCTCGTTGAAAATATCGTTATGAATGCTGACTCAGACCGCGCCATTGACCATAGCCACACAGAACCTGTGCCACAGGAAGACAGCCGGGGTTACCAGCCGCGCCAAATGGTGCTGCTCGGTGCCGGCCATGCACATTTGCACGTACTTCAGCAGTTGGCTGCCAGCCCGTTGGTCGGGGCGCGCATCAATCTGGTGGCGCCGCAGCCGCGCCAGTTGTACTCCGGGCTATTGCCAGGCTTCGTAGCGGGGCGATATGCGCTTGAAGAATGCGTGCTGCACCTGGAACCACTGGTGCGTCGCGCAGGTATCCGCTGGCTCACCCGCAGCGTACGCGGCTTGGACGCTGCTACGCAAACGGTGCTATTTGACGATGGCAGTACCCTGCATTACGACTGGCTGTCGGTCAACACCGGTCCGGTTCAGAACCGCTCACGCATTGAGGAGACCATGCCCGGCGCACGCGAACACGCCCTGTTTGTGCGCCCGATGGAAACATTTGCTGCGCTGTGGCCCAAGGTGGCCGAAATGGGTGCTAACAAAGCGCTGCGCATTGGCGTCATTGGCGCAGGTGCAGCGGGGATTGAACTGGCCATGGCGGTGCGCCAGCGCCTGCCCAACAGCGCCATTACGTTGCTCAGTGGCGATGCGCCCGCCGGTGCTGCCTATCCGCCCAAGGCGCAAAATCTCATGCAAGCCGCGCTCAAGGCCCGGCGCATTACGCTGATACAGGACAGCGCAGTGGGTGTGAAGTCGGGTGAGGTGATTTTGCAAAGCGGTGCGCGACTGGCCTGTGATGTACCCCTGATCGCCATCGGCGCACAGGCACCGCCGTGGCTTGAAGCCAGCGGATTGGCCTTGGACCCGCAGGGCTTTATTGCCGTAGATGCCAACCAGCGCTCGACCAGCCACGCCAACGTGTTTGCCGCAGGCGACGTCAGTACGCGGCAGGACCGGCCCCTGGCACGCAGCGGTGTGTATGCCGTGCGCGCAGGCCCTGCGCTGGCGCACAACCTGGCTGCTGTCGTTGCCGGTCAAAACCTCAAGGTCCACCAGCCGCCGGCCAGGAGCTTAAACCTGTTGTCCTGCGGGGACGGTCGCGCCATCGCCATCTATGGCAAGTTGGCTGCACAAGGCCGCTGGGTTTGGTGGCTCAAGGACTACATCGACCGGAAATTTGCGGGGCGGTATTCAGACCAACCCGGCTAATGGCGCACACAATTCAAAGAACCCCGACCTTCAAGCTATCCGCTTCAAAGTGTGACCCGTAATTTGGGAGCACCCGCATCCCCCAAGGGGGCGCTAATACCGCCGATCTGGGCAGCCTCAGCAAAGCCATGCTTCTTGAATATGGCAAGTACCGCGCCCACCGCTTCGGGCGCGCAACTCACCAGCAAGCCGCCGCTGGTTTGCGGGTCGCTCAGGAGCGCACGGTCGATATCGCTCACGCCGGCGCCCAGCGCCACCTGCGCGCCATACGCGGACCAATTGCGCTCCGACGCACCGGTCACCATGCCCTGCTCCGCCAGCGCGCGCACGCCTTCAATCAGCGGCACGCTGCTCCACGTCACATCGACCGTGACATGGGCGCCGCGCGCAATCTCCAGTGCATGACCGGCCAGCCCGAAGCCGGTTACATCGGTGAGCGCATGGACGCCCTCTAACGCCGCCAAGTCCGGCCCTGCCGTGTTGAGATGGGTGGTGACGGCAATCATGCGTGCATAGCCCGCGGCTTCGAGCTTTTCTTTTTTAAGTGCTGCCGAAAGCACGCCCACGCCCAGCGGCTTGCCCAGTACTAAACAGTCGCCCACACGCGCATCTGCGTTGCGCTTGACGCGCTTGGGATGCACCAGTCCGAGGGCTACCAGACCATAAATGGGTTCCACCGAATCGATGGTGTGACCGCCCGCAATCGGAATGCCAGCGGCCCTGCACACAGCTGCACCGCCGGCCAAAATCCGGCCGATGGTCTCGGTAGACAACACATTGATGGGCATGCCTACCAAGGCAAGCGCCATGATGGGGGTGCCGCCCATGGCGTACACATCCGAGATGGCGTTAGTGGCCGCAATGCGACCAAAGTCATACGCGTCGTCCACGATCGGCATAAAAAAGTCGGTAGTAGCAATCAGTGCCTGCTCGTCATTTAGCTGGTACACGGCAGCATCATCGGCCGTCTCAATACCCACCAGCAACTGCGGCGGGAGCGGCATGGAGGTGGTGGTCTTCAAAATTTCCGACAAAACGCCGGGTGCAATCTTGCAGCCGCATCCGCCTCCGTGCGAGAGTGAAGTTAATCGTGGTTCTATTGTGCTCATGTGCTTTTTAGAAAATGTACTGGCTAACTCGCCGACGTAGTCAGGCGAACTTCCGCGGCAGTCGCCGGGTTAGAGTATGGATTGTGCTTCTTTCAGCAGCGTCCAATCAATCGGCTCCTGCTGAAGCACTTCGTCCACGTCTACACCTAATACCAAAGCCACATTGTCCGGAAAGCTGTCCACCAGCAAACCGCCTTCAAGTCCGGCCACGCGTGCACGTGCCCGCCACGCACACAGGTGCACCAGCCCGGCCAGTGGCTCGTAGGCTTCGTTGTCAAAGGGCGCGTTCTGCTGCTGGATGGCATCCACAATTTCCACCGGAAAATCCCACAAGCGCGCAAAGCCCGCACCCACATCGGCATAGCAGTAGCCCAGCAAATGAATTTCCGCCTTGACGCGGCGCATGGCCAGCGGCTCAACCCGCTCATTGAGCCAGCGCATCTGATCGGGCATGCCCTGGTGCATCACCAGTTCACCCACAGCGTGCAGCAAGCCCGACGTGAACGCCAGCGATGGATTGGCCCGCACACTGCGTGCCAGCTTGCGGGCGAGCTTGGCCACATCCAGGCTGTAGCGCCAAAACACGCTCAGCTCTAGTCCGGGCACCGCCTTGAATGCGCCCGTTACCGCCGCTGCGGCCGTCAGTTGACTCACCTGATCGAATCCCAATACTGCCAGCGCCTGCGACACATTGCCCACCTTGCTGCTCAACGCAAACTGCGCCGAATTGGCCAGGCACAAAAGGCGCGTCGTCAGCCCGATATCGGTATTGATGGCCGTGCTGATAACACGCAGATCGGGCTCTTCTTTGTTAAGCTCAAACATCACCTGCGCTATGACCCGTGGCACGCTGGGCAGCGCCGTTTTGGAATCCAATAAATCTTCTAAATGCATAAAGCAAGCCTACAGGCAAATCAATTGAAGCGACTGTCTATGCCTTTTTCCTTCAACTTGCGCTGCAGCTCTTCATCTTCCAGTTCCCGCTTGCGCGCGGCCTGCTTGCGCGCTTCTTCTTCGCGGATGGCCTGCAACTCTTCGGCTGACGGTTCTTTATCGAAGGACAACGTGGGTCCACTGGCACCGGCCGGTTCCCCGCGTTTGCTTTTGAGTTTGATGGCCAGCCGCAATTCGTTGGCCGAATCGGCATTGCGGATCGCCTCCTCGAAGCCAATGTGACCGGCGTCATACAGCTCATACAAAGCCCAGTCAAAGGTGCGCATGCCCAACTCGCGTGAGCGCTCCATGATGGTTTTTATGTCGCCGAACGCGCCCTTGAAAATACGCTCGGCAATGGTCGGCGTGTTGAGCAAAATTTCGATGGCTGCTTTGCGGCCCTTGCCGTCTTCGGTACGCACCAGCCGCTGAGACACGATAGAGCGCAAGTTGGCTGACAAATCCATCAACAGCTGGTTACGCCGCTCTTCAGGGAAAAAATTGATGATGCGGTCAATCGCCTGATTGGCACTGTTGGCATGCAAAGTGCCCAGACACAGGTGGCCGGTTTCGGCAAAGGCGATGGCATGCTCCATGGTTTCGGGGTCGCGAATTTCGCCGATCAGAATCACGTCGGGCGCCTGACGCAGTGTGTTCTTCAACGCGTGATGCCATGAGTGTGTGTCCACCCCCACTTCGCGGTGACTGATCAGTGACTTTTTGGACACATGCACATATTCAACCGGGTCTTCCACGGTAATGATGTGGCCCGCAGAGGTACTGTTGCGGTGGTCAATCATGGCGGCCAGCGAGGTGGACTTACCAGAACCCGTGCCGCCGACCACCAGCACCAGACCGCGCTTGTTCATGATCACTTCTTTGAGAATGGGCGGCAGCGCGAGCTTCTCAAAATTCGGGATTTCCGAGGCAATCGTACGCACCACCATAGCCACATTCTGCTGCTGCACATACACATTGACCCGAAAGCGCGATACGCCCGGAATGCTGATGGCGAAGTTGCACTCCATCTCTTTGGCAAATTCATCGCGCTGACGCTCGTTCATCAGCGACAAAGCAAATGCGCGGGTCACTTCTCCGCTAAGCTTCTGGTTACTCAGCGGCTGCATGGCACCATTGGCCTTCATGCTGGGCGGGAAATCCGCAGAAATGAAAAGATCCGAACCTCCGGCCTGGCTCATGGCCGCCAACAATTTGTGCATGTAGGTGCGAGACTGTTCTTCGGTCAAAGTGGACATGGAATGTATTGGAGTTAGACACGGGCAAAAAAAATGCCCGCTGAAAGTATCAGGGGCATTTTTGCAGCGGTCAACCCGCCGTGGTGAAAAAGCCGATCAGGGCGCGACCATGACTTGACCGCGCACCTCGCCGCCGGGGTTGGCGGCCGTATGCAGATTGACATACCACTTGCCTGCGGTAAGGTCAGCTACCTGTGCGGGCGTGAGTGTGGCGCTACCCTTGATGGGGCTCTCCACCGGGCCGGTGAAGCCCAGTGCCACACCCGCATTGGCTCCGGCAGCGGCAGGACCATGGAAGTGACCCGCTTTAGCCGGTCCACTCAGGCCCGAATAGGTCAAGGTCCAGGTGAGCATATTGGTCTTTTTGTCCAGCGTGCCCTCCAATGTGCCCATGCCCGTGCTGGTGTTGGCCGGCACTTCAGTGGCGCCGCTGAGCTTTGCGCTCACTGCCGCGGTATCCGACTGGGCAATGCTGCTGCTTGCGCCCGTTAAAAGACTTATTGCCAGCAAACTGGTGCTGCAAAGGGTACGGATCTGGATCATGGAAGCTCCTGTTGGTAAAAGTTAAAGCCTGCTAGGCAAAGATTGGATCACTTGAGCGAGGAATAGTTCAATGGCACCCATACATATCCTTCACCGTTGCTGGCCGCGCGCAACTGGCCCAGACCGGGGAATGCAATGTGGGCCACACCGACCAGGTAGCCGTTCTTGGCAGCATCGGCATATGCCTTCTTGCGCTCGGCGGCTGCCGCTTTGGTGTCAGAATCAAATTCAATGGTCACGCTTGGCTCTTCAAACTGCACCGCTGCCACGTGCATCAAGTCGCCCCAGAGCATGAGCTTTTCGCCCTTGCTCTCCACCACATAGACTGTGTGGCCGGGTGTGTGGCCGAAAGCTGATTGGGCGCGCACGCCGGGCACCAGCTCGGTATTGCCCTGAAAAGTCTTGAGCTTGCCAGCTGCGGCATAAGGACGAACGGATGCCATGGCACCCTGGAAAAATCCTTTGGCACCGTCCGGCGCAGCATTCAAATTAGCATCGCTGAGCCAGTAGTCGGTGTCATTTTTTTCAATGCGCAGCGTGGCATTGGGAAACGCCAGCGCGCTTTGTTGCATGAGGCCACCCACGTGGTCAGGGTGCATATGGGTGATGTAAATCTCGTCCACTTGCTCGGGCTTGTAGCCTGACGCCTTGAGGTTGTTAACCAGATTGCCAAGCGTAGGGCCGAACAGCCCTGCTGCACCGGTGTCAATCAGCACCAGCTTGGTCCCGGTATTGACCAGATAGCCGTTGACCGAAGTTTCCACCGTTTCTTTGAGGTAGCCCTTTTTCAGCGCTGCCATGACGTTTTCCGGCTTGGTGTTGGACAGCAACTTGAGTATGGGCAACTTGACGGTGCCATCGGACAGCGCAGTAACTTCAAAGTCGCCCACATTAAAGCGGTAGTAACCCGGCGCTTGTGTTTTGACCATGGGCGCCTCGGCCATAGCTGCCGGGGTGTAGGCAACAAAACCGCCCAGGGCAATACATATTGCGGTGGTAATAGCGTTCATCGAGCGTTTCATGGGGTGCGTTCCTCTGGAGTTTATTGGTTGTTAAAGCTGCACATGGTATGCCAGCGCTGCACTTTTTGCTCTTTAGGGTTATGCCAAAGAATCTGCGGGCGATATGCCGGCACAGGACACAAACGGCGTCGCTTGAGCGACAATGATTTGATAAAAAGCTGGAGCACGGGACATGAAACACAGGTTTGCCGCTGTAAAGCCATCCGCCGCATGAAACGCTTTGGCCAAGTTTGGTATGTCGCCCGTGTGGAGGCCGAGTTTTTTATCCGCTTTCCGAAGCTGATGGCGGCAACCATATTGGTGGCGTTGTTACCGGCCTTTTACACGGTGATTTATCTCGCCAGTGTGTGGGACCCGGCCTCCAAAACCGGCGCCCTGCCGGTGGCCCTGGTCAATCTGGATGCGGGCATCGAGTACCGCGACCACGTGTTCAACGTAGGTTACGACGTGACCTCGGAATTGCACCGCAAAAGGACCTTTGGCTTTCAGGACTTCAATAGCGAGGAGGAGGCACGGCGTCTGGTGCGCCAAGGTCAACTGGCCTTTGCACTCATTATTCCCAAAGACTTCAGTTTCAACGCGGTGCCGGGTCATGAACAAGGCGCCGGTAAGCTAGTGGTCTACACCTCAGAGGGGAACAACTTTGAAAGTGCGCTGATTGCCAAAGCGTTTGCGCACGAGCTGGGCCACGACGTCAACGAAATGCTCAACGAGCGGCGCTGGAAGCTGGTGCTGTCCAAGGCAGCAGGCTCTCAGCGAAACGTGGACCAGTTGCACCAAGGCATGGAGCAATTGCGCGAAGGCGCGCACGAACTCGCCAAGGGTGCCAAAGAGCTCAACACCGGCGCCCTGCAAGCTGCCAAGGGGAATATGCGCCTGGCAACGGGGGTGGGCCAGCTCACCGGTGGCGTCAAGCAACTTGGCGCCGGGCTGCGCACACTCGACGCCAGCCGCCCGCGCGGCAGCGACCTCAACCGCCTTCAAGCCGGCGCTGAAAGTCTCTCTGCCGGTCACACCGAACTGACCCATGGCCTGACGGAACTGCAATCCGGATCACAGCAAATGCGCAGTGCGATCAGTGCCTATCGCGAGGAAGCCGGCAGCAGCCTTTTCACCCCTGCCCGCGTCACCGACGGGCTGGAGCAATTGCTGGGCGGCGTCGTTCAACTGGACAACGGGCTGGGTAGTGCAGCCGAGGGGCAAAAGAAACTGGCCGATGGCGCCAGCAAACTCAGCACGGGTGTGACCGCCCTGACCACTGGTGTTCGCGCCATGAACACAGGCATACGCACCATGGTGACCAAGCTGCCGGAGGACGCCCAGCTCGACAACTTAGATTCCGGTGCTACCGCACTGGCCACCGGTGCCACGACGATTGCCGAGGGCACGCAAAAGCTCAAGGCGGGCACCGACCGCCTCGACGCCGGCATGGAACTGCTGACCCGTTCGCTACCGCGAACCATTGAAGCGCCCGATGGCAGCGCGGAAGGGCTCGCCAATTCGGTCAGACCCATTTTGGAAGTCGAGTCGGCAGTGGCCAACAGCGGCAGCGCCTTTGCTGCCAACCTGATACCAGCCGCGCTTTGGCTGGGTGCTGGCGTTGCCGCATTTTTAGTTCACGTACGGGTTTTGCCGCGTCAGGCGCAGCGTTTTGCACACCCCGCGCAATTGCTGGGCAAGATGGCGATCCCGTTCGGCATCGTGCTGACGCAAAGTTTGCTGGTCTATGCCACGATGTACGGAGTGCTGGGCATCCGGGTGCTGATGCCCTGGGCGTTTCTGGGGTGCCTGCTTATGTCATCGCTGACGTTTTTATGCATCGTGTTTGCCATGACGCGTGCGCTGGGCGATGCAGGCAAGGCGCTGGCCATGATTTTTCTGGCAGTGCAGCTTTCCTCAAGTGGCGGCATTTTGCCGGTGGAACTCAGCGGCAGCCTGTTTGCCAGCATCAGCCCCTGGCTACCCATCACCTGGGTGGTGCGCGCTATCAAGGCAACCATGTTCGGCGCCTACGACGGCGTCTGGCTCGGACCCATATCGCTGGTCATGCTGGCCGGTGGCATAGCATTTCTTACGGCGTGCTGGGTGGGGCGTTGGCGTTACGTCAAACCCGCAACCGTGCGTCCCGCGGTGGATTTTTAGGCCTTACTGTTAACACTGCCCTTACTTCGCACCAAGGCCTCGAGCCGCAGGGCGATGTCCCGTGCGGCATTGGATTGCTGAAGCCGCTGCGCGAATTGCCTGCGCGGCCCGGGCGGCATGGCCAGCGCCGCATCAACCAACGTACGCAATTGCGTTGCAGTCACTTTTTCCAGTGGCACCGGCGGGGGCGTCAATGCACACAGGTGCAATCGGTGCGCGTGGTGAAACTGATCCAGTATCAAAGGCAACACCACTTGTGGCACACCGGCGCGCAACGCCTGTGCCGTCGTGCCCGAGCCACCGTGGTGAACTACCACGGCCACGCGCGCAAACAGCAAGGCATGGGGCGCGTCGTCCACCAAGCGCCAACCCGCCGGCAGGTCAGCCTGTGCGGCGAGGCCTGCCCAACCCGCACCAATCAAAACCCTGCGCCCCATATCAGCCAGCGCGCTTTTGAGCAGCGCCTCCAGCCGTATGGTCGCAGCACCCGACATGCTGCCAAAGCCAATGTAAATGGGTGGTTCACCGGCGACGAGCCATGCTTGCAGATCAGCGTCCAGCGCTCGCGGGTCATCCATAAACAGAAAGGTGGCATAGGCGCAGCGATCCTGCCAGGCTGCTTGCGGTGGCAACAACTGCGCATCGGCCGCAATGACCAACGGGTTACTGTAGAGCACGTTCTGCCAGGCGTCGGTGAGCAAAGGCAAGGCCTGCGCAGGCGAAAGAGCGGCACGCATGGCGTTGAGTGTGGGCAACATGAACCAGTTGCCACCCCGCAAATGCAACCGCCACAAGACGCGGTTCAGCCAGCGCGGCAGCCCATGCCATGGATAGGCCGGCGGCGGGTAGGTATCGCCGGGCAGTAGGCAAGTGGTGAACTGCACCTGCATGGCGGGTATCTGTAGCGCCTGCGCCACCGAGGGCGCAAAAAACACCGACAGTCCCGCGTACAACATGGCGTTTGCCCCCCGGCAGGCAGCTAGCAGCTGTGGTGCTTGCAAAGGCACTTGGGTTTTGAAAAAGGCGAGCGACTGGCTCCCATTCCTGAGCGGGTTACCACTCAGAATTTCCGGGTGGGCAGCCAGATAGGCCTGCATGTCTGCGCCCAAGGGTGCAAATGCGAACCCCATCGATAGCACCCAGTTCTCAAAATTGACCGGCGCTGCCACCACCGGCACATGGCCCCGCTCCCGCAGTGCCTGCGCCAGTGCCAACATCGGTTGCACGTCACCACGCGACCCCACAGTGGCCAGCACGACGCGCAAAGGGCGGGAGTCCGTCATGCGTGGCGCAGCCCACAGACCACTGAGCGCGATGCGCCTAGAGTCAAAGCCCCCTTCCAGAAAGATTTTCCATGCCACTTTTCCACGCCGTTGCCCTCGTCGACCACCACACCGCACATGTGCTGCAGTTTGGCACAGAGCATGCCGAGGAGAAAATCGTGAAAGAACATTTCCGCGTGACGCGTGAGCACGCCAGCGGCGTGCGCTCGGAACATGAATTCTTCGGCCAGGTCTGTGATGCACTGGATGGCATAGCCGAAGTGCTCATCGCCGGCGGCCACACCGCACTGGCCGATTTCAAGCACTACGCCGCTAAGCACCGGCCTGCCACCGCCAAGCGAATTACCGGCTACGAAGTGGTGGATCACCCCAGCGACAAACAACTCGTCGAGCTGGCACGCAAACACTTTGCCCGACATGACGCAATGGTGGGTATACCTTTGCAAAGTTAGCTGGCGCACAGACTTTTTCGGGCCTCAGGCGCATCCTCCATTGCACAGTGAATCAACGGAGAACGATTGCCATGAAGCCCGCTACTAACCCCAGAGATTTGCATACGCTGGCCGCACGCAACCACGAAGAGGCCGCCCAACTCCACCGCGATGCAGCGCAATGCCATGACCAGAACCGTGTCATGGCGGCACAAACCAGCGCCAACAGCGCCATGGAGTGCTGCAACCGGGCACAAACCCACTCTGCCGCAGCTTGTGAAAGTTCGGTGCACCACGCTGCCATGGCGCAGGAGGGTGTGTCGCAGACGGAAGGGCATGCCAACGATCCGCACCGCCCGGTCGCGGGCACGCTGCGGCTTAAACCCCGCTAAGGCATGGGCGATGCAAACACACACCCGACACACAACCCTGTGGAGCACTGCGTCTTTTTCTGACGGCGACGACACACTGCCCGGCAATCTGAACGACCTGACGGCGCATCTATGCAACTGCCGCCAACCCCACGGCCGCATGCATTTTTTGCGGCAGGCAGGGCATGGCGCGGGAATGTTTTTTCTGGGACATATGGTGACCACAGCGGTAGTGCTGCTGTTGCTGTGCGGCCTGCTTTCGATGGCGTTTTAGAACTATGCTTGCTGCGCGGCTGAAACGCCTTGTACCCAAGGCGCAGGCGGCGCTTTGCCAGATTCTTGAGCAAAGCGCAACGGCACTGGACCCGCCCATACGCTCGGAGATTTTCGGCCTGCAGCGCTTTGCCCAGCATGGCAAAAGCCTGGGACTGACCCATCGCAACACCGGCAGCGAAAGCGCCTCTGAATCCTTCACACCGCGCCTGCGCAGCAACATCGCGCGCTTACGAAAGGCCTATGAATACATAGGCACACAGGCCAACGCAGGCTACGACATCAGCCCGGCTGCCGAATGGTTGCTGGAAAACTTTCACCTGCTCGAAGCGCAGTTCAAAGAAGTCTACGAAGGCATGCCGCCGCAGTACTTTCGCACCTTGCCGGTGATTGTGGAGTCTCCGCTGGCGGGTCTGCCGCGCGTCTATGCCGTGGCGTGGGCGTTTGTCGCCCACACCGATGGTGCGTTTAACGATGAGCTGCTGCTGCACTTTTTGAATGCCTACCAGGAAAGCTGTCCGCTCAACCTCAATGAGTTGTGGGCGCTACCCACCACGCTGCGGGTGGTCTTGATGGAAAACATGCGCCGCCTGGCAGAGCGTGTTGCCACCAACAAAGCCGCGCGTGAGCTGGCCAATGTGTGCAGCGACTCGATAGACAGCTACGACCTCGACGCGCTGGATGAAATTCTGGAAATCGTTAATGCACGCGGTGTCGGAAACATCTTTCTGGCGCAAATGGTGCAACGCCTGCAGGACAACAAAACCGAAGCGCGCGCCCTGTACCAGGAGTGGTTGCAAACCGCGTTGCCGGATTACGCCGGCATGCAAACCCAAATCGGCGCGGACCAGGCCGCCGACAACCTGAGCGTGAGCAACGCGGTAACGTCGCTACGCACCATTGGGGATGCGGACTGGGCAGACCTTGTCGAGCACAGCAGTGTGCTGATCGAGGCACTGCTTGCCAGTGAAGTGTTTCGCGCAGAGCAAGCCATTACCCGTGACACCACGCTGCACGAGATAGAGCGATTGGCCAAGCGCGGCAAGCGTAGCGAACTCAGTGTGGCGCAAGTACTTTTGCAGCGCATGGGCGAAGACGCCGACTTGCACGGTGCAGGGCGGGTTCCGGGCTATTGGCTGGGCGGTCCGGGCAGGCAGATATTGCTGCGTGACTTGCAGATGCGGGAAACCGCAACGCAGCGGTGGCGAGCGCACATACCGCTATCACGCTTCCAGATTTATCTGGGCAGCGCAGCCTGCCTGACGGCGGGTCTGGTTGCAATCCTGATAGGCCACGGCAGTACTCCCTTATTGGGCGTGTTGCTGGCATTTCCGGTTTCCGAGGCGGTGTTGGCACTGGTCAACCGCATGGTGAGCGAAGCGTCTACCCCCGAACATTTGCAGCGCATTGCGTTCGGGCTGGGTATCCCTCCTGCACACCGCGTCATGGTGGTGGTGCCCTCCATGCTGCTGTCAACCCGTTCCGCAGACAATTTATCGCACCAACTTCTGTTGCATTACCTGGCCAACCCCGAGCCCTGCGCGCAGTTTGCTTTGCTAACCGACTGGATGGACGCCAACGAGCGCACCCACACCACCGATGAGGGCCTGCTGGCCCACGCGCAAAGCGCGGTGGTGGCACTCAACGCCAAATACCCCCCTGCAACCGGGCAACCACCACGCTTTTTGCTGTTGCACCGAGCGCGCAACTATTGCGACACGGAACAACGCTGGATCGGCTGGGAGCGCAAGCGCGGCAAACTGGAGCTTCTGGTGCGCGCCCTGGCCACTGGCTTTTCCAGTGACTTTATGGACCTGGGCGCAGAGAGCCAAATAGCGCCCGGTACCCGTTACATCGTCACGCTCGACAGTGACACCCTCTTGCCGCCCGGGCGCCTGCGCGATTTAGTGGGCATAGCAGCGCATCCGCTCAATAGCCCGGTGTTTGATGCATCGGGTACCAAGGTCATCAGCGGCTACGGCATCCTGCAGCCGCGTGTGGTCACCCCCCTGCCCTCCACCCGCGACTTTTCACGCTATCACTGGCTGTTCTCTGGCCAGGTGGGCGTCGACCCCTACAGCGCGCCCAGTTCCGAGGTGTACCAGGACTTGTTTGACGAAGGTTCGTTCTGTGGCAAGGGTCTGCTCAATGTCGAGGCAATGTTCAAAACTTTGAACGAACGCTTGCCCCAAGGCATGGTGCTCAGTCACGATTTACTGGAAGGCGCATTGGCGCGCTGCGCCACTGTGACCGATATCAGCCTGATTGAAGACACCCCGTTTCACGCCGATGTTGCAGCCTCACGCCTGCACCGCTGGACGCGCGGCGACTGGCAACTGCTGCCGATTCTGCTGTCGCCCGGGCGTTATCCCTTGAGCGCCGTCAACCGATGGAAGATGATTGACAACCTGCGCCGATCATTGGTGGCACCGGTGTCCATGCTTCTGGTGTTGGTGGCTCTTTGGGGCGACGCGCTTCGCGTGACAACTGCCTGTGCCTTGGTGTTTGCTGCCTATGCCATTGGTCCGCTCATGGGTGCACTGGTCGGGATGGTGCCCGCGCGAACCAATATTGCACGTACTTTGTTTTACAGCCAGGCATTGGCAGGACTGCTGCGCGCGTTTCTAGGCGGTATCTGGAATCTTGCGCAGCTGGCACAACACGCGGTGCAATCGCTCGATGCCATTGTGCGGGCCTTGTACCGCATGATTTTCAGCCACCGGCATTTGCTGCAATGGACTACGGCTGCGGCGGCACAGGCCGCGGTGCAAACGCGGCTGCGCGCACTGCTGCGACAAAGCTATTTCGGCATGGGCGTATTGGCTACTGTGGGATTGACGACCTTGCTGCTTTCCCCTCATCCGTGGAGTGGCCTGCTGCTGTGTCTGGTCTGGGCGGGCTCGCCGGTGTGGACGTGGTACGTCAGCCGACCTATAGCCGCCATGCGCGAAAGCCTGCTCGCACCGGCCCAGCGACAGTACATAGAGGGCGTTGCACGCGACACCTGGCGCTACTTTGAGCGCTGCGTTACGCCCGAGGACAACTTCCTGCCGCCCGACAACCTGCAGGTCATGCCCTTTGACATGCTGGCACACCGCACCTCGCCCACCAACATCGGCATGTACCTCTTAAGCGCCGCATGTGCACGTCAATTCGGCTGGATCGGCAGCACGGAGTTGGTCGAGCGGCTCAGCGCCACACTGGCTACCTTGCAAAAGCTGCAGCGTTACGAGGGCCACTTTTTAAACTGGTACGACACCCAAACCCTGCAACCGCTACTGCCCATGTATGTATCTACGGTGGACAGCGGCAACCTGAGCGCCCACCTGCTCACTGCCGCACAGGCTTGTCTGGCGTTTGCCGCCATGCCCGTGGTGTGCACTACGCCGCAGCAAGCCATCAGCTATGCGCGCAACCGGCTGGCGCCCTTACTGGAAATGCGCACCACACTGACACCGACCCAGCGCGCGCAGTTGCGCTGGATGCTGGCAGACCACCGACACACAGTGCATTCGCACCGGCGCGATGTGGCGGGCGGCGACACCGCATCTGCGCTGCGCGCGTTGGCAGAGCAGCTTCAGGCTCTGGCTGTTGCGCCGGACTATCGCTTTTTGTACCACCGCAAGAGGAGTTTGTTCCACATTGGCTACCGCGTCGGTGAGCAGCAACTCGATGCCAGCTTTTACGACCTGCTGGCGTCCGAATCACGGCTGACCAGTCTGGTGGCGATTGCCAAGGGCGATGTTCCGGTATCGCATTGGATCTCGCTGGGTCGACTGTTTTTTGCACGCGGGACGCGGGCTGGTCTGCGTTCGTGGTCCGGCTCGATGTTTGAGTACCTGATGCCCAGTCTGGTACTGGATGAGCCCTTCGGCAGTGTGCTGTCCGAAGCCAACAAGCAGGCGGTGACGGAACAGATGGCCTTTGCACAGGCGCTACAACTGCCCTGGGGTATCTCGGAATGCGCTTACTCCGCGCGCGACACCACCCTGGCCTACCAGTACGCGCCGCAAGGCGTTCCCCGTCTGGCACTGCGGCGCACACCGCGCGAAGAACTGGTCATTGCCCCTTACGCTACGGCACTAGCGGCACCGGTGGACCCGGTGGCGGCCTATGAGAATTTACACCGGCTCGAAAGCCTGGGAGCGCGCATGCGTTACGGCTTTGTCGAGGCGCTGGACTATTCGCCCGAACGCCAAAACGACAAGCAATCCTTCACGCTGGTAGGCACCTTTATGGCCCACCACCAGGGCATGACGATCGCCGCGCTAGCCAACGTGCTGCAAGGCGGCGTAGTCAAGCAATGGGGTATGGCTGACGCAGGGCTACAGGCGATTTGCTCGCTATTGCACGAGCGCGGGCCACGCGAAGTGTCGCGCCTCTACGCACCACCGCCCGGGCTGCCCGAACAATCCCTGCGCAAGCGCCAGCCGGGCCTTTTGCGCGACATCGCGCCGGGCACGCTGGCGGTGGAACCGACGCACTTGCTCTCCAATGGGCGATACAGCGTATCGCTGCGCGCCAACGGTGCGGGCAGCAGCCAGCTGCGCGAGTACGGCATTAACCGCACCCGCGACGATGCACTGCGCGATGCCTACGGCAACTTTATGTATGTGCGCCATGACGTAAACACCGACACATTGTGGTCACTCACACAGCACCCTGCGCCGGACCGCAATGCCCACTACAGCTGCACCTTTCATGCAGACCGGGTGGGCTATTGCGCACGCTGGAGCCACGTGCAAATACAAACGACGGTGTGGGTCAGCCCTGAAGATGACATTGAATTCCGACAGCTTGAGATCCTGAACCTCAGCGACGCACCACTGGAAATCGAGCTGGTGTCCGTGATGGAAATGGCCATCACCCGTGCCCGCTCGGACGAATCGCACCCTGCGTTTTCCAATATGTTTGTGTCCGCCGCCTGGCAGGCCGAACACCTGGCGCTGGTGTTTGAGCGCAAGCCTCGCACTGATCACGAACAAGACCTGCTAGCCACCCACTTCGTGGCGCAAAGCGATGCGGCGCTAAAAAGCGTGCGCGTGTGCACCGACCGGCTGCTGTGGGCGGGTCGCAATCAGGCAGCCGACAAGCCGGTAATGCGTACCGGGGCGTTCAGCGCCGAGCCGCTGTGCAACACCGGGTTGGACCCGGTGGCCGCCATTGCGGTGCAGCTGTATCTGCCTGCACAGGGCAAGTCGCGCCTCACCTTTGCCACCGCTGCGGCTACGCAATCGCAAGCGCTACAGGCCAGCCTGGACAAGCACCGCCAGAGCAGCCACATCGAACGCTCTTCGCTGATGTCGGCCACGCTGGCAGGCATCCGCCTGCGCAATATGCGCATCACGCCGGAAAATTTTGCCGCCATTCAGACCCTGAGCACGGCCATGCTGCTGCAGTTGAGCCGGGTGCATCCCACGCGCCACAGCACAGCGCTGGACCGCAGGCTGCTGTGGCCACTGAGCATTTCCGGTGACCGTCCAATATTGCTCATCACGGCGGGCGTCATTCAGGGCATGGGTTTGCTGCGCTCGCTGGGACAGTGCATGCGGGCGTGGGCCTGGGGACAAGTGGCGGTGGATGCGGTCATTGTGAATAGCGAGCCCAACTCGTATCTGATGCAACTGCAAGGCGAAATTACCGCCATGCTGGAAAAAGTGAACCGCGACTGCGCAACGGAAATCAACACCACGCGGCTGCATCTTTTTCGCGCGCAGGATTTGCCCGCTGATACCTTGCAGACCCTGCACGCGCTGGCACGGGTGCACCTGCGCGCCGATGGCCGACCACTGGCCTTCCATGTGCGCGCCTGGGCCGACGAACACGAATCGGCATTGAAGCTGCGCCGCGCTGTGTCGCTGCAGCGTGTAGGCACCGGCATGGCTGCGCTGAGGGCACCGGCTGCGCACGCGGGTGCAGGCCACTTCAGCGGTGAAGGGGCACGCTTTGAATTTGAGGTGAACACTGCGCAGCGCCCCCCGCGTCCGTGGGCCAACGTGCTTGCCAACCCGCAGTTCGGCGCAGCGTTAACCGAGTCCGGGGGTGGCTACACATGGGGCGGCAACAGCCGCCTGAACCAGCTCACCGCATGGTCTAACGACCCGGTGGCTGACCCCTGCGGCGAATGGTTTGTGTTACAGGACTTGCGAACCCGGCGCGCCTGGTGCGTGACGCCCAACGCGTGCGCTGATCTGGACGCTACGTACGCGGTGATGCACACCCAGGGGCAAAGCACCATCGCGCACGTGCACGGCAATGCGCAGGTGCAGATGAGCTGGTGTGTCGATCCGGACACTGCGGTCAAACACATTGCCATCACCATTACCAATCTGGGCCACCGCAGCCTGCAACTACGCGCTGTGGCCATGGTGGAGTGGATCATGGGCGCATCACGCACGGACCGCGCCAGCACCTACAGCGCGATGCTCCATCAGCAAGACGCGCAAAACAGTGTTACGGCACTGACCTGCACCCAGCGCGCTACCGATGGCGGCTTTGGCGATGGCACGGCGTTTCTGGCAGTGCGCCAGTCGCTGGAAGCACCGGCCACAGAGGACTGGACTTGCGACCGGCGCGAACTGCTGGATGCGCAGGGTCGCCTTTGTCTGCCCGCCGTTATGGGTCGCGGGCAAGGCAGCAACCTGGACCCGTGCGCCGCGCTCTGTGTTCCCTTAAGCGTTGAATCCGGGGCTTCTGAAACGTTGGTATTTGTGATGGGCTATGCCCCAACCCAGCCGCTGGCGCGCGAACTGGCCGTGCAGAGCGCCTTGCAATCAGCCAGCGCACGCCAGACACGCGGCAACGCGCAGTGGGCAGGCCTGCTGCAGGCCACGGTGGTGAGCACGCCGGACCCGGCGTTTGATGCCATGGTGAACCACTGGTTGCTGTACCAGGCGGTGTGCTGCCGCATGTGGGCCAAGGCGGCGTTTTACCAGGCGGGCGGTGCCACGGGCTTCAGGGACCAGTTGCAGGACGCCATGTCGCTGGCCTGGGCGGCGCCCGCTTTGCTGCGTGCGCAGATAGTGCTGTGCGCGTCGCGCCAGTTTGCGGCGGGCGATGTGCAGCACTGGTGGCACGACCCGACCGGCGCAGGCGTGCGCACCCATTTTTCGGACGACTTGCTGTGGCTGGCCCATGCCATCAACCATTACCTGCAAGCTACCGGCGACACGGGATTGCTGGACGAGCAAGTAGCATTTTTAGAAGGCATGGAGATTCCGGACGGTGCCGAAGACGCTTACTTTGTACCTACGCGTGGCACCAACATGGCCGATGTGTTTGAACATGCGGCACGCGGTATTGACCGCAGCCTCAAAGTCGGGGCGCACGGCCTGCCATTAATGGGCAGCGGCGACTGGAACGACGGTATGAACCGCGTGGGCATTCAGGGGCGTGGCGAGTCGGTCTGGCTAGCCTGGTTTTTGTGCGGCATTGTGGAGCGCTTCGCGCCGCTGGCCCGCACACGGGGCGAGGCAGAGCGTGCCACCCGCTGGGAAAATGCTGCCACCGGCTGGCGCACCGCGCTGGTCGAACAGGCGTGGGATGGCCAGTGGTTCAAGCGCGCCTTTTTTGACGATGGCCAGCCACTGGGCTCGCACAATAACGCCGAATGTTCCATCGACCTCATGGCCCAGATTTGGGCGGTGCTGTCCGACTGCACACCGCAAGACCTGCAACGCCAGGCGCTGGATGCCGTGCAATCGCGCTTGGTCGACGGCGACCTCGGCCTGGTGCGTCTGCTGGACCCACCGCTGCAACACGCGATTCCCGACGCGGGCTATATCCAGAGCTACCCGCCGGGCGTGCGGGAAAACGGCGGGCAATATTCGCACGCGGGAGTGTGGGCCGTCATGGCACAGGCCAGTGCCCACACGCGTGGCATGCCGGTGCCCGCAGGCACTGCCGCGCGCTGCGACTTGGCCTACCAGTATTTCATAGACTTGAGCCCCGCCCACCGCAGCGCCCACCCGGTGCGCGGCCCCTTGTACGGGTTGGAGCCGTATGCGCTCGCGGGCGATGTGTACGGCCATGCGCCTTACGCGGGCCGGGGCGGCTGGAGCTGGTACACCGGCGCTGCCGGCATGCTGCACCGCGCCGCCATTGAATCAATGTTCGGCCTGACACAAACCGCATCCACCTTGTGCTTTACCCCCTGCCTGCCCAGCCACTGGAATCAGGCCACACTGACATTGAAGCGTGATGGAAAGAGTCTGCACTTTCAACTCATACGCGTGCCCAGAGGTGCTGCGCAAGCCACCAGCGCACGCTGGGATGCCACGGTACTGGGCTGCGGAGAACTGCTCCACTGGCCGGAGTTGGCAGAAGGCAGCCGCTATGTCATTGCGCTGGATTAAAGCGCAGCCGCCGAATGTTCTTTCCATGTAACTTGGGCGTGGGTACATTTCACATTCACTCGACCTATATCCAGCCCATTCAAAATGACTTTAAGCATCGCATTGATCGCACATGACAACAAGAAAGATGCAATCGTTGCGCTCGCCCGCGAGTTTGCGCCCTTCCTGCGTCAATGCAGGCTGTGCGCGACTGGAACCACCGGCCAGCGATTGATCGATGAAGTCGGGTTGAATGTGGAATGCATGCTCAGCGGCCCCATGGGTGGCGACTTGCAGATCGGTGCGCGATTGGCCACCGGCGAAGTGGATGGCATTATTTTTCTGCGTGACCCCATGACACCACAACCCCACGAGCCTGACATCAACGCGCTGGTGCGCGCCTGCGATGTGCATGACGTCCCGTGCGCTACCAATCTGTCCACTGCCCGGCTGATGCTCGCGCAGTGGCAGAGTGGCGTTTGGGGATAGCCACCGGCGCAAGGAATCAGGCTACTGTACGGCTCGTTTCGCGAACCACGATGGAAGTCGGAATGACTTGCGATGAGGCTGCTTCACCATTGAGCAATTGCAGCAGACTGTTAACAATAAATTCACCGGCGATATTGATGGGCTGGCGAACCGTGGTGAGCGGCGGGAAACTGTGTGCGGCCTGGTCTATATCGTCATAGCCGACAACGCTGACATCGGCAGGTACTGATAATCTGTTTTCCTTTAAAACGCCGATGGCGTTAATGGCAATCAAATCGCTTGCTGCAAAAAGTCCGTCAACGGAAATTCCGAGGCGCAAAAAAGTACGCACCGCCGCTTGTGCTTCCAACGGTGTGAACGGAGAGTGAATTTGCAAGGCGGGGTCAAATGCAATACCAGAACGTTCAAGGGCATTTTTGTATCCGTCGAAGCGCAAAGCGGATTCCGGCATCGCGATATCCCCGATGAATGCGATGCGACGGCGGCCTTGTTGCAGCAGGTGCTCCGTAGCCTGGAATCCACCCGACAAGTTGTCGCTACCCACTGTGACGTACATTTGCTTGGGTAGCTGCGCACCCCAAACCACCATAGGAACGCGCCGCATCGCCAGTTCATTCAACTGATCATGATGCCCCCATTGGCCAATTACGATAATGCCCTTGGCACGACCGGTATCGTAAAGCGCAGCGAGGTCATACAAACGATCAGAGTCAACGCGAGACAGCAGCATGTCGTAGCCCCTGTCGGTGAGTGCATCAGCGAGGCTACCCAACATGCCCAGAAAAAACGGATCGGAAATATGTTGGCGTGTGGAGTGCCCGTAAGGGATCACAACGCCGATGGTGCGGTTGTCACCCAATCGCAGATTTTTTGCACTTTGGTTTATGGAATAGTTCAGCGAACGCGCTAATTCTGTGATGCGCTTGCGGGTCTCTGCATTGATCAATTCACTGCCGTTCAAGGCTCTTGAAACGGTGGCTGCAGATACCCCGGCCATCCGGGCGATATCCATCATTTGAACTTTTTTGTTTTCGGATGCCCGCTTCGTCATGTCGTATGGATTTATCGGATTACAAGCCCCCAAAGTTCTGACACCTGCGCTGTGGGCGTAGGTCCTGCAATGGTGGACAAAATTTGTTTGGCCTGTGGCACTCTACCAGTTTTAAAGAGCGCAATTGCGTAGTGCAATCTTGTTTCCTGGTCGTACTTCAGATCGCCCGCATTTAGTGCATTTTCATAAAAGTTAGCCGCTTCGGCGAAGCCGGCGTCAGAAGCATAAAGATCCGCCATTTGTGCCAATTCGTTGCCGGATCGGGGTTGTGTGTGTTTGAACTTTTCGTCATCTGCCGCAGCAGACTGCGAGCGCTGCTTCAAAATCGTCAATTTGGCCTTCACATCGGCGCTGAGGGATTTGCCCTTTTCCATCTGAGTAATGAGACGCAACGCGTCTTTTGGCAGGCCGACTTTGAGTGCGGTGTCCATCATCCCCAAAAAGTCTTCGTCGTCTGCCAGTTGGCCCACCTGCTCCATCAAGCGGTAAATGTCCATTTCCTGACGTTTGGTTAAATTACGGGTGCGAAAAAGTGCTCCCACCATGTCTGACCAGTAATCCGGTTTGGGATACAGCGCGAGCACCTCTTTGAGCGTCACGATGAGTCCGGCGTCATTTTTGAGTTTGCTGTTGGCGTAAATCGCAACGCGCATTTGCGCTTCGGGAGGGGTAGTGCCCGTCTCAAGGTCAGATTTTTTCTTGATGGCAAGTTCGTCGAGAGCACTTTGGTATTGCCCTTCAATCGCCAATGCCTGCGCCAACGGAAGCCTGAAAGTTGGATTTTTGCCCCCACTGTTGTAATAGGCCTTGGCGGTGGATATCAATTCCTGGTTGTTTTTGGTGCTTTGGTAGGCGCTTATCAGCACCTCCATAAATTTCCATTTTTCTTCGGCAGATAAATTGCTGCTTTGTGTGAGATAGCGCGTGGATTGAATGACGCGGTCGCTACGTTTTGCTCCGATTGCCGCCGCAGTCATCAATTTTTCGATCAGCACGCGCTCAGGTGCGGCTAAGGCATCGGGGTTCTGAATTTCGTCGAGTTTGGTCAGTGCCTCGGCATTTTTGCCATCGGTTAAAAGTCCTTGTGCTGCTGCGACCTGTTTGGCCAGGTCCGCACTCAGCGTGATATCTGCGTACGCAAGCGGCGTTGAAAAGACCGCCCAAACGACAAGCGCCGTTCCAATGGAATTCAAAGTGTTCATAGTGGTATTTAAAAAAAAGCCCCTTCCTGTAACAGAAGGGGCAAGCTCTCGCTCCATTGAGACTCTCAATCTCCGGATTCAACTACTTCGCAAATTGCTCGGATCCCACGATGCCCAGCTTGTTCAGACCCAGCCGTTGCGCATTGGCAAGCACGGCGGCGACCACTTCGTACTTCGCCTTGGGTGCGGAACGGATATGCAGTTCCGGCTGCGGTTGTATCGTACTGGCTTCAGTCAGTTTGCTGATGAGTACCTCACGTGAGGGCAGTTCAGTGTCATTCCATCGCACCACGCTGTCGTTGCCCACTTCGATTTTGATCACCACCGGATCCACCTTGACCTTGGGCGGCTGACTAACCGGCATATCAAGATTGACTGAATGCAACTGCGCTGGGATGGTGATGATCAGCATGATCAGCAGCACGAGCATCACGTCGATCAGGGGCGTTGTGTTGATGTCCATCATCACTTCCGGCTCGGAACTGGATGTATTTCCTAAATTCATTCCCATGGTATTTTCCTCAAGCCCGTGTTCAGTTCGGTTCTGTAATGAAGCCGACTTTGGTGATGCCTGCACGTTGCACCGCATAAATCACGCTGCCAACGGATTCAAAGTCGCTTTGTGCATCGCCCCGGATTTGCACTTCGGGCTGTGGCTGTTTGGCCGCAAATTTATTCAGACGTTCAATGAGGTCGTTTGTATTTTTTAGCGGCGTGTCGTACAGAAAAATTTTGCCTCTTGCGTCGACCGAAATGATGACGTTTTCCGGTTTGGTTTCACGGATCAAATTGCTCTCTTTGGGCAAATTGACTTTCACCGAGGTGGTAACCACAGGAATAGTTATCAGAAATATGATCAGCAAAACCAACATCACGTCAACCAGCGGCGTGGTGTTGATCTGGCCGATAATTTCGTCCTCAGCATCGGACCCTACGTTCATCGCCATTTCACGTCTCCTTCAATATGCTGGTTATTTTTTGGCGGTTGCCAGCAACACGGAGTGCAGGTCAGAGCCGAAGGAGTGAATGTTTTCCATAACACCCTTGTTGCGACGTACCAGCCAGTTGTAGCCAAGCACTGCCGGGACTGCAACAGCCAGACCGATCGCCGTCATGATCAGTGACTCGCCAACCGGGCCTGCCACTTTGTCAATGCTGGCCTGACCTGACATACCGATCTTCACCAGCGCGTTGTAAATGCCCCAGACGGTGCCGAACAAACCGACAAAGGGAGCCGTTGAACCTACGGTTGCCAACAGTGCCAAACCATCTTGCATGCGGCTTTGCACGTTGTTGGTTGCGCGTTGAATGCTCATGGTGACCCAGGTATTGAAATCAATGGCACCCAGAATTCCCTCATGTTTGCTGGCACCTTCAAGGCCCTTTTCAGCAATAAAGCGAAAGGGGCTGTCTGCGCTCAGCTCATCAGTACCTTGTCGCACGGTGCCAGCCTGCCAGAACGTCTCCTGTGTCTTGGCGGCGAATCGTCCCACTTTGGCTTGTTCAAAGAACTTGGTCAGGATGACGTACCAGCTACCAAGACTCATCACCACCAGGATGGTCAGGGTTCCCTTGGCAACGATATCGCCCTGAGCCCACAGTGCCTGCAGCCCGTACGGGTTGTCAGTGCTTGCCTCTGCCTTGGCTACTGCAGGCGCAGCGACTGGCACGGCTGCTTGCGCAACTGCAGCGTCTTTGCTTTCTTCCGCCATAGCGTGCGTGTTTAACCCCGACAGCAGGGCTAGTCCTAGCGTAGCGCCGCAAATAATGTTTTTTAACTTTGAGATCATGTTTCTGTACTCCTGTTGGTGCAATAGTTGGATGGATTGGTTAGCCGGAATCATTCGAGTCGCCATGTGTATTTCATGCTGGCCCAGCTTTGTTCCGGTGCTCCGTTAGCGGTACCCGGCTTGAACTGGCATTTGGATAACGCTGCTCTGGCGGCTTCATCCAGCGTGGCGAACCCTGAACTGCCCTCGACCTTGGACTCCACCACCAAGCCGTCTGTACCGACGAGAAAGCGCAGTTGAACCGTGCCCTCTTCCTCGTTGCGTCGTGAGGAACTGGGGTATTCCGGCTTGCGGCAGTTGGCTGCCGCATTGATAACGGCCGGCACATGAACCACCGGGGCCTGCACGACGGGCGGCGGCGGTGCAACCGGTACCGGTACGTTGGTGACTGCCGCAATTGCATTGGTGCTGGCCGGCGCATTTGTTTGAATGTTCGCTACCGGCACAAACTCTGGCGGCGGCGGGGGCGCCGCTTTCGTTTGCGGCGGCGGTGGCGGCGGCGGCGGCGGCGGGATGTCTGGCTTGACGTCTTCAATCAATTTGGTCTCCACCGGACCCTTGATGACCTTGACAAATTGGCGGGCCAAGCCTGAGTTGATGACCCAGATCAGCAGCAAATGGAAAAGGACAACTGCAGTCAATCCCACCACGTGCTTACGGGGCGATCTTTGTTGGCTGGCGTAGTCGTGTATCAACAAAAGTCTCCTATCAATGGGGCCTGCATGGGCGAATAGAGGCAGTAATTAATGCAATTA
>CANBYM010000015.1 GCA_947373605.1 Comamonadaceae bacterium
AAAGGCTGCAGTTCTTCGGTGGTTTCCACCAGAATGCCGCGGTCGGCGCCAATGGCCATGGCGGTGCGCAGGGTTTCCTGGCACTGGGTGATTCCGCAAGAGACGGCGATGATCTCGGTGACCACGCCCTTCTCTTTGAATCTTACCGCCTCTTCGACCGCGATCTCGTCAAACGGGTTCATGCTCATTTTGACGTTGGCTGTGTCTACGCCGCTTCCGTCCGACTTCACTCGGACTTTGACATTGTAGTCCACCACGCGCTTTACGGGGACCAGGACTTTCATTACTGCCGCTCCAGATGGTTATGAATAGGGTTTCACTTGACGTGCACGTCAACTCCCTGATTCTATGCCGCGAACTGACGGGCGCCCGGTTTGCGCTCCGAAAGTCTATGCATTAACCAAAATAGTACGACCGTGCTTTTTTAATTATAGCCACCTAAAATCATATTCAGGATCACACCGGTAGCAATCGCCACCAACACATAATCGCCTCCGGTCTGCACCCAGTGGTACCCGCGCGGCGGTGCCTGCAGGCGGTGAGCGCGCCAATCGTCCACGACAAACTGGCGGCTGCGGTACTCCGGCGGCAGGCGTCCGCCACGACGGAAATCATGGTTGGGACCGGCACCACGCTCGTCCCGGTTTCCTTGGTTGAAGTTATTGCCACGGTCGTTGCGGTTTTGCGCCTTGGGAGCCTGTCGGTCACGTCCGCCCTGGTCGTTGTTACCGCGCTGTTCGCCACAATTGGCATTTCCATTGCCGCAGTCATTGCGTCCATTTCTGCCGCCGTTGCCTTGCGCCAATCCTGCCTGGCTCAGCACGAGTGCAGCGCATAACGCCACCAGTTTGAATGAATGGGTTCGCATCGCCATCTCCAGTAGTCAATAAGAACTGAAGTGGGCGCCGGTTGCACGCCTATGTCCGTGCGCGAACCGTCAGAGTGGCGCAATTACACGTTATGGATCACCCGCTGTGGGTAAGGAATCTGAATGTTGTTGGCCCGCAGCGCGCTGAGAATAGCGATATTGACGTCGCTTCGCAAGTTGCCTTGCCCGTTCTCCGGGTCGCTTATCCAGTAGCCCACGGTGAACTCCAGCCCGTCCGCTCCAAAGTTGGACAACAAGATGCCGGGGCCGGGATCACGCAGCACCCGGGGCTGCTCAAGTGCAGCATCGGACAACAATTTTTTAACCAGGTCTACATCGCTGTCATATGCTACTGACACCACCGTGGTGAGGTACACACGCGGGTCGGCGAGCGAAAGGTTTTCCACCCTGCTGGTGATCAGCAACTCGTTTGGGACAATGGACTCGCGTCCGGCCAGCGAGCGAATCACCGTGTAACGCGCATTGATCTGGGTGATGATGCCCTCAAAATTATCCACCCGTACGTTATCGCCGATGCGCATGCTGCGCTCCGCCAGAATGACGAAACCACTGACATAGTTGGCAGCCAGCTTTTGCAAACCGAAACCGATGCCCACGCCCACTGCACCACCGAGCACTGACAAGGCGGTAAGGTCAATCCCGACGGCCGAGAGGGCAATCATCAGCCCGATAAACATGAGCAGTGCACGTGCCGCGTTGCTCACCGCCTTACGCAAAGACAACTCACTGCCGGTCGCCGAACGCAGTAGTTTGGACTCAATGCCCGCCGACAACCACAGCGTGAAGAGCAGCACTGCACCGCCGGTAAGCGCACCTTCCAGCAGGTTACGCACCGTCAACGTAGTGCCTCCAACCTTCCAGGTAATCTGATCGAGCTCATTTAATAAAACCGGCAAAAAGCCGGTGACCCATAACACCATGGCCAACCAGGCCAGCCAGGAAATAGAGCGCTCCAGCAATCGAACCCAGCGCGCTTCGGCAAAGGCCGCCTGCAACACCTTGACCCCCACCCGTATTGCCACCAGTGATACAAGCACGGGTATGACAATCTTGAACAACGCCACCGAAATAAAGTGACCCAGGATGTCACGCGCCAAAAACCCCAGCAACAACAGCACGGCGGGGAACAGCACGCCATCCAGCGTTTTGCGGCCGAACCAGATGGAGCGCGAGTCTATGTCCGACAAACTCTTTCTTAGGGCCGCGACCAAGCCCCAAGCGACGAGCACGGCAAGCGCCAATACAAATATTTCGACCAGAACAGTGGGCTGAGTAAACGCAGCTATCCAGCCGTCAAAGTCGTCTATGGGTTGCGGGGCGGGAATTTTTTGAACAAAAGCCATCGGTCAATTTTCTAAAGCAGGAATGAAGTGCCCGGTCTTGTGTGGCGGTTCATTCGCGGGGAAACATTTTCGGTTAACGTTGCGTGATGGATGCCCAATACACACTCAAAAATTTACTCGTTCAGCTTAACACGGTGATAGTGGGCAAACCGACCCAAATTCAGGACTGCGTCGCATGCCTGCTGGCGGGCGGGCATCTTCTGATTGATGATGTACCGGGTGTGGGCAAAACCACGCTGGCCCATGCGCTGGCCCGCAGCTTCGGATTGCAATTTTCGCGCGTGCAATTCACATCCGACCTGATGCCCGGGGACCTTTCGGGGGTATCGGTTTATGAGCGCGGCAAAGAGGCTTTTGTCTTTCACCCGGGACCGATATTTGCACAGGTCCTGCTGGCCGATGAGATCAACCGCGCCAGTCCCAAAACGCAAAGTGCGTTGCTTGAAGCCATGGAAGAAAAGCAGGTCACGATTGAAGGGGAAACCCGTCCCTTGCCGGAGCCGTTTTTTGTTATCGCCACGCAGAACCCGCTGGATCAGGTGGGCACCTATGCTCTGCCCGAATCGCAGCTCGACCGATTTTTGATGCGCATCTCTCTGGGCTACCCCGATCGCGCTGCCGAGCGCGAACTGCTGGCAGGCAAGGACCGGCGCGGCATGGTGGTTAACCTGCCCAGCCTGCTCGGCGCGGGAGAACTGCAACAACTGCAGGCGCTGGTATTGCAAGTGCATGCCGCCGAACCCTTGCTGGACTACGTGCAGGACCTGGTTGCGGCCACCCGATCAGGCCAATGGTTTTTACAGGGCTTGAGCCCGCGCGCAGGCATTGCCGTGGTGCGCGCGGCCAAGGCCCAGGCTTTGCTCAACGGCCGCAATTACGTGGCTCCGGACGACGTGCAGGCGGTACTGCCGCAAACCATTGCCCACCGCTTGATTCCGGTAGGTGATGCCGGGCGCGGTGCGCTTGAACAGGTGCGCGCCATGCTGCAGGCTGTACCGCTGCCATGATCCGGCAATGGATTGAAAAATTCTGGCTTAAGCGCCTGACGCCGCGGGACTCCACCACGCTGAACCAACGCAACGTTTACATCCTGCCCACTCGCCCCGGCTGGGCGATGGCGGTGACCATTGCAGTGCTCCTGATTGCCAGCATCAATTACCAGCTCAACCTGGGTTACGTTCTGACATTTTTGCTGGCTGGCAGTGTGGTGGTGGGCATGCATGTGTGCCACGGCACACTGCGCGGCATCACCATGAACATGGTTGCGCCGGAGCCGCAATTTGCAGGAACCGGTGCCTCCATTACCGTGCAGCTGGTCAGCCAGCGGCACAGCGTCCGTCACGGCATCGGATTAGCGGTTTGGGGAAGCGACCACTGGAGTTGGACCGATGTGCCGGCGCAAGGCAGCACCAAAATTCAAATCGGTTTCAAGGCAGAGCGCCGGGGCTTACACAACATACCGCCTCTTACTGCGGAGACGCGATTCCCTCTGGGCACATTCAGGGTCTGGACAGTGTGGAGACCGGCCGCGCGAGTATTAGTTTACCCCGCCATCGAAGCCCATGCCCCTCCCCTGCCCGCCGGCGAACCACGGTCGGGCGGTGCAGCCAGCCAGCAGCGCAGAAGCACGGGCGAATTTGATGGCGTGCGCGCCTACCGCCGGGGCGATCCGCTCAAAACTGTGGTCTGGAAAAAGGCGGCCAAAAATGGCGATCTGGTCAGCCGCGACACGCAGCAGGTGCAGGGCTTTGAGTTGTGGCTGGATTTGGCGCAGACCGGAAGTTTTGGAGGCGGTGCCGCTACGCTGGAGGCGAGGTTGTCGCGCCTTTGCGCCTGGGTTCTTTCTGCCAGCAAAAATGAGCTACCGTTTGGTTTGCGCCTGCAATCACAGGAGATTGCCCCCTCCACCGGCGAGGCCCACAAAAAGGTCTGCCTGCAAGCGCTGGCGCTGTACCCTGACGCGCAAGGATAAGCCGCCATGTGGAAGCGACTCAAGAACCTGCCCCGTGACACCCGCGACACACTGTTTTTGCTGCTTGTGATTGCGTGGATCATCGCGCCGCAAACTACAGAGCTGCCTTTGTGGTGCAGCGCCATGGCCGCCGCAGTTCTGGTGTGGCGCGGTTCAATTACCTGGCGTTGTAAGAAATTGCCCTCGCGCTGGTGGCTGCTGGGCTTGTTGGTAGTTGCCGGGGTTGGTACTTATGCCAGCCACCATACGCTTCTAGGGCGCGATGCCGGTGTGACCTTTCTGGTGGTTCTGCTGGCGCTCAAAACGTTGGAACTGCGCGCGCGGCGTGATGCGTTCGTGGTGTTTTTTCTGGGCTTTTTTACGCTGCTGTCCAACTTCTTTTTTTCGCAAAGTCTTCTCGTGGCTGCGGCCATGCTGGTGGGACTGCAAGGCCTATTGACGGCACTGGTAAACAACCATATGCCGGTCGGAAAGCCGCCCCTAATACAGGCGGCCAAAACCGCGGGCTGGATGGCGCTGCTGGGCACGCCCATCATGGTAGTGCTGTTCATGTTGTTTCCCCGCATTGCGCCGCTGTGGGGCGTGCCCGAAGACGCCATGCGCGGTCGCAGCGGACTTTCGTCCAGCATGGAGGTGGGCACCATTGCCAGTCTGGCGCTCGATAGCAGCGTGGCCATGCGGGTGCGCTTTGAAGGGGATGTGCCCCCGCGCCAGGATCTGTATTTCCGGGGGCCCGTGCTTTCCAGTTTTGACGGTGTGCAGTGGCGGACATTGCGCTCGGGTCTGGTGCCACAACAGCAACTCCTTGCCAACCTGAAAGTGCAAGACGTACCGGTGCGCTATGAAGTAACGCTGGAGCCCAATAACCGTCCCTGGCTCCTGGTGCTGGACGGAACCTTGCAGGCACCTGTGGCAAGCGGCTATACCGCCACCATGTCGGCGGATTTGCAGTGGCGGGTCGACCGGCCCGTTTCCGAACTGTTGCGATACAAGGTGCAAAGCCATTTGCGCTTCAGCCACGGTCCGGACAATATGGTGATCGGCCTGCGCGACTATCTGGCTTTACCCCGGGGCTTTAACCCGCGCACCTTGGCACTGGCGGCGCAGATTCGTAGCGACCCGCGCTATGCGCAGGCGGACAGCGCAGGCCTGGTGGAGGCGGTCATGAGCCGACTGCGCACCGGCGGCTACACTTACACGCTAGACCCCGGTCTGTTTGGCACCAACACCGCCGACGAATTCTGGTTTGACCGCAGGCAAGGCTTTTGCGAGCACATTGCCTCGTCGTTCGTGGTGTTGATGCGCGCGCTGGGCGTTCCCGCGCGCATCGTGACTGGTTACCAGGGCGGCGAAGTCAATGCGGTTGACGGCTACTGGACTGTTCGCCAAAGTGACGCGCATGCCTGGGCCGAAGTCTGGCTAGCCAACCGGGGCTGGACGCGGGTGGACCCGACCTCCGCGGTTGCGCCGGGACGTATCGGCGATCTGCAACGTCTTGAAGCACCCGCTGGTGCGTTCACCCACGCGCTGGTCAATGTCAACCCCAGGTTCGCGTTGAACATCCGTGCGCTATGGGAAGCCACCAACAATCGCTGGAACCAATGGGTATTGAACTATTCGCAGGACAAGCAGCTCAACCTGCTGCGCAACCTGGGCTTTGAGTCGCCCAGCTGGGAAGACCTGAGCTATGTCCTCATCGGCATCATCGTCGCCGTCAGCCTTGCGGGTGCGGCCTGGACACAGTGGGACAAATACCGGCAGGACCCTTGGCTGCGTCTGCTAGGCCGTGCCGAGCGCAAGCTGCGCCAATGCGGTCTGCAGTGTGCGCCTAACCCTTCTCCGCGCATGCTCGCACAATCACTTTCACAAGGAGGACTGACCACACCGGACGCAGCAGCGAAATGGACGATCTGGCTGCTGCAGCTGGAAGCCTGGCGTTATGCGCCGCAGCATGGCAGCGGCGAAAAATCAGGGCACGGCTTGGCTACACTGCAGCATGCGTTCGGCAATCTGCCCAAGCCCGTTTGACACCGTAAATTGCAAGTTCCATTTTCAAAATTTTTGTGATCCGTATTGAACCCCAAAATGGCGGCCGAACCCTGGCACTGCGCTGGAATGAAAAGGCAGCACGAACCTACTGCCTGGGATCTATCGCTTGCGCATTGGCGCTGTGGACCCTGAACGCTTACGCCCAAACCGACACCGCGCCCACCGAAACTATCGTAACTTCGACGCGCACGACCAAGACCCCAAAGCCGCATAAGGCCGCTAAGTCTGCCAAGTCAGTTAAACGCGCCAAAGCAGAGCAAGCACAGGGCAATGCCTATGCGACGCGACCCGAAGTCATGCAGCTTGCCGGTGAAATTGCCGCGCGGCGCAACCTGGATCCGCAATGGGTCAGCCACGCCATTGGCGAAGCGCGCTACATGCCGGGCATTGTCAAAGCGATCCTGCCGCCCGCCGTAGGTGTGCCCAAAAACTGGACGCTGTACCGCAGCCGCTTCATTGATGCGGTGCGCATCAAAGCGGGCGTCAAATTCTGGAGTGACAACCGCGAAACGCTGGAGCGCGCGGAAAAGGAAACCGGCGTACCAGCGGCCATCGTCGTGGGCATCATCGGCGTGGAAACCATTTACGGGCAACAGATCGGGAACTACCGGGTGCTGGATGCCTTGTGCACACTGGCCTTCGACTTTCCTGCAGCGCACCCGCGCGCCAGTGCACGCGCCGCCTACTTCCAATCGGAACTCGAAGAGTTTCTGGCGCTGACAGCACGTACCCACACCGACCCGCTGGCACTGCGCGGCAGTTACGCAGGCGCCATGGGGCTGCCGCAGTTCATGCCTTCCAGCTGGGTGAAATACGCGGTCGACTTTGATGGCGACGGCCGCATTGATTTGTTCAATAGCCAGGCTGATGTCATCGGCTCGGTCGCCAACTACTTCAAGGCCTTCCGCTGGAAGCCCGGCGTGGCCACCTACTACCCGGTGTCTTTCGATTTGCAAAAACTCGACAAGGCAGCGCTGCTGGAGCCTGACATCCTGCCCACCTTTACGCCCGCCGACTTTGCCGCAAAAGGCGCGATCGTGGACGCTGCGGGCATGCAGCACCCCGGATTGCTTGCGCTGATCGAATTACAAAATGGTGCGGATGCGCCGCAATACGTGGCTGGCACCGAAAACTTTTACGCCATTACCCGCTACAACTGGAGCAGTTATTACGCCATGGCAGTGATTGAACTGGGCCGCGAAGTGGCGGCCACCATGCCAAAATAATGCATGGCCGCCCTCCCCGACACTGCTAACGCCACCACGCTGGACAACTCCACGACAAGCGCGACGCTGGATTTGTTCAGGGCGGTCCTCGGGCCGGTAAACACGGATTACTACCTCAAAGCTTTCACCCGCTTCGACGCCAAGGACCGTGCAGGCCCCAGCTGGAACTGGGCAGCCGGTCTGCTCACCCTTAACTGGATGGCAATGCGCCAGCTTTGGGAAGTGGCACTGGCCTATGTGGGCGCCATGCTTACCGCCGCGCTGGTGGTGCTGGGCATAGGACGCCTGGCCTTCGGGCTTTCCAATGAAGCGCAAGTGGCATGGATGGTCGCCCTGCTGGCCTTGTCCATTGCCATACCGGGCGTGTTTGGCAATGCGTGGCTCTACAACGCAAGCCGCAAAAAAATGGAAAAGGCGCTGACGGTCAACGCCACGCTAGCCGACGCCTGCGCGATGCTCCGCCGTCAGGCCGCCACCCGGCAGCGTTTGATCGGATTAGGCATCGGCAACGGTGTGCTGCTGGCAAGCTTAGCGGGCTTGGTGTTTTCCTTCCAGAGCGTGCAAGGCCCAACGTCAATTCAGAGCCCGGTTCCAGTCAATCCGATTGAGCCTAATGGAATGGCGATGAAGGTGGCACCAGCAGCATCTCAAGCGCCCGCCGTGGCCACTGCAAGTCCTAGTTCCGCCAGCTCTGCGAGCGCATCCGCCAGCGCTCACTCTGCAACGGCGTCGGCGACAGCGGCAGCACCGGCTGCAGCTGCATCGATGCCCGCCGCACGAGCCTCGGCAGTGAAGCCGGTCGCTGCCACTTCGACAGAGTCTGCTGCACATGATGCAAGGATACTCGCGACCGCCCCTGCAACCCCTGCAGCGAACAAGGAAGTCGCTGACAAAAAACCGATCACCAACAACCCCGCAACAGCCGCATCCGCTGCTTCAAAGCCGGAAAAATCAAAACCGATGGCGGAGATAGTGCGGGCTAAAGAAGCCAAAACCACAACCGAGCCGGACCACCATTTTTTGGTCAATGTCGGTCTGTTTGCCGACCCGAACAATGCCCGCAACGCGGCGGCAAAACTGGAAGATGCAGGCATTGCAGTACTGCTCAATGAAATGGACACCGCCAAGGGCAAACGCACACGGGTGCGCGCGGGCCCGTTTGCCACTCAGGCCGAGGCCGAACGCGCTGCCGACAAAATTCAATTCATCGGACTGGACGCGGTAGTGGTGCGCAAGTGATGTGATGTGATGTGATGTGAACGTAGTCGCTGCGGTCTTACACCACGACACTTTCAAACAACGGGTATAGCGTGTCCACCCAGGACTCCACCTCGCCCTCGCCGACATTGATATAGGCCACGCAGGCGCTGCCGTGCTTGGCCCACTCTTTGTGTTCTTCAATGCCTTCGTGCCGCGCCACCAGATATTCCGCGATAAGCGCTATCGCGACCAAGGTTCGCGCCTCGTGCGGAACCTGTTCGTCGGCAAAAATCGTGAAGTCATGGTGCAAACGCACCGCCACCGAAATGATGGATGGCAAGCGCCAGGTCTTGGCCACGATGGCGCCCACCACCGCGTGGTCGGTGCGGTGTGCGGCGTTTTCGGTCTGGGTAAAAGAGCGGTCTTTGCGCGCCAGCGCTTCGGTCAAAGTACCTGAATAGCCTTTCACACCCTGCAGCATGATCGGTAGGCCAACGTGGCAAAACAATCCGCAGGTGTGGGCGATATCGGCGTCGGTGTCGTACAACTGCTTGGCAATAAAACCCATCGCAATCGCCCGACGGGTCGAGGTTTCCCAGAAGTGCTCGAGCAGTGGGGACTGAATGCGAATGGCGTTACGGGTCAAAAAACCGGTCAGGATGGCAATGGACTGCGCCACACCGAGCATGGCAACCGCCTCGCCAACCGTAGAGGCCGGACGGGAGCGCGCATACATGGGGCTATTGGCAACGCGGATCAGCGATGCCGCCATGGCGACGTCGCTGGCGGCAATGTTCGCAATTTCTGTTGGGTCCGGGTCCGCCTTTTGCACTTCTTTGCGCAAGGCGGTAAGCAACTCTGGGCACGGCGGAATGACGATGTCGCGAACCGGCCCTTGGGTTCGGGCCTGTTCTAGTTCCCTATCAATATCCGCAACTTTCATGCATGCTCCTTTTCGGAGCATTATCCGGAAAAATCCGTGTTGTTTTTCTGCCTTCAGTCAGCAGAAACCAGAAACTCGCGGCTGACGTGCGCACCCAAGTCGTTAACCCGATCGAGAAATTGCGTCAGATAGGCATGCAATCCGGTCGCCAGTATTTCGTCAATCCGGCCGTACTTCAACTCGGCGCGCAACTTGCCCGCGCGGCGCAGAGTTTCACTGTCGATATTGCTAGCAACCAAGGCCAGGTTATTCACCACCTCATTCAAGCTGGCATGCAAAGAACGTGGCATGTCGGATTTGAGCATCAGCAACTCCGCCACGCGCTCAGGACGGATCACGTCACGGTACACCTTGCGATAGACCTCGAATGCCGAGACGCTTCGCAAAATCGCGCTCCAGTGGTAGAAGTCGTACTCCTGATCGCGCTCGCTGGCTGCGCCGTAAAAATCGCTTTGTACGGCATGGAACTTAACATCGACCAGACGCGCCGTATTATCGGCCCGCTCCAGAAAAGTACCCAGGCGCATAAAGTGCAGCGCTTCGTCCATCAGCATGGTGCCCACGGTCACGCCGCGCGAGAGGTGCGAGCGAAACTTGACCCACTCAAAAAACTGCGACGGGTCGGACTCAAACTCGCCGGTCTTGATCATGCGTTTGACTTCCAGCCAGGTCTGGTTTTGGGTCTCCCACACTTCGGTGGTCAGTGCGCCTCGCACTGCACGGGCGTTTTCGCGCGCAGCGCCCAGGCACGACACGATAGACGACGGATTGCTCTCGTCTTTGACCATGAAGTCCATCACATCGCGGGCGTTTACCGAGCCGTACTCTTTGGTGTAGGCGGTGGTTAGTTCACTGATGGACAGCAGTCCCTGCCAGCCCATTTGGGCGACGGCTTCGGACTGCGGCAGCAGTGACGTCTGGTAATTAACGTCGAGCATGCGGGCAGTGTTTTCAGCCCGTTCGGTATAGCGGGACATCCAGAAAAGGTGGTCAGCGGTTCTTGACAACATAAGGTGTTCCTCGGTGCCTGTCGATTATTGTTTTTGAGATTGGGTAGCAACTGCAGCGGGCGCGGCAGCGGGTGCGTCGTCGGCTTCCAGAATCCAGGTATCTTTGGTGCCGCCGCCTTGCGAAGAGTTCACGACCAGAGAGCCTTCTTTCAGTGCCACGCGGGTCAGACCGCCGGGCACCATTTGCACCGTCTGGCCCGACAACACATAAGGACGCAAATCGATGTGGCGCGGCGCAATGCCGCTTTCCACAAACGTGGGGCAGCTCGACAGACTCAAGGTGGGCTGCGCAATGTAGCCACTCGGGTTGGCGAGCACGGCTTTGCGGAAGTCTTCAATCTCGGCTGTGGTGGCCGCCGGGCCGACCAGCATGCCATAGCCGCCTGCGCCATGGACCTCTTTGACCACCAGGTCTTTCAAGTTCGCCAAGGTGAACGCCAGGTCATCCTTGTTGCGGCACATGTAGGTAGGCACGTTATTGAGGATGGGCTTCTCACCCAGATAGAACTCAATCATCTTGGGCACAAAGGGATAAATGGATTTGTCGTCGGCAATGCCGGTGCCCACTGCATTGCAGATGGTGACGTTACCGGCGCGATAGGCGCTGATCAGGCCCGCACAGCCCAGAGTCGACGTGGGACGGAATACTGTGGGGTCCAAAAAGTCGTCGTCCACGCGGCGGTAAATCACATCCACCCGGCGCGGACCGCGCGTGGTACGCATGTAAACGAAGTTGTCCCGCACAAAAAGGTCTTGTCCTTCTACCAGTTCCACACCCATTTGCTGCGCCAGAAAGGCGTGCTCAAAGTAGGCGCTGTTGTACATTCCCGGCGTGAGCACGACCACGGTAGGCTCGGCAGTCGTAGCCGGGCTGCTGGCGCGCAATGTCTCCAACAACAAGTCGGGGTAATGGGCCACCGGAGCGACGCGGTGCGCGCTGAAGAGGTCGGGGAACAAACGCATCATCATCTTGCGGTCTTCCAGCATGTACGACACGCCGGAGGGCACACGCAAGTTGTCTTCGAGCACGTAGTACTCGCCATTTCCATTGGCATCCGGCGCACGCACGATGTCAATGCCGGAAATGTGCGAATAAATGTTGTGCGGCACGTCCACACCCACCATCTCGGGGCGGAACTGGGCGTTGCCTTCAATCTGTTCACGCGGCACGATACCGGCCTTGATGATTTCCTGCTCGTGGTAGATGTCGTAAATGAATCGGTTGAGCGCGTTGACGCGCTGCACCAGCCCTTTTTCCATACTGGCCCACTCATGGGCAGGAATGATGCGCGGGATCAGGTCAAAGGGAATCAGGCGTTCGGTACCGGCGCCGGTTTCGTCCTTCTCACCGTACACCGCGAAAGTGATACCGACGCGGCGGAAAATCATCTCGGCTTCTTCGCGGCGCTTGGCCATCATGTCGCCGGGTTGTCGTGCAAGCCACTCGTCGTAAATTTTGTAGTGGTCCCGTATCTGCGCACCTTTCGAGAAAAATTCGTAGGGCAAGCGGGTGTACATCTCGTCGAATTTCTGCATAGATCCTCTGTATCTCGTTCTCGTTTATCTCGCGATAGTTTCGTATTAAGCAAACTTCACACCAACATACTAACCCCAGAGCACGCACCTTTATGGAACATGGTGACTCCAGTAATGCATTTGCTCTATGCGAGTGCATCGCAAGGCCTGCGGATTTGCTGAATTCCAGATGATTGCACCGCAATGGGGCGAATCGCGCACCGCAATGTTTCTATCCGCGTACCGCTACATCACCGGCGGGGCCGGATGTCCGTAGCGATTGCGGTATCCGGCCTGCACCAATGCCCATGTGGGTTGCGCGGGCGCCCAGAAAGTCATCGCTGCTTGACGTCGTGCTACCGTGGTGCGGCACCAGCAGCACGTCAGCGCGAAGCGGCGCGCATGGGCAACCAATCTTTTTTCCTGCGGCCTTTCCAGGTCACTGACCAGCAATGCGGCACGGACGCCATTGCTGATGCGCAGCATGCAAGACATGGCATTTGGTGTGGGTCTTTCCAGATAGTCAGCGGCTTGGGGTGCCCGATGTCAAAGCGCACACCGTCCCAATCGCAACTTTGCCCCGCCACGCAGCGCTGCGCACGGCGAATAGCCTGCAGGCGGTACGCATCTTCAATCGAACAGAGCCAACTGGCCTGCGGCTGCATGGTCAGTACCGTAGCAGCGCCGCCTATATGGCCGATGTCACAGTGGCTGAGCACCACCCTGTCAAGGCGCGTTTGCAAAGCCTCCAACAATGGCAGCAACACACGGTGCCCTGCGCCGCTGTCCTGGCTTAAGCGCGGCCCGACTTCGTAGAGAAGTGCGTGCTGTGCGGTGCGCACCAGTACCGCATTGCCCTGTCCGATGTCCGCAGCCAACAACCCGAACTGCCCTGCTTGCGGCAACGCAGGCTGCCACAGCAACACCGGACACATCAAGGGCAAGCCGCTCACACGCAAGTGCCAGGGCAAGCGGCCCGCCAATACGACGCGACCCAAAACGCCCAATGCGCTTGCCCACAACAGTGCCACCGGCAGTGCCAATCTGGGCTAGGGCAAGGCCGCCAAATAATGCAGCAGACCCATCAGCCACTGACACGTCAATGCGGCGACTTGCCACAACCACGGCACCAAAACCACAAACAAGCCAATCGACGTAACCACCAGCGTGACCCAGGGCACCGCAAATGCGTTGGCGATCAGCCCCAACAATGACATTTGTCCGAACAGCAGCAGTGTGAGCGGCGACAGGGCAACAGTAATCACCCATTGCATGCCATGGCCAGAGGCAGCAAGCCGCCTTGGAAAATGATGTGCGCAAAAGACCGTGCGGTTCTCCTGTTAGCCAGGCTGTTAACCAGCAACAAGGTCAAAGCGGCAATGACCAGCAAACCTGCATAGGCCGACACATCCCACAATGCTGCCTGCTGCATCTGCAGGGCGTTGCCCAGCAAAAAACCCAACAATTCGGTAAAGAAACTGCGGCGCCGCGAGTGTGTGCCGTCTTCAAACTCCGGCATGACGGTATCCTGCGCTTAGCCTTGATTTGCCGGCGACAAAACTGCGCCCCACATTTGCGCGGCGTTATCAGCCACCATCCGCGCCCAGCAGGAGTATTGCCCCAAGCCGGGGTGGTATTTGTCGGGCGCCATGTCCTGCGGATTAGCCGCCCATTGCAATGAAACATAGGCAGCGTTGGCGCTGGGCGTAACCCACTCACGCAAGACACTGTCCAGATGCCTGCGTACCGCCCCAGATATCAGCGCAAAGGCTGAGGTGCGGCTGGCAATATGTGCAGAGGCGGCACTCCATTCATGATCAGTGCCCGCACACCAGCACTGCGCACCACATCTGAAACCAATTGCCGATAGTCCGAGAGGAATTGTACGGGCGAGCGCTGCGACCTGACATCGTTCACCCCCAACGCAGTCGCCAGGATATCTGCGGACTGCAGGTCCGATTGCGCCACCAATGCCCCAGCCTCCGAAGTGTTTACACCTGATTGGGCCACCAACTACCATTGCACACGCCGTCCGGAAGCTGCATTCAGATGGCGTGCCGCTTGCTGTGCCAACGCCTTATCATGCCAATCTACACCGACACCCGCAGCGGACGAGTCCCCCACAAATAACAGACGGATGGGAACTGCATCGCGGGTGGCATCAGGAACGATTTTCACTCCTATCCGCGGCCCTCGTGCTTCGGGCAGGTGCAAGGCGGTCTGTCGCACATGCCGGCCTTGTGCAACCAACAAAGAACCCAATGCATACTTGGCGATATTAAGCATTAAATTCTATTTTTCTTATGCAAAAATGCATTTTGCACCGCCAAAATAACAACAAGAACTACATCAAGACAAATAAATGCCACTTCAACCTATTGCCTCTCCATTTCACCGTGCAACTAGCGCCACAGCACTTTTAATATGCCTCATGCTAGCAGCGTGCATATATGTACCCCGCACCCGGATCACTGACGATCCGCAATGCCAGGGCGTTCAAAAATCCATGGTGATTGAGGCGCAAAAAATCGAGTCGCTGAAAGGCTGCAACAACAAAAATTGCGTGGGGCTTTTGGTCAGCGCGGGTATTGTTGCAGCGGCTTCCGTGGTGGTTTCAGGGAGCATTGCCGTGGTCGGCAATGTGGTTTACTGGGTTGAGCGCGAAGGCAAATGCCTTCTAAACCAGTCGCAAAACTCTCCGTCTTAAACTTCAACCTGCAAAGTCAACTTTACGCGTCAGACTTGACGTTGGCTTCCTGCGCGACTTTGGCCCACTTTTTCTGTTCGGCTTTGATGAAGTCGGCGAATTTCTGGGTGCTGCCGCCCCCCTCTTCCGCGCCGTACTGGTCCATCTTTTCTTTGACATCGGGCATAGCCAGAACTTTGTTCACATCTTCGTTCATGTGTTGCACCATGGCCGGCGGCATTTTAGAGGGACCCATCAGACCGTACCAGACGGTTGCTTCAAAACCGGGAAAGCCGGACTCCGCCATGGTGGGTACATTGGGAAATCCTTTGGCGCGCTGCAAACGGGTTTGCGCCAGCGCAATGGCCTTGCCGCTTTTGACATGGGGCGCGGCAGACGTCATGGTCTCAAAGCAATAATTCACCTGGCCACCTATCAAGTCGACCAGCGCAGGACCGGAGCCGCGATAGGGAATGTGCAGGGCAAAAATCTTGGCCTGCAGTTTGAACATCTCCAGTGCAAAGTGCTGTGCAGAACCGCCACCGGCGGATGCAAAGGTAATTTGGCCCGGTTTGGATTTGCACAGCGCCACCAGTTCAGCGACCGTTTTGGCAGGCTGATCGGCATTGCAAATCAGCAAGTTGGGGGTAATGCCCACCATGCTGATCGGTGCAAAGTCGCGCTCTGCGCTATAGCCCAGCTTGGTACCCAATGCCGGTGCCAATGCATGGCTGTTAATGTGCGCCATCAGCAATGTATTGCCGTCGCCCGCTTGTTTGGCAACGTAATCCGCAGCAATGATGCCAGCCGCTCCCGCTTTGTTTTCGATGACCACCGGCACGTTCCACATCACCGACAGCTTTTGACCGACCACGCGGGCCAGCGCGTCGGTGCCGCCGCCGGGCGGAAAGCCCACGATGATGCGCACCGGTCCCGCCGGCAAGGTTTGCGCCCGCACCATGGGGGCTGCGAGCGTGGTGGCTGTGGCCACTGCTGCGCTGACAAACGTTCTGCGATGCATGGTGTGTTCCCTCAAGCGTGATTAGAAAAATGGTCCATTGCGGCTTGCACGCCTGAGCCTGAAAGCTTCACACCTGCAAGCTTCAGACCCATTTCGCAACCGGATAAGGCTGCCATCAGCGTTAAATCGTTGCAGTCGCCAAGGTGGCCGATGCGAAACATCCTGCCCTTGACCTTGCCAAGGCCCGTGCCCAGCGAGCAATCGAAGCGCTCGTAAATGATTTTGCGCACTGCATCGGCATCGACGCCGTCGGGCATCATCACGCCTGTTAGCACGGGCGAATGCACGCTGGCATCCGCACATTGGATTTGCAGGCCCCACGCGTTAACAGCGGCACGAACCCCCTGTGCCCAGCGCTGATGGCGTGCAAAAACAGAACCCAGCCCCTGCGCCAGAAGCATGTCGCAGGCCTCGCTTAACGCATAGAGCAAATTGGTATTGGGTGTGGAAGGCCAATAGCCTGTTTTGTTCATCTCGATGTTTTCAGACCAGCCCCAAAAGGCCCTGGGATAGGTGGACTTTTTACTGGCCTCAATCGCCTTGACCGAAAGCGCGTTAAAGCTGATGCCCGGCGGCAGCATCAAGCCTTTTTGCGACCCGCTGATACTGACGTCCACGCCCCAGGCATCGTGCTGATAGTCCGCACAGGCCAGGCCGGAAATGGTGTCCACCAGCAGCAAAGCCGGGTGCCCCACAGCGTCAATTGCCTTGCGTACGGCCGCAATGTCACTGGTCACGCCGGTAGAAGTCTCGTTGTGCACCACGCACACCGCCTTAATGCTATGGCCGCTGTCGGCCCGCAGTCGCTCCTCGATCAACTGCGCCTGTACGCCCTTGCGCCAGCTCGCGGGCACACCGTTATCGGTACCCGGCAAAGCGACTACCTCCGGCTTAAAGCCCAGGTTGGTAGCAAGCTTGATCCACAAGGACGCAAAGTGTCCGGTTTCGTACATCAATACGTGATCACCGGCGTTCAAGGTGTTTACCAATGCCGCTTCCCATGCGCCGGTACCGGAGGCGGGGTAAATCATGACGGGCTGCGTGGTCTGAAAAATCTTCTGGATATCCGCAAGCACCTTCAATCCCAATACGGCGAACTCCGGCCCGCGGTGGTCAATGGTGGGATAACTCATTGCCCGCAGGATGCGGTCGGGCACCGGCGATGGACCGGGGATTTGTAAAAAGTGGCGGCCTGTTGGGTGGAAATCGAGCTTGAGCACGGGACTGGAACTCCTTAAAACACCATTTTTTGCATACAAAATTGAAATGTCAATGTACTCAAGGGTAATTACTCAGAAGAGCTTAAAGTTTGACGCTCTACTTTTTTGCATACAAAATTAGGAAATGTCCGCTGTTCCAACCGCCTCGCCCAAATCCGCCTTGCACGAACAAGTGGCCGTTCAATTGCGCCAAATGCTGGTCGAAAGTGCGATTGCGCCCGGCGAAAAACTGAATGAGCGCGAGCTCGCAGAGCAATTGCAAGTCTCCCGCACACCACTGCGCGAGGCCATTCGCATGCTGGCGGCCGAAGGGCTGGTGGAACTGCTACCCAATCGCGGAGCAATTGCCGTGCGACTGTCCGAAGCCGATATTGCCAACACCTTTGAAGTCATGGCGGGCCTGGAAGCGCAGTCGGGCGAACTGGCCGCACAGCGCATCACCGCCGACGCGCTGGCTGAGATTCAGGCCATGCATTTTGAAATGATGGCCGCTTACACACGCCGTGACCTGTCCAATTACTACCGGCTCAATTCGGCGATTCACAGCGCCATCAATGCGGCGGCAGCCAACCCGGTGCTGACGCAAACCTACTGCCAAGTGAATGCCCGATTGCAATCGCTACGATTTCGCTCCAATCAGGATGCCGATAAATGGAAGCTCGCCGTGCAGGACCACGTACGCATGATCGACGCACTCAGCGCGCGGGATCCGGTGGCGATGCGTGAAGTGCTTGTGACCCATCTACTAAATAAGCGTGATGTCGTGATTGCACAGCTTCGCGCAGAAAGTGTCTCCCCATGAATTCCGCATTGCTTGCCAAAAAATTAAGCGCCGAAACCCGCGGGGAAGTGCTTTTCACTGGTGCTGACCGGGGCCGATACGCGACGGATGCTTCCATCTATCAAGTCACACCCATCGGCGCTTTTGTGCCGCGCGATGCGCAGGACGTCGTCACGGCGCTGGACATTTGCCGCAGCATGGGCGTACCCATCGTGGCGCGCGGCGGAGGTACCAGCCAGTGCGGTCAAACGGTGGGTGCGGGTCTGGTCATCGACTACTCCAAATATATGCGCAATATTCTGGAGGTCAATACAGAAAAGCGCACGGCAAAGGTCGAGCCCGGTCTGGTCCTGGACCACCTGAACGCGGCACTCAAGAAGCACGGGCTTTGGTATCCGGTGGACGTGTCCACCAGCGCCCAGGCTACGCTGGGGGGAATGGCCGGCAACAATTCATGCGGCAGCCGTTCGATTGCCTACGGCAACATGGTGCACAACGTGATAGGTGCGCAGGCCTGGCTAGCGGATGGTCGTTTGCTGGACTGGGGGCGTTACGACCAGAGTTCGGGCGACGCAAAAAATATCGGTGACTTTGTGTGTGACCTTGCCGCGCAACACCTCACCGAAATAGAAACCCGCTGGCCCAAGGTGCTGCGCCGGGTGGCGGGTTACAACCTCGACATTTTTCACAACCAGAACGAGCGGCCTTACACCAGCGACGGCTCGGTAAATCTGGCGCATCTTCTGGTCGGCAGTGAGGGTACTCTAGCGCTCACGCGATCGCTGACATTGCGCTTGAGCGAACTGCCCCGTGCCAAGGTGCTGGGTGTGGTGAACTTTCCCACATTCCATCAGGCCATGGAATCGGCGCAGCACATCGTCAAACTGCAGGACGCTCCCGCCCCCGATGGCACACCTGCACCGGCAACACTCAGCGCCGTGGAGCTGGTGGACCGCACGATGATAGAGCTGTCCCTGCAAAACCCGGCGTTTGCGCCCACCATCCGCACCGCGCTCTCGCCCTACGTGAATGGTGGCAATCCTGCCGCTGTACTGTTGGTGGAGTTTTCGGGCATGTCCAAAGCCGACCTGCTGCCCAAAATCAAGCAGCTCGCAGAAATGATGGGCGACCTGGGTCTGCCTGGAAGCGTGGTTGAAATGGTGGACGATGCGCCGCAAAAAAACCTCTGGGAAGTGCGCAAAGCCGGGCTCAACATCATGATGAGCTTGAAGGGCGATGGAAAACCGGTTAGTTTTATTGAGGACTGCGCTGTACCGCTGGTGCACCTGGCCGAATACACCGATGGCCTGACCGCGGTGTTTCGCAAATACGGCAGCAAAGGAACTTGGTATGCCCACGCCTCAGTCGGCACGCTGCATGTGCGCCCGATTCTTGATATGCGCCAGGGCGGTGCCAATGGTGGCGCAGCCAAAATGCGCGCCATTGCCGAAGAGGCCAGTGCCTTGGTTCGCAAATTCAAGGGTGCCTACAGCGGAGAACATGGCGACGGTCTGTGCCGCGGCGAATGGATCGAGTGGCAATTCGGCCCCGCCATTACGCAGGCTTTTGCGCAGATAAAACAGCATTTGGACCCCGCCGCACTGCTCAATCCGAAACGCATCATTGACCCGCCCAAGATGGACGACACAGGGCTCATGCGTTATTCGCCCGCTTACACCGTCATACCGATTCAAACCGCGCTGGACTGGAGCGCGTGGAACGTACAAAACGATCCGGTCACCGAGGCCATTTCGGCAGCAGGCTCCGGCGGCGATCCGGCACAGGGTCTGGCCAAAGCGGTAGAGATGTGCAACAACAACGGCACTTGCCGCAAGTTTGACGCGGGCACCATGTGCCCCAGCTACCGCGTTACCCGCGACGAACAGCACGTTACACGCGGACGCGCCAATACGTTGCGTCTGGCAATGAGCGGGCAGTTGGATGGGGTGCAAGCGCAGGACGCATTGACCAACGATGTAGTCAAAGACGCGCTGGACCTGTGCGTGAGCTGCAAGGGCTGCAAGCGCGACTGCCCGACGGGCGTTGACATGGCCAAAATCAAGGTGGAGTTTTTGCAGCACTATAAGGCCAAACACGGCCACACCGTCAAGGACAAGTTGATTGGCCGCCTGCCGGAATACGCGGCACTGGCCAGCCGCTTAGCGCCAGTGCTGAATCTGCGTAACCGCTCGCCCCTATTGGCGCGCTGGAGCGAGAAATTGTTGGGATTTTCTGCCCGGCGCAGCTTGCCCCAATGGCGCAGACAGCATTTTTTCAATGCATCCAAGGCAATGCCGTCCGTGGTCACGCGCGAAGAGGTACTGGTCGCGCAAAAGCCCGTCGTCTTGTTTGTCGATACCTTCAGTGGCTTCTTTGAATCCGACATTGCATTTTCGGCGCTCCAGGTTCTACATGCCGGCGGATACCAGGTGCATGTGGCAACCAAGGTGCGTGCCGATGGCAAGCATTTGTGCTGCGGCCGGACTTACCTCTCTACAGGCATGGTCGAAGAGGCCCGACACAGCGCGCGCGAGCTAGTCGCGTCACTCCTGCCGTTTGCGGAAAAAGGAATCGCCATCGTCGGGCTGGAGCCGTCCTGTTTGTTGACCCTGCGCGATGAAGTGCTGGCTATGGGGCTGGGAGCGCCAGCGCAAACCATCAGCCGGCATGCACTTTTGCTGGAAGAGTTTCTGGCGCGGGAAGCGATTGCGGGGCGATTGACTGCTCTCAAGGAGCGCCTGCAACCTGCGGCCCAATCGATTTTGCTGCATGGCCACTGCCATCAAAAGGCCTTTGACGCAGTAGGGTCCATAGTGGACGTCATCAAACTGATTCCGGGCGCCAATGTGGAGCTAATCCAGAGCAGTTGCTGCGGTATGGCAGGCAGTTTCGGCTACGAGACCGAACACTTTGAAGTGTCCATGCAGATGGCAGAGGCCAGCTTACTGCCAGCCGTACGGAGCAAGCCACAGGCCATTGTGGTGGCCGATGGGACCAGTTGCCGGCACCAGATTCATGACGGTACCCGGCGGGAAGCCCTTCACGTGGCGCAGTTATTAGCCCTTCAACTGGCTGGATAGCGGGCATTTCTGTTGTATTTTCGGGGCCAGGTCGGAGTCGATGGCCCGCCTCTTGCTTAAACACTTGCTACCATGCATACAGTAGCAGTACCCGTTTGGGCGAACTGAAGATAAAACACCGAGATCCCGTCAATGTCCATTCACGCAGCGCTGAATCACGTTACCCACTACTCCTATGACCGGCTGGTCAATCTGGGACCGCAAGTAATCCGGTTGCGCCCGGCACCGCATTGCCGCAGCAAAATCGTTTCGTATTCGCTCAAGATCGAGCCTGCGGTCCACTTCATGAACTGGCAGCAAGACCCGTTTGCCAACTACCAGGCGCGACTGGTGTTTCCGGAGAAGACCCAGGGCTTCAAAGTCACCGTCGATCTGGTGGTCGAAATGGCGGTGTACAACCCGTTTGACTTCTTCCTGGAGCCTGAAGCTGAGGAGTTCCCGTTTAAATACGAGGCCGACCTCAAGCAGGAACTCGCGCCCTATCTGATTGCCGACCCGATGACGCCGCTGGTCGAGGAGTATCTGAAAAAGATCGACTACAACAGGCGACGCAGCGTGATTTTTCTGGTGGACCTCAACCAGATGGTGCACAACGACGTCAACTACACCATTCGCATGGAGCCCGGCGTGCAAACACCGGAAGAAACGCTGACCAAAGCCTCCGGTTCCTGCCGCGACTCCGCCTGGTTGATGGTTCAGTTGCTGCGCAACTGCGGACTGGCGGCTCGCTTCGTGTCGGGCTACCTGATTCAACTGGCGCCCGACGTGAAGTCGCTCGACGGCCCCAGCGGCACCGAAGTGGATTTCACCGACTTGCACGCATGGTGCGAGGTGTACCTTCCCGGAGCAGGCTGGGTCGGCCTGGACGCCACCAGCGGCTTGCTCGCTGGTGAAGGCCACATCCCCTTGGCCTGCACCCCACTGCCCTCAGGCGCAGCGCCTATCGAGGGTGGTGTGGACGAGTGCGAGGTGGAATTCAGCCACCACATGCAGGTCACCCGCATTTACGAATCACCCCGTGTGACCAAACCGTACACGCCTGAGCAATGGGCGGCTGTGATGGAGTTGGGCAAGGACGTTGACAAAGAACTGCTGGAAGGCGATGTACGCCTGACCATGGGTGGCGAGCCGACATTTGTAGCGGTAAACGACCGCGACGCTGCCGAATGGAACACCGACGCACTGGGCCCTACCAAACGTGGCTTTGCCACCGCGCTCGTGCACAAGTTGCGCAACGAATATGGTCAGGGCGGCTTTTTGCATTTCGGCCAGGGCAAGTGGTACCCCGGTGAACAGTTGCCACGCTGGGCGCTCAATATTTACTGGCGTGCCGACAAGCAACCGGTCTGGAAAAACCCCGACTTATTTACCGACGAGCGTGATCCCACCCACTACACCAGCAATGATGCAGGCCGCTTCATCCGTACGTTGGCAGCCCGGTTGGGACTCACTGACAAGTACGTGCAGGCCGGCTATGAAGACACCTGGTACTACCTGTGGCGCGAGCGCCGCCTGCCGGTCAACGTGGATCCGTTTAACTCCAAGCTTGACGACGAGATGGAACGCTCACGCCTGCGCCGTGTGTTTGAGCAAAAGCTCGACTCCGTCGTAGGTTTTGTGCTGCCGGTCAAACCCAGTGAGGGCCCACGCTTGACGGGTCCCGAGTGGACCACCGGCCCTTGGTTTTTCCGGGATGAGCGCATGTACCTAATGCCCGGCGACTCGCCCATGGGACTGCGCCTGCCGCTGGACTCGCTGCCATGGGTCAGCGAAGGCGACTATCCGTATCTGGTGGAGCAAGACCCAAGCGCACCGCGTGGTGATTTACCTCCGCACATCAGCTTTGCCGCGCGTTATGCCCCCGGCTATTCCTCTGGACAAAACGCTGGCCTTGGCAGTGTTTCCAGCAGCCCACAGGGTGGGGCATCATCGGGCGCTGCCGCGCCCGGCGGTACTACGCCTTATCTGGCAGGTACGGGACCGCAAAGCGAAGCGGTGCGCAAATTCCAAAGTGCAACCGGCCCGGCGACCAACAATATAGCGGCCAACGCTCAAAGCAAAACCCAAACCGAACCGGCCGACTTTGCACGCGTGCCCAAGCGCCAGGAGTCTGCGCACTGGATTACCCGCACCGCACTGTGCGTGGAAGTACGCGACCCGCGCCGTGCCAATGGCCCCAAGGCCGAGGCCATCGGGGCCAAATCCGGCGTGATGTATGTTTTCATGCCGCCGCTGGAATTGCTGGCCGACTATCTGGACCTGCTGGCTGCGATTGAAGCAACGGCGACTGAGCTCAAGGTCAAGATCGTCTTGGAGGGCTACCCGCCCCCGCGCGACCCGCGCCTCAAACTTCTGCAAGTCACACCCGACCCCGGCGTGATCGAAGTGAATATTCACCCGGTCAACAATTGGAAAGAACTCGTCTACAACACCGAATTTTTGTACAACGCCGCATTCGAGTGCCGCCTGTCCGCCGAGAAGTTTATGACCGACGGGCGCCACACCGGCACCGGTGGCGGCAATCACTTTGTGATGGGCGGCGCTACGCCCTCCGACAGCCCGTTTTTGCGCAAGCCCGAGTTGCTGGCCAGCCTGCTGCTGTACTGGCACAACCACCCGTCCTTGAGCTATTTGTTCAGCGGCATGTTTGTCGGACCGACCAGCCAGGCACCGCGCGTGGACGAGGCACGCAACGACCAGTTGTACGAGCTTGAAATCGCCATCGAGCAGATCTACAAAAACCGTGAACTCTATGGCCAGAGCATGCCTCCGTGGCTAGTGGACCGCACGCTGCGCAACATCCTGATTGATGCCACCGGCAACACCCACCGCAGCGAGTTCTCTATCGACAAGATGTACTCGCCAGACTCTGCTACGGGCCGCTTGGGCCTGTTGGAGTTGCGTGCGTTCGAGATGCCGCCCCACCCGCACATGAGCAGCGTGCAACAATTACTGTTGCGCGCGCTGGTGGCCCGATTCTGGAAGGCACCGTACAAAGCACCGGCGACCCGATGGGGCACGGAACTGCATGACCGCTACATGTTGCCGACCTTCATCAAGATGGACTTTGATGATGTGATCACCGAGATGAACATGGCGGGCTACGCATTTGATGCGCAGTGGTTTGCGCCGCACTACGAGTTCCGATTCCCGCTGGTGGGTGCGGTCAAATCGACCGGTATTGAAATTACCCTTCGCAATGCGCTGGAGCCTTGGCATGTGATGGGCGAAGAAAACAGCGCAGGCGGTACCGCCCGCTATGTGGACTCCAGCCTGGAACGCATTGAGGTTCGCGTCACCGGCCTGAACGAGAGTCGTTACGTCATCACCTGCAATAGCCAGGCCCTGCCTATGCAAAGCACCGGCACCGTGGGCGAGTTTGTCGCCGCAGTGCGTTACAAAGCGTGGAACCCGCCAAGCAGCCTGCACCCCAGCATCGGTGTGCACGCACCGCTGACATTTGACATCGTGGATACCTGGATGAAACGGTCACTGGGCGGTTGCCAATACTTTGTAGCCCACCCCGGCGGTTTGAGTTACGAGAGCTTCCCGGTGAACTCATATGAGGCCGAGAGTCGTCGCCTGTCGCGCTTTGCGGCCATGGGCCATACTCCGGGCGTCATGGTGGTACCACCAGCCACCATCAATGTGGCGGCCAGCAAAGAGTTTCCGTTCACACGGGACTTGCGTCGCTAATTTTTTAAAAACAGGAATCCATACGCATGCCTTCTCTCAATTTCATCGGTGGCGAAAAAGGCGGTGTCGGCAAGTCCGTCACCGCGCGGGTGCTCGCCCAATACTTTATTGACAAAGGACGCGCATTTACCGGCTTCGATACCGACCGTTCGCACACCTCCTTCACCCGTTTTTACGCCGACTACGCATCGCCCGTGGTGGTGGACACGTATGAAGGGCTGGACATGATCGTCGGCGAATTTGAAGATCCGGCGGACGACGGCAAAATACCCAGCGTCATCGTTGACCTGGCCGCGCAAACTGCAGCGCCGCTGTCGCGCTGGATTCGTGACTCAGATCTGATTTCGCTGATGGCGGAGATGGGTGTGACCGTCAATTTCTGGCACCTGGCCGACGCCGGCAAAGACTCTGTAGAACTGCTGGATCGCCTGATCAACACCTATGGTGGCGGACCCAACTACATCGTAGTCAAGAACCAGGGGCGCGGCAGCGACTTCAAGCAGTTGGAGGAATCGGACGCGATGAAGAAAACGCTCGCTTTGGGCGGCCGCGTAATCACGCTGGCCAACCTGCATGAAGCCAGCATGCGCAAGATTGACCGCCAGAACGCCAGCTTCTGGGCAGCCACCCACGTGACCACTGGTCCCGACGCTTTGGGCATGCTGGAGCGCCAACGAGTAAAAACCTGGCTCAAAGGAACCTACGCTGTGTTTGACAGCCTGCCGTTGGGCTGATGACATGCGCCGTTTGAGCGTCCGTTTGGTTTTTCAGGATTAGGCCGGCTCTGGGCTGGCATACTCCAAAACTGTGACAGTTCAGATCGACCCCACTTCTAATGACCCTGGCCAAAGTAGCACAGGGCTCGCCACACAAGCTATGGCGTGCTTGGCCGTGTCCGGCCACTTTGACGAACTGCACGCCAAAGCTGTGCTCAATGGTCCACCGGCCTCAACGCCACAGGCACTGGGCGAATTGTGGTCACGCTTTTTTGCCAATGCAGAAGCACAAAACAGTGCCGACCTGAACCGGCGCTTTGCAAGCCTGCAGCGGCAAATCCGCGACAACGGGGTTACCTACAACGTTTACGCCGATCAGGAAGGCCCGCAGCGTCCCTGGTCCTTAGACCTGTTTCCGCTGATTGTGGATGCGGCAAGCTGGAAGCAAATCGAAGCCGGTGTGCACCAGCGCATGCGCCTGCTCGAATCGGTTTTGGCAGATGTCTATGGGCCTCAAACATTGCTCAAGCAGGGCCTGCTGCCGCCCGCACTGGTAAACGGGCACCCCGGTTATTTGCGTTCCGTACACGGTGTGCAACCGGCGGGGGGCGTACGTTTGCATGTTGCCGCCTTCGATCTGGCACGCGGGCCGGATGGCCTGTGGTGGATGATCGGGCAACGCTGCCAGGCGCCTTCAGGGCTGGGCTACCTGCTCGAAAACCGTCTGGCGGTGGCGAGGCAATTTCCGCAAGCATTTCAAACCATGCGGGTGCAGCGTCTGGCAGCCATCTACCGCGCACTGGTTGCCAGCCTCAAGCGCGCCAGCCCGGCGGGCGCCGAGTCCCACATTGCGCTGCTCACGCCCGGTCCCTACAACGAAACCTATTTCGAACACGCGTACCTGGCACGGTATCTGGGCCTGAGCCTGGTGGAGGGCAACGACCTGATCGTGCGCGATGAACGCCTGTTCCTCAAGACCCTACAAGGTCTAGTGCCGGTGCACGGCCTGCTCAAACGGGTGGACGATCAGTATCTGGACCCGCTGGAGCTGCGCTCCGATTCCACGCTGGGCGTGCCCGGCCTCTTGCAAGCGGTGCGCGCGGGCAATGTCATGCTGGCCAATGCGCCGGGCTCTGCATTTCTGGAAAGTCCTGCACTCTTGGGCTTTCTGCCGGCGCTGTCGCGCCATGTGCTGAAAGAGCGTTTGCTGCTGCCTTCGCTTCCGACTTGGTGGTGCGGAGAACGCTGCGCCATGGAAGAAGTGCTTCCGCGTCTGCACGAACACACCATCAAACCGACCTACCCCGGCTCGGATATTCATGAGTCCTTCGAGTCCGTCATGGGGCGCAGGCTCAATCAGGCCGAGTTGGACGCCTGGGCGGGGCGCATTGTGCGTCAGGGCGAAGAGCACACTGTGCAAGCCTATATGCCGCTCTCACAAATTCCAACCTGGCATAGCGGCAGTATCCAAAGCCAAAGCCAGCGCCAGGAACAAAGTAACGGGGCGGAGCAATCTTCCGCACAGGGGCAGATGCAGACCAAGTCAGCCATGCTGCGCGTGTTTGCGCTATCCGACGGTTTGGACGTTAACGGTGCACCACGCTGGCAGATATTGCCCGGCGGACTTGTGCGCGTGGCCGGTACCAGCATGGATATTGCCTCCATGCAACGCGGCGGCAGCAGTGCCGACGCCTGGGTGTTAACTGACGGCGAAGTAGACACCACGGCGCACATGAGCACAACCAACAATGCCACCGTGCTGGGGCAGCGCAAACGGCTTGTAACCAGCCGCGCTGCGGAAAATCTCTATTGGCTGGGCCGCTACACCGAACGCACGGAAAACACCGTACGACTGGCGCGACTGACGCTAGAGTGTCTGGGCGGAGAGGACCAGACCGCGGCGCCACTGCAACAGTGGCTGACCCAAATGGCAGTGTCCAATACCCTGGTGCTTCCCGGCGTGCCGTCTGCGGTGCAGGCAAGGCGGGTTTTTGAGCGTTCGCTGATTGCCAGCCTAGGTACTACCGACGGCGCAACCAGTGTGGGCTTTAATTTGCGTGCCCTCAAGATGGCCGCCGCTGCGGTGCGCGAACGCCTGTCGCAAGAGCACTGGAACGTGATTGTCCGTTCTGAAGAAGAGTTTTTTGTCCGTTGCGCTGCACACACGGCGCGGGGCGATTATTCAGCCACCGCGGCCCTGCGTGTGCTCAAGTCATCCAGCGATCATCTGGCCGCCATTACCGGCGCCCAAACCGACCGCATGACACGCGATGACGGTTGGCGCTTGCTGAGTATCGGCAGGCATATCGAACGGCTGGCGTTTTTGGCAAACGCTTTGTCAAGCGGCTTTCAAACCGGTTTACTGGATTTTGACGGGGGCTTTGAGGCCATGCTTTCCCTGTTTGACAGCACGATTACTTTTCGCGCGCAGTACCAGCAAAGCCGCGACATTGCCGCGCTGCTCAATTTGATCGTGCTGGACCGTGATAACCCGCGCTCGCTGGCATGGGTGGCGCACACACTGCGCGGACGCCTCGCCAAACTGTGCGGCAGCGCTACGACCGCGGAAAGTCCGATTGCGGTCAAAGTGCCGGACCCGGATATCTGGAACTTTGCCAGCCCGAACGCCGCCGACGATGACAGTGCCTCGCTGGTGGAGCCGGTGTCGTTGCAACAGCTGTTAAGTGCGCTGACCAGTGCGGCGTACAACGTGTCCGACGCCATCAGCACCACCTACTTCACCCACTCCGGGCAAACCAATCAGAGTCTGGGCACCTGATGCTGCTGCAAATTACCCACGACACCCACTACCGCTACATGCCGGCAGTGGAAACTGCACAGCACATGGCCTATATGCAGCCATGCAACCATGCTGCACAAACGGTGCTGGACCACACGCTCAACATCAATCCGCAACCGGCACAAATGCGGGAGATGACCGACGTCTACGGCAACACGCGCAACTTTTTTTCCATGCAAACCTCCCACGAGGTGTTGAGCGTCATAGCCCACAGTCTGGTGTCAACGCAGGCTTCAGACATCGTGCACGGATTGATGCCGTGGGAAAAAGTGCGCGAGCTGTTTCGTTATCAGGCGGGCGGCGCGTTTGACCCTGCCTCCGAATTTGTATTTGCTTCGCCCTTCGTGCCGCGCAACAACGAGTTTGCCAATTACGCGCGGCCCAGTTTCGGCCCGGGCGTACCTTTGCTCGAGGCGGTTGCCAACCTGATGCAACGCATCCACAAAGACTTCACCTACGAGAGCCAAAGCACACAAATCAACACCCCGGCCTTGCAGGCGCTGGAACAACGCAAAGGCGTGTGCCAGGACTTTTCGCACATCATGATTGCCTGCTTGCGCACCCTGGGTTTGCCCGCACGCTACGTGAGCGGCTATCTGCTGACCCAAGCCGCACCGGGTGAAGTCAAGCTCATCGGTAGCGACGCATCCCACGCCTGGGTGAGCGTGTACGTGCCCGACCTGATGAATGCGCAGGGCATGCCGCAAAGCCAGCGCTGGTGCGACTTCGATCCCACCAATGACCGCTGGGGCTGGCATTCGCCCGGTCAGGACTATGTAACTGTTGCCCACGGACGTGACTTTGGGGATGTGTCGCCATTGCGCGGCGTCATTCACGGGGGTGCCAGGCATCGCCTGACCGTCGGCGTTACCGTATCTGCATTCAACGAAAACGTGCCACTGGTATCCGGCGCTTCTCAGAACCAGAGCCAATCCCAGAGTCAAACTCAGTCACAGTTCCAGCGCTAAGCTGGAGCCCTCACAACCATTCCACCACTCAGGAGTTTTTTATGAGCGTTTACGACAAGCTTGCCGAACTCGGCATTTCCCTTCCCCCCGTCGCCGTTCCAGCAGCCGCCTATGTGCCTTTTGTGCAAACCGGAAATCTGGTTTTCTTGAGCGGCCACATTGCCAAGAAAGACGGTAAGCCCTGGGTCGGTCAACTCGGCAAGAACATGACTACCGACGAAGCCAAGCCCGCCGCCCGCGCCATTGCCATCGACCTGTTGGGCACACTGCACGCTGCAGTGGGCGACCTCAACAAGGTCAAGCGCATTGTCAAACTCATGTCACTGGTCAATTCCACCGGCGATTTCACCGAACAGCACTTGGTTACCAACGGTGCCAGCGAACTGCTCGGTCAGATTTTCGGCGACAAAGGCGCGCATGCCCGCAGTGCATTCGGTGTTGCGCAAATTCCTACGGGCGCATGCGTCGAAATCGAGATGATTGCGGAAATTATCTAAGCCACTTTTTCGCAGGCCACGCGCATTACCAAAACTCATGCAAGGCCTGCGAAAACATCACTCTTAGCTCCCTTTCCTTTGGCTGGATAATTGTTTTAAACCTTTAAAAAGCAATTGGAGAGACACCCAATGAGTGAAGAAATTTCAGGCGAAGTTGCCGCGCGCAGCACCTCGCCCCGGCGGCGCGGCGGCCGCGGCAGTGGAACGGTACGCCCTGCCCTGTCTACCGCGCAATACCGCGCATTGAAGCACCGGTTCCCGCCCACACCCGTCGTATCCGAAGACGAGCTCGAGTCGGTTCACAATGCGTCGCTCGTGGTACTGGAAGAGATGGGAATCGACGTGTTGCACGAAGGTGCCCGCGCCATCATGAAAAAGGCCGGGGCTGACGTCAAAGACGGCTCCGAGCGGGTGCGCTTTGACCGCAACCTGATTCTGGAAACTATCAAGACCTGCCCCTCCGAATTCACCCTGCACGCGCGCAACCCGGAGCGCAACATCCGCATCGGCGGCAAAAATCTGGCCTTCGCACAGGTGGCCAGCCCGCCCAATTGCAGTGATATGCAAGGCGGCCGTCGTGCGGGCAACCAGAAGGACTTTCGCAATCTGGTCAAGCTGGCCCAGCGCTACGACATCATTCACTGCACCGGCGGTTATCCGGTCGAGCCGGTAGACATTCACGCCTCGGTGCGTCACCTGGAATGCCTGCGCGATCTGGCCACGTTGACCGACAAAGCGTTTCACGTGTATTCGCTGGGCAAGGAGCGCAATCAGGATGGCATCGAGATCGCCCGCATTGCGCGCGGCATTTCGCATGAACAACTCGAGCGTGAACCTTCGCTGTTTTCCATCATCAACAGCAACTCGCCGCGCAAGCTGGACGTGCCGATGATGCAAGGCATTATCGAAATGTCCTCGCGCAACCAGATCATCATGCTCACGCCCTTCACGCTGGCCGGTGCCATGGCGCCGGTGACCATTGCCGGCGCCGTAGTGCAGCAAAACGCCGAAGCGTTGGCGGGCATTGCTTTCACGCAGATGGTGCGACCCGGCGCGCCGGTGGTGTATGGCGGCTTTACCAGCAACGTTGACATGAAGACAGGCGCGCCTGCTTTCGGCACGCCGGAGTACATGAAGGCCGTGCTGCTGGGTGGCCAACTCTGCCGCAAATACGGCCTGCCCTACCGCACCAGCAATGTGAATGCGGCCAACACGGTGGACGCACAGGCGGCGTATGAATCAGTTTTCTCGCTTTGGGCGCTGACCCAGGGCGGTGGCAATTTCATCATGCACAGCGCAGGCTGGTTAGAGGGCGGCCTGACTGCTTCGTTTGAAAAATTCATCCTCGACTGCGACCTGTTGCAAATGGTGGCGGAATTCCTCACACCGCTGGACACCAGTGATGCAGCGCTCGGGCTGGATGCCATTCGCAGCGTAGAGCCCGGTGGCCATTACTTCGGCACTGCGCACACGCTGGAGCGCTTTGAGACTGCCTTTTACTCGCCACTGATTTCCGATTGGCGCAACTTTGAAACCTGGCAGGAAGCCGGTAGCCCGACGGCCTACCAAAAGGCTAACACCATCTGGCAAAAAGAGCTGGCCGCATACGAGCGCCCGCCGATGGACAAAGCCATCGAAGAAGAACTGGAAGCCTTTGTGGCCAAGCGCACCGAAGAAGGTGGCGCACCCACCGATTTCTAAAACCAACAAAACATTCAAGGAATACAGAAGTGAAAACGACAGCAAGAGTAGTAGTGATCGGTGGCGGCGTGGTGGGATGTTCGGTGCTGTACCACCTGACTAAAAAGGGTTGGAGCGACGTAATGCTGATCGAACGTGACCAGCTCACCAGCGGCTCCACATGGCACGCTGCGGGTGGATTCCACACGCTCAACGGCGACCCCAATGTGGCCATGCTGCAAAGTTACACCGTGAGCCTGTATGAAGAGCTGGAACGCATTTCCGGCCAGAGCTGCGGCATGCACAAGTCCCCCGGCATCATGTTGGCTGACACGCCCGAGCGCATGGAGTTTCTGAAAATGACGGTAGCGCGCGGGCGCTATCTGGGCATGGAGACCGAAATCATCTCGGTCAAAGAGGCCAAAAACTACTTCCCGTTCATCGAAGAAAAATACTTTTTGGGCGCTCTGCTGGACCCGAACGAAGGCCACCTGGACCCCAGCGGCACGACGTACGCGTACGCGAAAGCCGCCCGCTTAGGCGGCGCCACGATTGAAGTGCAAACCAAGGTCGAGAGTCTGGAACAAAAGCCCGACGGCACCTGGCGCGTTATCACCAACAAGGGCGTGGTGGAGTGCGAGCACGTGGTGAATGCCGGTGGCCTGTGGGCCCGTGAAGTGGGCCGCATGGTGGGCGTGGAGCTGCCGGTGCTGGCCATGGAACACATGTATCTGGTGACTGACGATATTCCGGAAGTCGAAGCCTTTAACAAGAGCGCAGGCAAGGAAATCGGCCATGTGATCGACTTCGGCGCCGAGAGCTATTTGCGCCAGGAAGGCAAAGGCATGGTGCTGGGAGTTTACGAGCAGGCCGGTGTGCCGTGGTCTACCAAAACAACGCCTTGGAGCTTTGGCCAGGAACTGCTGCAACCCGATCTGGACCGAATTGCGCCTTCGCTGGAAATTGCGTTCAAGCACTTCCCGACATTAGAGAACGCCGGTATCAAACGTGTGATCAATGGCCCCTTCACTTTCGCACCGGACGGCAACCCGCTAGTCGGGCCGGTGCAGGGACGCACCAACTTCTGGTCGGCATGCGGTGTCATGGCCGGTTTCAGTCAGGGCGGCGGCGTGGGGCTGGCACTGTCCAACTGGATGGTCGACGGCGACCCCGGCTTTGATATCTGGGGCATGGACGTGGCGCGTTACGGCGACTGGGCAACCCGCACCTATACCAATGCCAAAGTGCGCGAGAATTACTCACGCCGTTTCCGCATCCGTTTCCCTAACGAGGAATTGCCCGCAGCGCGTCCACTGCAAACCACGCCGCTGTACGACAAGTTCATCGAGCAAGGCGCTGTGATGGGCGACTCCTGGGGCATGGAAACACCGCTCTGGTTTGCACCTCCCGGTGCACAGGCCAAAGACATTGTGTCCTTCCACCGCTCCAACGATTTTGAGCCGATCAAAGCCGAATGCAAGGCGGTGCGTGAAGCCGTCGGCGTGACCGAGATTGCCAACTTCGCCAAGTACGAAATCACGGGCACCGGTGCCGAAGCTTTCCTGCAAGGACTGATGACCAACACACTACCGAAAAAGGGGCGCCTACAACTGTGCCCCATGCTCAATCACAACGGCAAAATCATTGGCGACTTCACCATTGCAAAAGCCGATGAGAACCGCTTCATGATGTGGGGCTCCAGTCAGGCACAGGTCTACCACATGCGCTGGTTTGAACAGTACATCCCCAAGGACGGCTCGGTCACCACCACGCCCTTTGGAATGAAACTTATCGGCCTGTCGATTGCCGGACCCAAGTCGCGCGAACTGTTGCAACGCCTCACCGATGACGATGTGTCCAACGAAGCTTTCAAGTTCATGGACTACCGCGAGATGGAAGTCGCCACCGTGAAAGCAAAGGTGAACCGGGTGACCTACACAGGCGACCTGGGCTACGAAATCTGGGTCGCACCGGAATACCAACGCCGCCTTTTTGAGAGCATCCACGAAGCCGGTAAAGACCTGGGTCTGAAGAACTTCGGCATGCGCGCTCTGCTTTGCTTGCGTCTCGAAAAGAATTTCGGCACCTGGTTCCGCGAGTTCCGCCCCATCTATGGTCCGTTTGAAGCGGGTCTGGACCGCTTTGTCAAACTCGACAAGCACGAGTACATCGGCAAGGCCGCCGCTATCAAAGAGAAAGCTGATGGCCCCAAGAAAACACGCGTGTTTATGGTGGTGGACGCCATCGATTGCGATGTGATGGGCGACGAGCCGATCTGGGTCGACGGCAAGGTGGTGGGCTGGGTGACATCGGGCGGCTTCGGCCACTATGTGAACCAATCGCTGGCACAAGGCTACATTCCCACCGAGCTGGTGAAACCCGATATGAAATTGGAGATCGAAATTCTGGGTGAGCGCCGCGCTGCGCATTTGCAAATGGATCCGCCATTTGACCCCGAAGCCAAACGCATGAGGATGTAAACGATGGCAGTGATAGAGCGCTTGGGCGAGAAATACTCCATCTGGTCGCTGCTCAAGCATGCGATGGGCGGCCATAAAAGCTGGGAGCGCGCCTGGCGCGATCCGGTGCCGAAAAAGAACTACGACGTCATCATCGTGGGCGGTGGCGGCCACGGGTTGGCCACGGCCTATTACCTGGCCAAAAACCACGGCATCAAGAACATTGCCATTCTGGAAAAAGGCGGCATCGGGTCGGGCAATGTGGGGCGCAACACGACCATCGTTCGCTCGAACTACATGATGCAGGAGAACACACCGTTCTACGAGCACAGCATGGAGTTATGGCGCGGCATGTCAGAAGACCTGAACTACAACGTCATGTTCTCGCCGCGCGGCTATCTGTTTGCGGCATGCTCGCAGGCATCGCTGGACTCGCTGGTGCGGCGCGCCAATATCATGCGCTTGAACGGCATTCGCTCTGAGATGCTGACCCGCGAAGAGATGCAAAAAGAAGCGCCGTATCTGGACTACTCCGATCAGGCGCGTTTTCCCATTTATGGCGGCATGTTGCAGCCGGACGCCGGCACAGCCCGGCACGACGCTGTGGCCTGGGGTTATGCCCGCGCCGCGGACCAGATGGGCGTGGACATCATTCAGAACTGCGAAGTGCTGGACTACATCTGGGCCGGTGAAAAAATCGTCGGGGTCAAGACCACACGCGGCGACATCGGTGCCGGCAAGGTGGGCATTGCCGTGGCAGGACACACCTCGGTACTGGCGCAAAAGGCTGGCCTAAAGCTACCCATTGAAAGCCATGTGTTGCAGGCCTTTGTGAGCGAATCCATCAAGCCAGTGGTGAACCATGTGGTGGTCTGGTCGGCCACCTATTTTTATGTATCGCAGTCGGACAAAGGCGGCCTGGTGTTCGGCGGACATATTGACCGCTACAACTCGTATGCGCAACGCGGCAACTTGGCCAACGTGGGCGAGACCATGCAAGGGCTGGTGAGTTTGGTGCCGTTTGCAGCGCGCCTTCGCCTGCTGCGCAGCTGGGGCGGCATCATGGACATGACGCCCGACGGCAGCCCCATCATCACCACCACACCGGTGCCGGGCTTGTACCTCAACGGTGGCTGGTGCTATGGTGGCTTTAAAGCCACCCCCGCTTCGGGCTGGTGCTTCGCGCACACGATTGCCAACGACGCGCCCCACACTTACAACGCCGGCTTCACCATGGACCGGTTTGCAAAGGGGCGCTACATCGACGAAGCAGGCTACGGGCCTTACAACCACCTTCAGTAAAGCACACCATGCTAAGAATCACTTGCCCCTACTGCGGCGTGCGCGACCATGAAGAGTTCAGCTACTTCGGTGACGCCACCAAAACTTATCCCGGTCTGGAAGCCGCCAACCACGATGGCTGGGTCGATGCCGTGTACACACGAAACAACCCAAAAGGCATTCACTACGAGTTCTGGCAGCACACGCTGGCCTGCCGCCGCTGGCTGGTGGTCAAGCGCCACACCGTGACACACGACATTCTGGAAGTCATACCCGCGCGTGACCGCCCCATCGGTGCCACCAGCCCCGCTCCCACGACCGGCCCGGCCGCGGCGGGTAAGGGAGCCAGCGCATGAGCCAGGCAGGAAATTTCCGCACCGCAAAAGGCGGACGCATTGACCGCAACACCAAGGTAGCGTTTTCGCTGAACGGCAATACCTTCACAGGCTACGCCGGTGATACCGTTGCTGCGACCTTGCTGGCGCATGGCAAACATCTGGTAGCCCGCTCATTCAAATACCACCGCCCGCGCGGCATCATGGCGGCCGGTGTGGAAGAGACCAACGCGCTGCTGACCGTGGGTGAAGGCGCCTATACCGAGCCGAATATTGCCGCCACAGTGCTAGAGGCGCAGAACGGCCTGATTACCCGCACGCAGAACGCCTGGCCCTCGGTGGACTTTGACCTGATGGCGGTGAACAACCTCCTTTCCAGCGTGTTCGTTGCAGGCTTTTATTACAAGACCTTCATGCCCTCTTTGAAGGGATGGATGTTTTATGAGCACTTCATCCGCAGGGCTGCAGGCCTGGGCAAAGCGACCGAGTTGCCCGACCCCGACCGCTACGACTGGAACCACGGGTTTCCCGATGTGCTGGTGGTGGGGTTGGGTCCAGCGGGCTTGAGCGCCGCTCTGGGTGCTGCGCGCAGCGGTGTGGACGTCACACTGGTGGAGCAGGACTTTGAGTTCGGCGGTTCCTTGCTCAGCCACGCGGTCGACAGCGCTGAAGCCCAGTGGCTAGCAGATGCGCTTGTCGAACTTAAAGCCAACCCGCGTGTAACGATGCTGAATCGCTCCACGGCATTTGGCCTGTACGACGGCAATACGGTAGGCGTGATTGAACGCAGTGCCCCCGGCGTGGCCGATGCGGCCCGCGGTGTGCCGCGCCAGCGCTTACACATGCTGCGCGCCAAGAGCATCATCATGGCCTGCGGTGCGCTGGAGCGCCCACTGATGTTTGCAGGCAATGACCGCCCCGGCGTGATGCTTAGCGGTGCAATCGGCACCTATGTCAACCGCTTTGGCGTTATCGCCGGTAAGCGCGCGATGTTCGGTACCAATAACGACGCCGCCTATGGCGACGCCATCGCCCTAGCCCAAGCTGGTGCGTCGGTGAAACTGGCCGACATGCGCAAGCAGGCGAGCCCCATCCTCGTTGACCTGGCCAGAGCGGCAGGGGTCGAAGTCTTGTTGGGCACGACGATTGCGCAGGTGCAAGGCACAAGCCGTGTAAACCGCTGTGCATTGGCAACCTATGACCTTGCCAGCGGCAAGACCGGCGACCTTGGCACGGCGTTGGAGGTGGACGTGGTCGGTATGTCCGGCGGCTGGACGCCTTCGGTGCACCTGACTTCGCACCGTAGCATTAAGCCCGTATTCCGCCCTGACCTGTCGAGCTTCATCCCCGGCGGCTTTGACCGCGCACACTTTGGTGCCGGCAGCATGATGGGAACACAAACTGTCACCGATGCCATTCAAAGCGGCTGGCAAGCGGCGCAGCACGCAGTTACCCTCTGCGGCAAGACGCTGAGTGACGATGTGCCCAAGGCACCGGAGTCACGCGGTGCCTATCTGGGCTTTAACAGCGTGGGGCCCATCGTCGTCGCCAAGGCCAACGACAAAAGCTTTGTGGATTTTCAAAACGACGTCTCCACCAGCGACATTGATCTTGCGCATTTGGAGGGCTACCAGTCGGTAGAACACCTCAAGCGCTACACCACGCTGGGCATGGGCACCGACCAGGGCAAAACGTCCAACCTTAATGCGCTGGCGCTGATGGCGGCCAAGCGTGGACTTGGCGTGACCGACGTCGGCACCACCACATTCCGTCCGCCGTACACGCCCGCTACCATCGGCACTTTGGCCGGGCGCAGCGTGCGCAAGCACCTTTCCCCCGTGCGTCGCACCGCCATGCACGACTGGCATACGGCCAACGGCGCCTTCATGATGGAGGCCGGTTACTGGATGCGCCCGCTTTGGTACAACATGCATGGCAGTAACCTCGCCTCCGCTTACAAAGCCGAGATGGACATCGTGCGCGAAGGCGTGGGCATGGCAGACGTGTCTACGCTGGGCAAGATTGATGTGCAGGGACCTGACGCCGCCGAGTTTTTGAACCGCGTGTATGTCAACGGCTTTGCCAAGCTGCAAGTGGGCAAAGCGCGCTACGGGTTCATGCTGCGCGAAGACGGCATAGTCATGGACGACGGCACCACCAGCCGCATTAGCGAAACCGAATTCTTTATGACCACCACCACCGCGCAAGCGGCGCGGGTGATGAGCCATCTGGAGTTCTTGTTGCAGGTAGTTTGGCCCGAATTGCGGGTGACGGTAGCCTCCATTTCCGATCAGTGGGCGGCCATGAGCGTGGCCGGACCCAAGGTGCGGGATGTCATGCGCGCAGCGTTCCCGGCGCTGGACTTCAGCGATGAGGCGTTCCCGTTTATGGGCGTGCTGGACGCCACGCTGGATGGCGTACAGGAAGGCGTCAACGTGCGCATCATCCGACTCACCTTCTCTGGGGAAATGGCTTACGAGGTCTACACCCCCACCCACTTCGGCCGCGCGATCTGGGACCACCTTCTCGAAGCTGGTAAACCGAATAGTCTGCGAAGCTACGGGCTGGAGGCACTCGGCTCGTTGCGCATCGAAAAAGGCCACGTGGTCGGCTCCGAAATGGATGGCCGCACCACACTGGACGATATGGGCGCAGGCAAGATGGCCAGCCAGCTCAAACTGTTCTGGGGCGACGCACTGCGCCGCAGCGAGGTTCTGGTACGCCCCGACCGGCCCACACTGGTCGGACTCGAAGCGCTAGACGCTAATGAGCCACCCAACAACGGAGCCATCTTGTTTTTCGCCGATGACGAAATCAAAGGCCACGGGCGCGGCCACATCACGAGCACCACCTACAGCAAACACGTGGGCAAAGCCATTGCCCTGGGACTGCTGCAAGGAGGTAAAGCGCACATCGGCAAAACCATCGTGGCCGCATCACCGGTGCATGGACGCCAATACCAACTCAAGGTTGTAGACCCCTGCTTCCTGGACCCGCAAGGAGATCGCTATCGTGGTTGAAGCATTACGCAGCCCCTTTGTGGGCCACACAGCAGGAGCGTTCCCCAACGCGGCCGGCCAACTGGGCCTGACACTCAGCGCATCGCTGTTACCGGGCACCGCACTGGTGAGCACCTGGATTAGCGGGATCGGCGAACTCGCGGCCGCGCTGCAAAGCGCATGGAGTACGGTCCCTGCGCACACCGGTCAGACCGCCAACACGGCGCAGGGTTTGGTTATACGCACCGGTCCGGAAGAATTCATGGTGGTGCCAAGTGATGGCGCACCGGTTGCGCAAGCCTTGCGCGCGATCGTCATCGGCAGCATTGGATCGGTGACCGACCTCAGCCACGCGCGCTGCCGCATTCACATTGAAGGAGCGCAAAGCCAGGCCACCTTGAACAAGCTGTTCGCGCTGGACTTGCGCGAAAGCGCGTTCCCCGTTGGTGAAGTGCGCCTGTCCGGCACCCACCACGTGCCGAGCGCCCTGCACCGCGTAAGCGCGGAGAGCTTCGACATGCTGGTGTTTAGCACTTATGCCTACGACCAACTCAGTACGGTAATGGATGCGGCGCTGGAGTTTGGCGTGACGGTTACGGTGCCTTAGACGACACACACCGCAGCACTAACCACTATGAACGGGAGCATGGCTCCCGTTTTTCATTCTGGCTCCAGCGGCGCCTGAAAAATGGGCCTAGTTCGAGCAAGGCAACCCCTGCCAAAAATGAGGATTTTTCACAGTTTCAAATGTTGAAATATATTAAAAATAATTAATAATGTCATGAAAATACCACTGATTTGCATTTGGTTCGATAGGCATATTGAAAACTATTGTGATGAGGGTTGCAGGATCTGCTTCCGCATTCAGCCTTCACCATTGCCGTCATCGTGGCGGCATTCAGGCCACAAGCTGACGGTCACATCAATTCGACATTTACTATTCTTAATAAAAATATTTTCATGAAAAATCCCAATTTATCTTTACGGTAACCACAACTCTTTTGTCAGGTTGCGCTTTCAGGGCCATGCCTTATAGTGGCCGGCTTCGCCTGCCCATGGCACTACCGCGCCAAGCTGAACGAGGGCGGCTTCAAAGAAAAGATCTGCCACGTGCTGTGGCCCTTTTTGGGAGGCGCATTCATAGTGTTCGTTGCCGCCTACAGCGCGCTGACCAGCTTTGAAATGCTGACCAACATCATGGGCTTTGGCGGCCTGGTGCTGGGATTTATCCCGCTGGCATTGAACAGGAAGCGTGGCGGGACGGTGAAGCCAGATGCGAAGGCGATCACCGGACGTGTGTAACTTTGAGTGAAATGAACCGACCTAGTCGCAGGGCAGCCCAAGGGCAATATCAATACACCGATGACTACCCTCTCAAATGGAAATCAGAGTCACAATACGAAAAATTTCGAGCACTCGCTTTAAACGGGTTAGTGCAGCAACATAGATTCGGATGGGTTGGGTGTGAAGTCACTGATTCAGCGTTTATTTTTCAAAAATGTCTCGACCAAGCCCGAGGGTGCGCAGAAGGTTGAAGCTCGACCGGACCAAACGGTGTCCGTCAATCAAGCCAGTACCACATCAAATACGGCGGTTATTGCGCAAAATACATTGATCGGAATTGGAGCACGTCGTCCTGTCATAGCTGAAACGGGAGATGTTGTAGGGTATGAATTCAGCATACCCGGCACAGCAATAGAGCGGCTAAAAAACTCAACCGATAAACGAGCAAACGCTGCTTATATCGCGTGCGTTACGACCTCCGCGCTTTTGGCTGTGAACGTAGGAAAGATCGGATTTGCGAGGATTCCGGCTTATTTGCTTGACCAGGGTATGACTCTGCATGACTGCGCCGGTATATGGGTGAGCATCGAACACATACCGACGTTGAATGCAGGAGATGTGAAAACCAATACGGATTGGAACGCGTTTGCCCAGTTTGTTCAAAGATTGAAAGCCGTCGGAGCCAAGGTGGGCTGGGAGCCCCACTTATTGGAATACGCCAAGTTAAATTTGGAGCTTGCACCGGACTTTGTATTACTGCGTCAGGGCGAGGCTTCGATAGCCGCTTTGGTTGAGGTGCGGCAGAACCTGCCTGAGCCGTTTAAGGCCCTACCAACTTTTGCTACGGACCTGCGAAGCGAAGAGGAGTTGGAGTCTGCACTTCTTGGCAGCATCAGTTATGTTTGTGGTGCTTTTTCACTTAGCAAGTCTCTGCCGGATACACCAATGCGTCCGCCCGTTCCACCTGACGTGATTCGCCTGGTAAGCCTTATGAATTTGCTCAATTCAGACGCCGAACTCTCGACCGTAGTGGCCGACATTAAAGGGGACGTCGGCCTGTCCTACCGATTGCTAAGTCTGATGAGGAGCGCAAAGTATGCAAATCGCCAGACTAGTCTCAATATCGAGCAAGCGGTCCTTACTCTGGGGCGGGACGAACTCTATCGCGTATTGTCCGTATTGCTGTTGCGCTACACCGGTACACGCAGAGTATCGTCCGCGCTGGAAGAAATAGCATTGTGGCGATCGCGATTTCTGGAACTGCTGGCAAATGCACGCCATGAACCAATGCCCGGAAATTTCTTTACCTTGGGATTGGTATCCATGCTGGGAAGCATCCTTAAGCAGGATTTGGCAGATGTTGTACAAAAAATTGCAATTCCAGAGCCCGCCAAGAATGCGCTGCTTCAAGAAGATGGCCCTTGGTACACCTACCTGAAAATTGCATTGGAAATTGAAGCGCATAAATTAAGCGATAACAGTTTGCTGACGACCGAATTCGGCGGTCAGCAGCGCGTGCTCGAATTGTCAGACCGTGCTTGGGATTGGGCGGCCGAACAATCAAGGCGGAATTAAAGAGCACACTGGCTCTATCACGGCCTGTGGTGAGAGCGTGCTCCATGGCTCAGAGTTTGTCGCTCTAGCCAGCGCACTGGAAGAAAGGGCAGCGCTCATAGAGCAGTTGGGCGCACAGCTCAAACAAAACGCCGACAGCGCGCGTCCGGCCAACCAGCTGGCTATGAACACCTCGGCGGTGGCGCTCAATGCTGCGGTGGAGGCAGCGCATCCCGGTACATTAAAGCTTGCCCACTCAAGCCTCCATCTGCCCCCCGGCCCCACTTTGTAATACCGCAGCAATCGCTTGCACTCCACTTTCAACCTCGGACAAGGACCGGGCTGCATTCAGGCTGATGCGCACTGCATGCGGCGCGCTGGAACGGCCGACTGCAAAGTGGTCGGCGGTGCGAACCAATACCCCGGCCTGGCGCAGGGTGGCGGAGAACTGGCTGGCGCGCCAAGGCTCGGGCAAGGGCAGCCAGATGAGGGGTGACTCGGCGTCGCTGCGATGCTCCAGACCGGGCACCGTGCGCAGAATGCGTAACGCGCTTTGCAGGCGCTGCGCCACTGCGTCGCGCTGTGCGGCGATCAGCACGTCGACAACACCACTTTCAATCCAGCGACTGGCGATCTCGGGCATGAGGGGAGCGACCATCCAGCAGTCGGCGCGCATGCCAGCCGCAAACTTGCTGAGCCACTGCGGCGCAGCTTCGATATAGCCCACGCGCAAGCCGGGCCCCATAACCTTGGAAAAGCTGGAGAGCAAAAACGAATGCTCCGGGCGCCAGCTAGCCAACGCGGGCAAGGGGTTTTGCAGCGCCGCTGCATGTACGCAATCTTCAATCAACAGCAGGTTGTGTTGGGCTGCTACTTTGGCAATGGCTCGGCGACGCTCCATGCCCATGGTGGAATTGGTCGGGTTGTGCAATGAGGGGGCACAGTACAGCAGCTTGGCGTCGATGTTTCGCGCGGCGTTGTCCAGCGCATCCGGCAGCAGGCCCTGGTCATCGGTCTCAATACCCACCAGTTGCAGCCGCATCATGCGGGCCAGCGCCTGCAGCCCCGGGTAACTCAGGTTCTCGGTCAGCACCGCGTCGCCTGGTCTTGCCAATGTGCGCAACACGCAGGCAAGGCCATGCTGTGCGCCGTGGGTCACCATGACGCGGTTGCTGTCGCCGCCCAGGCCGAAGCGCTTAAGCCAGCGGGCTCCATCCTCGCGATGGCGCGGTAAACCGTGTTCGCTCTGGTAGCTCAACACGGCGCGCAACTGCGCGGCATTGCCAGCCAGATCGTGCATGGCCTCTGCCAGTGCCACATCGTCGTGGGTGGGAATGGCAATGTTATGCGCCAGGTCGATGGGTCCTTGGGCTTCTGCAGCGTTGCGCTTTGCCTCGAACGCGCGCACATAGGTGCCATCACCCACCCGTGCCATCGCCATG
>CANBYM010000016.1 GCA_947373605.1 Comamonadaceae bacterium
ATGCTTAACAGCCTTGTACGCCAACTGATTTCGAAAGGACGACCAACCTGCATCCCGAACAGACTTGGCCAGGTTGGTCTTGGCAAGTCCAGCAGCAGATACATCACCCACCGCAATCAAATCAAATTCATGCACGATGCGGGTGCTGAGTTTGTGCAAAAAATCACTGTGCCGGTTTGCCGTCTTCGCTTGGATGGCTTTGACGCGCCGCTTCTTGTTGGCACGTTGGGCGACAGCCAACCCAGCCTGTGCATTTCGGTGCAGCCTAGTGGCCTCGACTTTCTAGCCTGTGCTCAAGGTTGCAAAGTCTTTGAGTCCCAAGTCAATGCCCACACCGTTGTTGACGGGGCGCTGCACAACGTCAGCCACCTCAATTCAGATGTTAAGAAACCAATTGCCTCGGCTGTCTTGCTAGAAGTTGGTGCCGTCTTTGATGACTGCGCCAACGGGAATCTCGCGGCTTTTGAGGTCACGGCCTTTGCGTGGCACTCAACCTAGGTGCTTGCGACCACTGTAGCGCAGGTAGGGGCGCTTCTTCTGGGAGCGCGACTTCGCATACTGCTCGCACATCGCGTTGATGGTGCCGCTGTGGATGCCAAGCTCTTTGCTAGACCCGGTGGTGAGATTGTTCAGGTCAAAGCCGCTGAGCCATTTGCGATCAAAACGAAGGGCATCTTTGTGGCGGTCGTTGCAGTAGTTAAAGACAAAGTTCACGGCCCTTGCCTGCTTGTTCAGCAGCCCGAGATTGGACTTGACTCTATACCTGTAGACTAAAAGCATACTGTGAATATTAACTGGCTATCCATTTAGCTCCAGTGGACAGCTCATCAATTGATGATTACCGCCAGTCCTGAGGCAGGCCGCGATTACCCAAAGACTTGGGTGCAATTTGAAGATTAGTTTCCTTCTGAGGAGGCGTGTGCCGCCTACGTTGATAAACTGCGCTGGCCTCGTGGCTTTTGCTGTCCGATTTGCGGTGTGGTGGAGGATCTGGTTCGAGCGAGTAGGCGCAGACTGGTGTGCCGGTCCTGTGACCATCAGTGCAGCGTCACTGCGGGAACCATCTTTGACAATACCAGCACACCCCTGAGAGTTTGGTTTGCCGCAGCGTGGCAGATCACCAGCCAAAAGCACGGCATGAGCGCTCTTGGATTGCAAAGCGTACTTGGCTTGGGCAGCTATCAGACCGCTTGGGCAATGCTGCACCGATTCCGCCGTGCAATGGTTCGCCAGCACTGCGACAAACTCGTTGGCACAGTGGAGATAGATGAGGCTTATCTTTCACTTAGGCGTGGTGCGCGCATAAAGCCTGCGAATACAAGCCCCAAGGCTCACAACAAGTCCAATTTGGTTGCCATCGCCGTGGCGGTTGAAGTGCACCATCCAAAAGGCTTTGGACGCATCCCAGTGCAACGCATTGATGGGCCGACCATCGACGCACTAACGTCGTTCGTTCATGAGAATGTTGAACCCGGGGCGACCGTGCGCGCTGACGGATCGCCTCTATATGGGCCACTCGTGAAGGATGGGTTGGCCATGTGCCCCTCGTTCAACTCGGCTCCAAGGTGCGGTAGATCCGCGTCATGTTGACAGCTACCTTGATGAATTTACTTTCCGCTTCAACCGCCGCTCATCCCGGTCGCGTGAAATGTTGTTCTACCGGTTGGTGCAGCAATCAGTCGATTTGCAGCAATCTCACCAGTGCGTTGCGCTGGCCCTCGACCTCCCCGGCCTGAAGGTCGAGGCTTCTCGGGAGTTCTAATGAAAATCCCGACTCGTCGTCGCCAGCTCCCCCAGCACGGGCGTTAAATCCACCAGCCGCTTGGCCACCACGTGGCGGACATTGCCACCGCTGGCTTCGTCGCGCTGCCACACACCGTACACCGCCATCAGGCGGGCGCGGTAGAGCACATCGCGGAACTGGTCTTTGACGGCCTTCCACACAATCACGTTGACGCTGCCGGTCTCATCCTCCAGCGTCACGAACACCACGCCTTTGGCAGTTTGCGGTTGCTGGCGCATGGTGACAATGCCGCAGGCGCGCACTAGTCGGCCACTGGGATAGTCACGCATCTGCGCGGAGCTCAGCAGATTCCGCGGCAATTGAGCGCGCAGCAGTAGCAAGGGGTGCGAGCGCAGCGTCAGCCCCAAAGACGCGTAGTCAAACACCACCTCTTCGCCCTCCAGCGCTTCGGGCAGCAGGAGCGCGTCTTCATCCACCGGCACACCGCGCAGCAAGGCCGGTGCAGGAAGCAAAGCCGAGGCGTCCCACACCTGCTGGCGGCGGTGACCGGAAAGGGAGTGCAGCGCGTCTGCCGCTGCCAGCGCTTTGAGCGCACCGGCGTCCAGCGTGCAGCGCAGCGCCAGGTCTTGTGTGCTTTGGAAGGGCGCATGGGCGCGCTCTGCGGCGATGCGCCCCGCCGCTTCCTGACGCAAGCCGGAGATGAGCCGTAGCCCCAGGCGAATAGCAGGTTGCTCCTGCGTCCCGTGCTGCACAGGTGCAGACTCCAGCGCTTGTTCTAGCGTGCAATCCCAATCGCTGCGCGCCACATCCACCGGCATCACTTGCACGCCATGGCGCTGCGCGTCCTGCACCAGTTGCGCCGGGCCATAAAACCCCAGGGGCTGGCTGTTGAGCATGGCTGCCAGAAAGCAGGCGGGCTCATGGCGCTTGAGCCAGCAACTAACATACACCAGCAGCGCAAAGCTGGCGGCGTGGCTCTCGGGGAAGCCGTATTCGCCAAAGCCTTCGATCTGCTTGAACAGCGTGTCAGCAAACTCCTGCGAGTAGCCTTTCTTGAGCATGCCGCCCACCATGCGATCGTAGAACTTGTGGACCCCGCCTTTGCGTTTCCACGCTGCCATGGAGCGGCGCAACTGGTCGGCCTCGCCCGCCGAGAAGTCGGCTGCGGCCATGGCTATTTGCATGACCTGCTCCTGAAAAATAGGTACGCCGTGGGTGCGCTTTAAGGCTTCTTCTAACGCCGCAAACTGATACACCACCGCATCTGGATTCTGGCGCGCCTTGAGGTAGGGATGCACCATGCCGCCCTGAATGGGACCGGGCCGCACGATAGCCACTTCGACTACGAGATCGTAAAAGCAGCGGGGCTTGAGGCGCGGCAGCATGCTCATCTGCGCACGGCTCTCGATCTGGAACACGCCCACCGTGTCAGCCTGGCAGATCATGTCGTAGGTGGCGCTGTCTTCGACGGGCACATCCTGCATGCGCATGGGCGTGCCGCGCCACTGGCCGATCAGGTTCAGGCAGCGGCGTATGGCGCTTAGCATGCCCAGCGCCAGCACATCGACTTTGAGCAGGCCCACGGCGTCCAAATCGTCTTTGTCCCACTGGATCACACTGCGATCCGGCATGGACGCGTTTTCCACCGGCACCAGCCGGGTGAGAGGCCCCTGCGTGAGTACAAAGCCGCCTACGTGTTGACTCAGATGGCGCGGAAAGCGCTGCAACTGGCGCGCCAGATCCATCCACAACTGCATGCGCTTCTCTATGGGCAGCGGCGCTTGCGGGTCGCTGGCCACGACCCGCTGCACCGCAGCTTGTAGGCGCTCTGCCAGAACCTCGCGGCTGTACATGCCGGGGTGCTCTTTGGCCATGGCGGTAATCAACACCTCAGGTATCTCCAGCGCGCGCCCCACATCACGCAAGGCGCTGCGCGGGCGGTAGCTGGTGACCACGGCGGTGATGGCGGCGCGTTCGCGGCCGTATTTTTCGTAGATGTATTGAATGACTTCTTCGCGGCGCTGGTGCTCAAAGTCGACATCAATATCGGGTGGCTCGTCGCGCTCGCGCGAGATGAATCTCTCAAACAGCACATTCATGCGCGAAGGGTCCACCTCCGTCACGCCCAGGCAATAGCACACTGCCGAGTTAGCCGCCGAGCCCCGACCCTGACACAGGATGCCACGCCCCCGCGCAAAGCGCACCAGGTCGTGCACGGTGAGGAAATACATCTCGTAGCGCATCTCGGCAATCAAGACCAGCTCGTGCTCGATCTGCGAGCGCACCTTGGCCGGCACCCCGTGCGGATATTGCGCTGCGGGGTAGCGGGTGAGCACGCCCTCCTCGGTGTACTGGCGCAGCGATTGTGCGGGCGTGTGACCGGGCAACACTGCCTCCAGGGGATAGTGGTAGCGCAGTTCTTCCAGCGTAAAGCTGCAACGCTGCGCAATCACATCTGTGCGGGCCAGCCACTCTGCCGGGTAAATAGCCTGTAGCCGCGCACGGGTACGCAAATGCAACTCGGCATTGGCCTTGAGCGCAAAGCCGCACTGCGCTACCGGCTTGCCCAGACGCACCGCAGTGAGTACATCGTGCAAAGGCTTGCGCGAGCGCACATGCATGTGCACATTGCCGCTGGCAACCAGCGGCAATGCGGTCAAGGCACTGAGTTGCTGCGCACGGTGGGCAAGCAGCGCGTCCTGCGCGCCCAGCCCCAGGGTCACAGCGAGCCATACATGTGCGCCAAACAATGCCTTGGCGCACACGCACAAGGCCACTGCCGACTCCAGCAGCAGATCCGGGGGCAGCACCAGCAGCACTTCACAGCACTGCAGCAATTCCCAGCGAGACTGCTGCCACGTCACCTGGTAACGGCCTTTGGGCGCTGCCCTGCGCGCCAGCGTGATGAACTCGCACAGATTGCCCCATCCCTGCAGGTTGTGCGCCAATGCCACCAGCTTGAAGCTGGCTCCCGTCAAACCGCCGAACGGCTGCGCCGGCAATGCCACGCGGAACTCGGCACCGTACAGCAACTTCAACCCCAATCGTCTGGCCTCGCCGTGCGCGCGCACCACACCGGCTACCGAACATTCATCGGTAATAGCCAGTGCGCTGTAGCCCAGGCGGTGTGCGCGCTCTACCAGCTCTTCTGGTTGTGAGGCACCGCGCTGAAAGCTGAAGCCGGAGAGGCAATGCAACTCGGCATAAGCGCTCTGAGTTGTGTCTGAAGAAACGAATGGCATGGCTGAAAGCCTTATAACGTAAGGCTCTCAACCATACACTGTTTTTTTAAACAGTGCATGGAACAGCTAGCGCATATCCCACTCCATCAAGCGGTTAGTCTGGGGGAAAACCGCACGCATGCCGAGTAAAAGACTCAGCAAAGTGATGCGCTGATTGATCCCCGTCCCAGCGATTGTCATAGGTTGTTGATTTTACCCAACGCATCTTTTAAAACCACAACCCGAGATTGATATTCATTGGCTTTAATCCAAAAAAACCAACAAAAAAATGCAATTCATAGCATTTATAGTAAATATAAACGAATAAAACTCTATTCAGTTAGCTCTTTGCAATAGCGTGCCTGATCAAGGGGCGCAAATCGGCAGTGTGATTTCCACTCACCATTCAGGGTGTAATGGTTCGGCAATGACCGCTTTGACCCCTACCCATGTTTCTTCCAGCACGCCAGCCCTGACCGACCTGATGCGCAGCAAGCCGCGTCAGGTGCCGGTCACCACCGGCCTGGTGATCATTAACGCGGTCGTTTTTGGGGTGATGCTGGCCTTTGGTGCGGGTTTGTGGCACAGCGCCAACGGAGTGCAGTTAGCCTGGGGCGCCAACTTCGGCCCCGCCACCCAGGACGGTCAGTGGTGGCGCTTGTTCACCGCCGTGTTTATTCACTTCGGGTTGCTTCATCTGGCGCTCAATATGTTTGCGCTGTGGGACATAGGCCGTCTGGTGGAGCGCCTGTTAGGGCACACGCGTTTTGTGTTGCTCTACATGGGTAGCGGAGTCATCGGCAATCTGGTGTCTCTGGTCGTACAAGGCAATCAGGCGGTATCGGGCGGCGCGTCCGGCGCGATATTCAGCCTGTACGGTGCGCTGTTGGTGTTTTTGTGGCGGGAGCGCAAACAGGTGGATGGCACGGAGTTCCGTTGGCTGTTCGGTGGCTCGGTGTTGTTTACGGCCATCATGCTGGGCATGGGTTTTGTGGTGACCGGTATAGACAACGCGGCCCACGGCGGCGGGTTGTTAGCAGGCATGTTGCTGGGACATGTATTGCTCCCACCGTGGGCGGAGGGCAGTGCGCCTAGGCGGGCATCGCGCGCGCTTGCAGGCGTGGTGGTGCTGGTGGTGCTGGTGGCGCTGGTGCTGCATATTCCACAACCCAAATACCTGTTCAGCGAAGAACTGCGCGCGCGTGCCGCTATCGAGCAATTTGTGGACACCGACCGCGCCATCCGCCAGCAATATGCGTCCCTGCTGGACAGCGACAGGCGCAGCGGTGCCTCCTTTAACGAGGTGGCGGGCAGCATCGAGAGCACCGTGGCCGCCGCCTACGAGCGCAGCTTTGAGCAGCTGATGGCGGCCAACGCGGCGTCTAACGTACCTTCTGCACAGACCCTGCAACAACTGCAGGCGTATGCCAGTGAGCAGGCCAAGGCTGCGCGCGGTGTAGCGCAGGGCTATCGCAGCAAAGAACCGGCGCAGATTCAAAAAGCTCCGGGTAATTAGGCCAACCACTGGGACAGGTCTACCGTGCCACGCAAGCCCACTGCATCGGCGTGCGTCGCCAACCAGCGCGCGCCTTGCTCACGGCCCTGATCGCGCAACATTTCCAAAAAAGGCGTGTGCGCCAATAGCTTGGTTTCGCTGCGCTGCATCACAGCCAGTTCGGTATCAATCATGTGAAAACGCATGGCCAATAGACGCCGCTCCAGCCCGCCCAAGGGTTGCTGGCTATTGCCGGCCAGCGCCGCCGTACGCGCAAACGTTTGCATCTCGCGCAAGAAGTGAGTGGTAAAGCCGAGCTCGCGCATGCGGTCATCAATATCGTCCGGTGTTTGCGGCGTGTCCTTGTGCTGATGTGGGGCCAGCAGCACCAGCAACACATCAGAGCCGTGGGCCTCGTGCAACAACGGAAAAACGGCCGGGTTGGCGGCGAAACCTCCATCCCAATAGGGTTGCCCGTCAATCTCCACCGTGGGGTGTATGCGCGGCAGGCAAGCCGATGCCAGCAACATGTCCAGCGTCAGTTCATGCTCGCGAAACAGGCGCAGCATGCCGGTGTTGGCTTGGGTTGCACCCACAAATAGTTTGAACGGGCTGTTTTTTCGCAAGGCTTCAAAATCAATCTGCTTTTGCAGCAGGCTTCGCAAAGGATTGATGGATAGCGGGTTCAGGTTGCCCGGCGAAAACATGCCCGCCCAACTTGCCATCAGTTTGGTCGCGGGCGAAAGGCTGATGGCATCACCATTGCCGTGGCTCACCATGGAAGCGGGAATTTGCTTGCCCACCTCACTCCAGAAATCCGAGAGCGCCAGACGAGCACCTTCGCGCCCCCCGTTCATCCAGCCGTGTGCCATGACCACTGCATTCATGGCGCCAGCACTGCTGCCGCTGATGGCTTCAAAGTCCAGTCGCGGGTCTTGCAGCAATGCGTCGAGCACGCCCCAGGTAAACGCACCGTGCGCGCCGCCTCCTTGCAAAGCGAGACTCACACTGGGCTGCACCGGGGCCGGGGCGCGCGCGAGGTGGCGGTTACGCCACCACCGCGTTAACAGGTTGGCCGTGCGATGGCCCAATGGCAAAGCGGGTGGCGGCTTACGCAGGCGACGAGGTGGGGGTGGGCGTTTGCGCATAGGAAAACAGTATAGGGTTATCCCTAGGATCCGTATGTCCCATCGCGCAACAAGCCCTTAGCGGTAGAACGCCTCGACGGTGCCTTTGATTTTGATGAGCAGCGGGCGGCCCGTGCGGTCCACCGTTTTGCCGGCCGGCACTTTAACCCAGCCTTCGCTGATGCAGTATTCCTCGACATCCGAGCGCTCTTTGCCATTCAGGCGGATACCGATGTCGTAGTTAAACACCGCAGCCACATGGTGCCGGCTGCGGGCGTCGATCGACAGATGATCGGGCAATTCGGGACGGTTTTCGGGGGGTAATGTGGTGTCAGTCATATGTCGTAATGATGCACCAAACCCCGAAACTTTTTACACGCAATATCGATTAGATCAATCTTTTGCGCAATCCAAAGGGTGCGCCCAAGGCGGCTTGCCTTGCATTTGATGTGGCGCAAAAACCATGGTAAGTACCTGCTGTGAAATCCAACTCAGGCATTTGATTTATTTACTAATGAGGTACGAACCATGAAAAAACAAACACTCACTGCGCTTGCATTGGCTGCAGCATCGCTGATGTCTGCCAACGCTTTTGCCCAAGCCAAAGACGGTCCATGGATGGTGCGCGTGCGCGCAGTCAATATGGCAAGCTCCAACAGCGACTCTACAGGTCTGGGTCTGAGCATCAACGACAAGGTGATTCCCGATGTCGATGTGAGCTACTTTTTCACACCGAACATCGCTGCAGAACTGTTGCTGACCATTCCGCAACAGCATGATCTGTCCTCCTCCAAACTGGGCGGAAAAATCGGCACCATCACCCACCTGCCACCCACATTGCTGGCGCAGTACCACTTCAATGCCAACGGCTTCAAACCCTATGTGGGCGCCGGCATTAACTACACATCATTTACTTCGGTGGACCTTCCCACTGGCGTAGATGTCAAGCGCAGCAGCACCGGTGGTGCATTGCAAGTTGGCGTGGACGTTCCTTTGTCGGGCAATATGTACTTTAACGTTGACGTGAAGAAGTTGTACTTGGGTACAGATGTGTCGGTAGGCGGCGTCAACAAGGGCACTTTCAATGTAGACCCATTGCTGGTGGGCGTGGGCGTGGGCTGGCGCTTCTAAACCAAAAGCTCAGGCTGCCTGAGAACTCAGGCAAACAAGCCGTGCAAGTACCACTGCGGACTTGCGCGGCTTAGTCGTTCCCGGTAAATCCACAGCAGACCGGCGTGCGCGCTGCGTGCAATAAAGTAGTCGCGCAGGGCCGGTGTGCCTTGCAACCAGCCCGTCTCCAGACGCTGCGGCCCCACCAGCAAGGCCAGCGGACCGTAGTAATGCGGACACTGCGCGCGCACGCTGAGCTGGAGCGGCTTTTCCAACAACCAGGTGGGATACAGCGCGGCGCTGCTATGCGTAGTCATGGGCACCACAGTGGGTGCTTTGGTTTTTTTACCGGCGACTTCTGCAGTCCAGGGTTGCCAGCGTTGCATGTGTTCAGGCAAGTGGTCGGCCTGACTGCATACACACAACACCTGAGCAGGCCCCAGGCGTGCAGTGATGCGCTCCAGTGTCTGGTGCAGGCTGTCGCCGGTGCGCACGTCTTCGGGCAACAGACTCGCAGACTCGCCACTGAGCGGCTGTGTTTGCAGCGTTCTGCAGCGCAGATACAAAACCGGTGCGGGAAGTTGCACGCGCGCGAGTTGTTCGCCCAGCAAACGCTGCAGGTGCTGCATGTCTTGCGTGGGCTGTGCGGTGCGCAGCACCATGCTGCCCTGCCCGTTACCGCTGTGGTGCGCATCAATGTGCAACGCGTTGGAGCGGCGCGCATCCAACTCCCACACCAGTTCAAGCGCCAGCACCCCGCGCTGGCGTACACGCAGCCACACCTGCAACTGCGCCAGCAAACGGCGTGCGCCAAATAGCAGGGCCGACGCCGACTCCACACTGGCCGATAACTCCAGCGGCGCGTCAAACACTTCCGGCAAAGTGCACCACGGGTAGACCTCGGGCGCAACACCATACGCCCGGTCCAGCGCACCGAGCAACTCCGCACCAAAGCGCCGCGCCAAACCACCGCGTGGCAGCGCGCGTAACTGACCCCAGGTGTTGCAGCCCAGCCGAGTCAGCGTTGGCAGGTGTGCGCGTGCGGCAACGAGTGCGTGCAGGGGCAAACTGTTGATGTCGGCATCGGACTGCCCGCACCACAACCGCCCGAGCGCCAACAAAGCGCTTTCGCCTCGGGCCAGCCATAAATCGCCGCCCTGCGGGTACAGCGGCGCAGTGATGGCGCGAAAGCTAGTTTGCATCGCGTTAGAGAGCGCTTCACGCCCGCCGAACAAACGCACACTGGCCGACACCTCCAACACCAGCGCGTCTTGCACACGCGCCACCATGGGCGTGAACTGCAGCGCCGACCAGGCCAGCGCGGTGTGCACATCCACCAGCGCTGCTGCATCGTCGGGGGTGCGCTGCGGCTCAGGAGCAGGCCGCAGTGCGATCCAGTGCATGGTTTTGAGACGCCGCCAGAAGCAAACGCAGGCGCGAGGTGCGCGCACCCACATGCAAAGGACTTGTCAGGGGCGGCCCCTTGCGCTTGAATACCTGGACCTGCAAAGCATCCGACAGGGCATCAGGCCCCGCATGACTGCTTTGCACATCCACCAAAAGCCGCAGCACTGCGGGCGAGGCCTCTGCCTGCGCTGATGCGGGGCGCATGACAAACAAGAGTTTGCTATGCCCCGCCGCCGCCATCTGCAAGCGACGCAGTTGATCGGAGCGCGCACCCGCCTTACCGGTGTGCGGCAGCCAGGCCAGTACCGCGTCCACATCTGCACAGCGCAGGGCCTGCTCGCTGGCCCACAGGCTTTGTGCCGGGTCCGAAGCCCGGACCCACAGCAGTTGTTGCGTGCGCAGTCCTTGTGCGGCAAGTGCCGGTGCAAACGGCACCTGAGGTGCCCCTACCAAGACCACCGTGGCGCAGTGCAAGAGTGCGGGCAACAGCAAACGCCACTCACTGTGTACCCCTTTTCTTTGCAGAATTTCGGTCATGGCGCCCACCGGCCAGCCGCCGCCAGGCAACTGCGCGTCCAGCCCAACGTCGCCTGTGGAATGCACCGGCAGTGTGGATTGCCCCAAGGCGTGCGCGTGCCAGACATCAGCATGAATGTCTTCCAAGGATGGACTGGAAGTGTGCGCTAACGCAAGCATGGCAAGGGTTCCAATTTATTACTGTATTTTTAACCAGTATAAATGCGGTCGTAAATTTTGGCAAAAATTTTATGCATGCCGTCCGGATCGGAGGCCAGCATTCATAATGCAAAAAAATAACAACAAGGTATACCAATGAACCTGTCTTTAAAAAAAATCCCCCCTACCCTCACCGCCCGGATGTGTCGCGCCTTGTCCTTGGCCGTCCTGTGTGTGGCATGGGCGCACAACGCCATGGCCGCGCTGGGTCAGCCCCTGCCGCCAGGCACCAGCACGACGCCCGGCAGTACGGCACGCGCCAGCGGCACCACCACGGGTGCGTCCACGGGTGCATTAGTGAGTGCAAAAGCAGCAGTCACACCCACGACTACATCCGCCAGCAGCTACACGGTCAGCAAAACCGTGCTGGACAACGGCACCACCATTTCGGAATACGCCACACCCGCCGGGCTGGTGTTTGCACTGTCATGGCAAGGTCCTTTTATGCCCGACCTCAACAGTTTGCTGGGCACCTACTTCAGCGCCTTTAAAACGCAGACCGATGCCAGCCGCGCTACGCGCAACATCGGTACCCCGGTGGGCGTAGACACCGGCAAATTGGTGGTGCGCTCCAGTGGCCGTATGCGCAACTACACCGGTTACGCCTACGCCACCGACCTGATCCCCAGCGGAGTGTCTATCAGTGATGTGCTTCCTTAACGTACTGCGCCTGCGGGCGCCGAGCAGTAGCGCGAATTTTCTGGCCAGCCTGTGTGCAAGTTTGTTACTGGCTGCGTGTGGCGGTGGCGGCGGTGGCGGCTCGTCCACGACCACCATCACTTCGCCTAACGTGATTACTGTCACCGTTGATAGTGGTCCGGCAGGTTCGACCTACCAGGCCAATCGCCTGTTCACCGATGTAACAATTTGCGCGCCTGGCACATCCAACTGTCAAACGCTAGACCATGTGCTGGTAGACACCGGCTCCTCCGGGTTGCGGGTGCTTGCCTCGGCATTGACCACGCTAAGTCCGCAAAGTCTCCCCAGGCTCACCGGCGCTACCGGTAATCCCCTGCTGAACTGCGTCAGGTTTTTGGATAACAGCTTCACCTGGGGCCCTGTGGTCAGTGCCGATGTAAAACTGGGCAGCGAAACGGCGCCCAACATACCGATGCAGTTAGTAGCGGATAGTTCCATAGCATCTGCGTCCGGCTACAACACTACTTCCACCACCTGCTCATTTGGCACGGGCATCACCAAAGTAACGGGCACTTCAGCCAACGACGCTGCGGCGTTAGGCGCAAAAGGCATTTTGGGTGTCGGATATATGAAACAAGATTGCGGCGCAATTTGCACATCCCAATCGCATGTTTCCGGCTCGGGATACTACGAATGCACCAACACGAATACTGCAGGCAGTTGCACCGCTACGGCACCCAGCACCGCACCACTGGCCAAGCAAGTCAAAAACCCAGTGCCGCTGTTTAGCGGCGATAACAACGGCCTGGTCGTTGTGCTGCCCGCAGTTACCACCAATGGCGGGGTTAGCGCGACGACTCTGCAAGGCTCCATCGTGTTCGGCGTAGATACCCAAAGCAATAACAGCTCGGCAGGCGCCGTGCTTCTGCAACTCGATAACAACGGCTACTTCACCGCCACTTTGAACACCTTGACCATGCCAGCAAGCTTTTTGGATACTGGCTCCAATGGACTGTTCTTTGACACTGCACTGGTTCAATGCGTAAATGTCAATAACGTAAGTACCGGCTTTTACTGTCCGGCAAATCCAGCTCCATTTAACGGCACGTTTAAAGGCAGCAACAACGTGAGCAAGTCAGTCAGCTTTACTGTCAGCGCTCCCGTATTTGCACTGGACACCCATGTGTTCCCGCAGCTGGGCGGCACCCTGGGGGATACCACCGCCTTCGACGCTGGCCTGCCATTTTTCTACGGGCGCAAAGTGTTTGTGGGATTTGAGGGCACGTCCTCCAGTCTGGGGACGGGGGCTTATTACGGTTTTTGAAGCGGTGCCGGAGTCGACACCGGCGGTGCGTCATGCCACATGTCAATTGCATGACAAAGATGTCATTTTTTGGCGCAGGCTTGTACTTACGATCGTTTCATACAACGTAAGGACCGCGCGATGCGTAAAACAATTATTCAACACTGCAACCACATAACGCTTTGTGCATGCCTGATCGTAAGCGCCTGCGGCGGCGGCGGCGGTGCCAGCACGCAAAACGTAACCGTTGCCACACCGGCAGCCGTGGCCAACGTGCTCAATGTGCAACTGGGTGCACTGAACAACTACGCCGCACCCGCGCTGCCGGCCTACTACGATGCAACTGTCGCTGCACGCGACAACACGCCCGACGGGAACCCGGTAACCGACGCCGGCGCAACGCTGGGGCGTGTGCTGTTTTATGACAAGCACCTCAGCATCAATGACACCTTGGCCTGCGCCAGTTGCCACGCACAAGGCAATGGATTTTCCGACGCTGCACGCTTTAGTACAGGCTTTTCAGGCACGACCTTCACCACCGCCCACGCCATGCGCCTGGGCAATGCGCGCTACTTCCGTCCGGGCAGTGCTTTCTGGGACCGCCGTGCCGCCAGTCTGGAGGCGCAGGCCAGCCAGCCCATCATCAATTCCATCGAAATGGGCTTTGATGCAACGCACGGCAACATCGACGCGGCCATCGCCAAGCTCCAAGCCCTGCCCTATTACCCGGCGCTTTTTCAGTTGGCGTTTGGCGACAGCGTCATTACCGAGCCTCGCATGCAGCAATCGCTGGCGCAGTTTGAACGCAGCATGATCAGTAGCGCCAGCCGTTGGGACACGGGCTATGCCAGTACTTTCAGCGCAACTGCGCCCAACCGCGGACTGAATGCCGATGTGCCCGGACTCACCGCTGAAGAAAACCGCGGACGGGCCTTATTCATGGGCGGTGTCATACCTGGCCTAAATTGCGCGGCCTGCCATGTGCCGCCCACCTTTGCACTCAACGCCAATTCGCGCAGCAACGGGCTCGATGCCGGCGAGACTACGGTCTTTAAATCACCCTCGCTAAAAAACGTGGCATTGGCTGGGGCCTTTATGCATGACGGACGCTTTTCCACACTGGCGCAAGTTGTGGAGCATTACAACAGTGGCGTGCAAGCCGGCCCTGCGCTGGACAACCGTTTAATCGCCCCGGGCGGTGCACTCATCCGCCTCAATCTGTCCGCTGCAGACGAGGCGGCGTTGGTGGCCTTTATGGGCACATTAACGGACACCGCCTTTACAGCTGACGTCCGATTCTCCAACCCCTTTAAACCGTGAATCCACCTTGCGCAGCCCTATTCGCCCCGCACCACATGCTGGCCGATTTCGGGCCAACGGCTGCGCATGTAAAACCAGGCACACAAACCCACACTCATCATTCCCACCGACGCGGCTGCCAGCGCCACCGTTGAGTGCATAACCAATGGCGCAATCACGCCGGCCACGATACCGTTTGCGGAGGAGCCCACAAACATCTGCAAGCTCGACGCCATGCCGCGCCGCTCAGGGTGCAGGTCAAGCACCAGCAGCGTGACGACCGGCACCATCATGGCCCAGCCGAACGCAAATATGCCGATGGGAAACAACGCCCAGCGCACATCGGCCTTGAAAAAGTAATTGAGCGCGAGGTTTAACAACCCGATGGAGAGCATAACCACAAAACCATTGCGGATCTGGCGTTTGGGTGTGAGCCGCCCCGCTACCCGGCCACTGACAAATGCGCCGGACATGATGCCGCCTATGGTCAGCAGGAAGAACCAGAAAAAATGCTCCGGCGGCAACCCCAGATGCTCACCCAGAAAAACCGGTGCGCTCAGCACATACAAAAACATGCCGTTGAACGGGATGCCACTGGCCAGCGCCAGCAGAAAAAAACGCGGGTCCGAGCCCAACTGCCAATACCCTGCGAGCAGGTTTTTGACCTTGAATTGCTGACGCTGCGAGGCATGCAGAGTTTCGGGCAGCAAGCGGTAGTTCGCAATCCACAAGACCACACCCACGCCGGTTAAAAACCAGAAGATGGCGTGCCAGCTGCTGTGCAGCAAAAGCCAGCCGCCCATCAGGGGGGCAATGGCGGGTGCAGCACCAAAAAATATGGTGACTTGGCTCATCACCTTCTGCGCCTGCGAGGGCGGGTACATGTCACGGATGACTGCGCGCGAAACCACAATGCCTGCACCGGTCGATAGCCCTTGCATCGCCCGGAAGAAGATGAGATGGCCGATGCTTTGCGATAACGCACAGCCCATCGAAGCAATGGTGAAAACGGTCAACCCGGTGAGCACCACCGGCCTGCGTCCGAAGCTGTCGGAGATAGCCCCGTGGAATAGGCTCATGAACGCAAAGCCAAACAAATATGCCGATAACGTTTGCTGCATTTGCAGCGGCGTGGCGTCCAGCGATTGAGCAATGCCGGCAAACGCAGGAATGTAGGTATCAATCGAAAACGGCCCCAGCATTCCCAACAAGGCCAGCAATATGGCAAACGCCCACTGCGGGGCGCGCCAGAGATTCTGTGCATCGGGGTTCATCGGCCTATTGTCCGGCTTAATTGGGGCTTGCACATATGGCCCTTTCTCCCATAATGGGTTGCAGTCTCCAGCGTCCGACACTAAATGCCCAATATCAATGCCAGTATCAACGGCAAGCCTGCACTGCGGTTTAGCCCGATTGTTTGGGTTGCAGTGCTGAGTACGTTGCTGCTGTTGGGTTGGCTGATGCCGCGCGGCAAGCTGTTTACGATGGAACATGACTATCTGGCGCTGCACATGGTGCTGGAATTTGCGTCGATGGCGGTCTCGGTCATGGTGTTTGCGCTGGCCTGGAACTTGCGCTTTGAGGTTGGCAGCAATCACCGCATCATGCTGGGCGTAGGCTTTTTGGGTATTTGCGTCATTGATCTGGCGCATACCCTTTCCTTTGTCGGCATGCCCGACTTCATCACGCCCAATAATTTGGAGAAGGCGATCAACTTCTGGCTCGCCGCCCGCTGGATGGCTGCGGTCGTGCTATTGGCAGTGGCCGTTTTGCCTGCTGCCACTTGGACAGCACTGCAGTGTTATGGCTTTCTGGCGGCCATTGCTGCAATAACTGCGGCAGTATGGTTTGTCGGTTTGACACAAGCTGCGTATTTACCGCGCACCTTTATCAACGGCAGCGGATTGACTGCGTTCAAAGTGGGGGGCGAATACCTTAGCGTGGTAATGTATGTGGTTGCCGCCGCGCTTATATACCGGCGCAGCCTGAAAAGCGGGCAGCGCGACTGGCAGTGGCTGGCCGCTGCCGCCTGGGTGCAAGGGCTGGCTGAAATGTATTTGACCTTGTACGCAGACGTGACCGATGTGTTTAACCTGCTGGGCCATGTCTACAAAGATATTGCGTATTTCATGGTGTACCGCGCAGTGTTTGTGGAAGGCGTTCGCGCACCGCTGCGGGCGCTTCAGCTCGAGCGCAGCCGGCTTGCCACCGTGCTGGCAACCATTCCGGACCTGATCTGGCTCAAAGATGCACAGGGCATTTATTTGTCTTGCAACCCGGCGTTTGAACGGTTTTTCGGCGCAGCCGAGGCGCAAATTGTTGGCCGCAGCGATTTTGACTTTGTCGACGCAGCACTGGCGCAGTCATTTCGTGATCATGACCAACTCGCCATGCAGACGGGCAAGCCCATAGCCAACGAGGAATGGCTGCTATTCAAGTCCGACGGGTACCGCGGTCTGTTTGAAACCACCAAAGCACCCATGATTGACGCGCGTGGGCGGGTAATGGGCGTGTTGGGTATTTCGCGCGACATCACTGAGCGCGAGCGCAGCCGCGAAAGGCTGATGACGTCGGCCAGCGTTTTTACCCACGCGCGCGAAGGCATCATGATCACTGATGCAAAAGGGACGATCACCGATGTCAACGCAGCGTTCACCCGCATTACCGGCTACGGACATGACGAAGTGCTGGGCAAAAACCCGCGCCTCTTGAGTTCCGGGCGCCAGGGCAAAGACTATTACTCCAGTATGTGGAGCGCCTTGACCACCAATGGCCACTGGACCAGCGAGGTGTGGAACCGACGCAAGAACGGCGAGATATTTGCCGAACTGCAAACCATCAGTGCGGTGCGCGATGCCCAAGGCAATGTAGAGCAATACGTGTCACTGTTCTCCGACATCAGTGCCTTTAAGGAGCATGAATACAAGCTCGAGCACATTGCCCACTATGACCCGCTGACCAATCTGCCTAACCGCGTACTGCTTGCTGACCGCCTGCATCAGGGCATGGTGCAAAGACGCGGACAGCAACTGGCAGTGGCGTTTCTGGACCTGGATGGATTTAAGACCATCAACGACGAATACGGCCACGAGGCCGGCGACCACCTGCTGGTGGAGCTGTCCAAATACATGAAGCACGAATTGCGCGAAGGCGACACACTGGCGCGTCTGGGCGGTGATGAGTTTGTGGCAGTGCTTATCGGACTGTCCGGTGCATCATCCTGTGTGCCATTGCTGAACCGCCTGTTGTCTGCGGCCAGTAAGTCGGTAGTGTGGGAAAACAAGGAACTCAAAGTGTCGGCCAGCCTGGGGGTGACCTTTTATCCCCAATCCGAAGAGGTCGATGGCGAACAACTGCTGCGTCAGGCAGATCAGGCGATGTACCAGGCCAAACTGGCGGGCAAAAACCGCTTCCACGTGTTCGACGACGCACAGGACCGCAATATGCGCGGGCACCACGAAAGCATAGAGCGCATCCGCCGCGCCATCGCGCAAGAAGAGTTTGTGTTGTATTACCAGCCCAAGGTCAATATGCGTAGCGGACGGGTCATCGGCGCTGAGGCACTCATCCGGTGGCGCCACCCGGAAAGAGGTCTGCTGGCACCGAATTTATTTTTACCCGTCATCGAAAACCACGCACTGGCCATCGACCTTGGGCGCTGGGTTTTAGAGGCTGCGCTCAAGCAAGTTGCCGCCTGGCAGGCGGTAGGGCTGAATCTTCCGGTCAGCGTCAACGTGGGCGCCGATCAGTTGCAGCAGGCCGATTTCCTGGAACAGCTTCAGACCGTCCTGCACAAGTATCCACAAGTTTCACCTTGGTATCTGGAACTCGAAGTGCTGGAGACCAGTGCGTTACAGGACTTTGAGGGCGTCTCGCAGGTGATAGCGGACTGTGCTGCGATCGGGGTTGAATTCGCACTGGATGATTTCGGCACAGGCTATTCGTCGCTCACCTATCTGAAGCGCTTGCCGGTATCGATGCTCAAGATTGACCAGAGCTTTGTGCGTGACATGCTCGACGATCCAGACGATTTGGCCATTCTGGAGGGCGTTATCGGACTGGCAAAGGCCTTTCACCGCACGGTGATTGCAGAGGGCGTAGAAAGCATTGCGCACGGCACGCGACTGCTGGAACTGGGCTGCGATCTGGCGCAGGGCTATGGCATTGCGCGGCCCATGCCGGCGGATGAGTTCCCGGCCTGGGTAGCGTCCTGGCACCCGGCCGAAGCATGGCATCAATATAACGGGAGAGACAACAAAGATGACGGATAAAAAGCTGCTACTGGATTACGTGTATGACCATGAGGCGGCGCTGGGCGAAGCCATTATTTTGACCCAGCCGCAGGGAGGCGGCCTGGTCATTGACTACACTTGGGCGCAAACCGTGGACCAGGCGCGGCGCATGGCGGCGCACCTCAAGGCCCAGGGCTTTGAGCCCGGTGCACGCATTGCCATGCTGTCCAAAAACTGTGCCCACTTCATCATGGCTGAACTGGCCATCTGGATGGCGGGCGGCACGACGGTGGCCATCTTTCCTACCGAAACGGCGCACACCGTCGGCTACGTGCTGGAACATAGCGGCGCCAGCCTGCTGTTTGTCGGCAAACTGGACAATTGGGAAGCACAACAATCAGCCGTGCCGCAGGGTCTGCCGTGTATCAGCTTCCCGCTCGCTCCCAAAAGTGATTACCCGACGTGGGAGGCCATCGTGGAGCGCACTGCGCCCCTGCAAGGGCGCATTGCACGCGCGCCGGACGACTTGTGCCTGATTGCCTACACCTCAGGCTCCACCGGCGAACCCAAGGGGGTGATGCACAGCTTTGCGCGCGCTACCGATGCCTGCGTAGCCATTACCGCCATGATGCACAACTCGATCGATCCCCAGGTGGAATTGCGGGTGTTGTCGTACCTGCCGTTGGCGCACATTCTGGAGCGTGGTTGGGTGGAGGGAGTGTCACTGATCCACGGCCGCGGCCGCCTGTTTTTTGCGGAGTCGCTAGACACCTTTCTGCAGGACCTGCGTCGTGCGCGGCCCACGGTCTTTTTGTCGGTGCCGCGCCTGTGGCTCAAGTTTCAGCAAGGCGTGTTTGCCAAGATACCAGCCAAAAAACTGGACTTGCTGCTGCGCATACCCATCTTGAGCGGACTTGTGGCGCGCAAAGTGCTGGCGGGACTCGGGCTGGACCAGACTCTGGTTGCCACCAGCGGCTCGGCACCGATACCGGCGGAACTCATCAGTTGGTACCGCCGTCTGGGGCTGACCGTGCTGGAGGGCTACGGCATGACCGAAGACTACGCCTGCTCGCACGCCTCTTCGCTCGCGCTCAACGCACCGGGGTATGTGGGTGCGCCGATTCCCGGCGTGCAGGTTCGCATCAGCGACGAAGGTGAAATACTGGTCAGGTCGCCCGGTCAAATGGTGGGCTACTACAAGCGACCCGACCTGAATGCTGAAGTTTTTACCAGCGACGGGTTCTTCCACACCGGTGACCGAGGCGAGCGCCTGCCCAGCGGCATGCTCAAAATCACCGGGCGCGTCAAAGAGTTGTTCAAAACGTCCAAGGGCAAATACGTCGCACCCGCACCGATTGAAAACCTGCTCAATGCCGATCCTTTGATAGAGCAAAGCATGGTCACCGGAGTCGGGCAGGCGCAACCTTGTGCACTGGTGGTGTTGTCGGAAAACATACGTCCACAGCTGGCCGACGCCGCAGTGCGCGCCAGGGTGGCAAGCGATTTGCTTACGTTGTTGACCGCCGTCAATGCCCGATTGGCAGATTACGAACAGCTCTACCGGATCGTCGTTGCCAAAGAGCCCTGGACCATTGAGAATGGGATGCTGACGCCGACCATGAAGGTCAAGCGCAGCCGGATTGAAGCAGTGGCAAAAGACCACATTGACGGCTGGTACGCAGGCAAAGAGAAAGTTTGCTGGGCGCAGTAGGTTCACCATAAAGCAAGTCAGGGATGGCTATGACAGATGATTACTTAGGCTTTAAGCGGGAAAACCTTGCCGCGCAATGCGCCGTATTCGAAGTCGGCGACTCCGGCGAGGCGGCCTACGTTATTGAGAGCGGATGCGTGGAAGTGCTGGCAGGCACCGGTGACGCGCAGCGGCGCGTGGCGGTGCTGGCCGAAGGTGCGATGTTCGGAGAGATTGCGCTGCTGGACCACCAGAGCCGCACCGCAACCGTACGTACGCTGGTGCCCACCCGGCTGGTCCGCATTGACCGCACCCACGTCGAAGAACTGCTGCAACGCGCTGACCCGGTGGTGCAGTACCTGATGCGCTTGTTGCTGGAACGCTTTCGCAGCTCCAGCGGACGCGATAGCACCGCCTCTACCGGCATAACTGCGCAATCGATAGCGTTGCCCGCACCGCCGGATCTGCATGCCGCCGCAGTACGCACACTTTCGCTGGCGCACGATTTATCCAATGCCATTGATTCCAACCAACTGGAGCTGTACTACCAACCCATCGTCACGCTACCTCAGCAAAAGCTGGCCGGTTACGAGTCGCTGGTGCGCTGGCGCCATCCTTCCATGGGCTTGATCAGCCCGGCCGAATTCGTGCCCCTGGCTGAAAAGACGGGCCTCATCCACCGCATCGGGCAGTGGGTGCTGCACCGCGCAGTGACTGACTGGCCCGCCCTGTCGCAGACTCTCGGGGCTGCTGCACAAGAGGGCTTTGTCAGCGTCAATTTGTCAGCGCCGGAACTTTGCAGCGACGCCATTGTGGACAACGTGCGTGCTGCCCTAACAACGCACAACATGCCTGCCCAGGCGCTGCGCATTGAACTCACCGAAACCGCTGTGATTGCCAATATGCAATCCGTCGCACGTACGCTGGCGCATTTGCAAGCCCTGGGCGTTGGCATTGCGCTGGACGATTTCGGCACGGGCTACGCCGGTCTGGACTATCTGCAACAACTGCCGTTCTCAACACTCAAAATCGACATGAGCTTTGTAATGCAAATGCATAACTCGCAGCGTAGTTACCAGATCATCAAATCCGCGCTGGAGTTATCACGCTCCCTGCAACTGCAGTCGATTGCCGAAGGTGTGGAAGATGCGTCCACCGCTGCCCTGCTGTCCTCCATGGGTTGTGGCTACGGCCAAGGCTATTACTTTGCGAAGCCCATGCCGCTAAGCGCAGTAAGTAGCTGGGCACTGGCTTTCGGGTCTGTAAACTCCGAGGCTTGAACTTCACACTTTCCATTCGCCGTTGTCTCGCGTATACGTGCCTCAGTCTTACTGCCGGAGCCGCCTGCGCACAGGCTGAAGTCTTGCAAGCCTCGGGCTACAACCCGGGGTGGACGCTTGAGATCGGCAGCACTTCCGCCACCTTCAGCGCCGGTTTGCAACTGCCGGAACCCCCGCCCAAGGTAGTGGGCGTCGTGGCAGAACCGCAAGTGACCGGACCGACCCGCACCTATACGGCACAGACCAACGGCGGAGCGTTAACCGCCACTTTTTCAAAGCAGGCGTGTACCGACGCACAGAACGCCATCGTGCGCCCGGATACGGTGCAAGTGCGCTTTGGTGGTGTCGATTACCGAGGCTGCGGTGGTGATCCGATCGGTCTATTGCAGGGGCAGGAGTGGGTGGTGCAAGACATAGCCGCACGCGGCGTGCTGGACCGTTCGCGCATTAGCATGCAATTCGGACCCGGCGCGACCTTGCGCGGACGCGCTTCGTGCAATCCGTACGAAGGCAGTTATGCGTTCACAGACGGCACTTTGCGTTTGCGCGCAGCAGCAAATCCTTCGGTGGTGCAAACGACAGCGGCGCTTAGTTCAGGCGCTGCGCTGGACGCACAGGGCGCCGCCGCTGCGCCCAAAATTTGTCCGCCTGCCTTGCGTCGTCAGGACGCCGCATTCTTTGAGGTGCTGGGTGACATCACGCGCTGGGACTTCACCGCTGATGGTGCGCTGGCGCTGGGCACGATGGATGGCCGCCGCATTGTGGCGCGGCGGCAGTCAGCTCATCCGTAAGCTCAGATGCCTAGCGGCAGGCTGCGATAGCGTTTACCATTGAGTACAAACAGCGCATTGGACAGCGCAGGCGCCAGTGGCGGCACTCCCGGCTCACCCACCCCCCTCGGTGCGCGGGTACTTTCCACCCAATAGGTTTGCACCACGGGCGCTTGCGCCAGCATCACCATAGGGTAGTTGGGAAAGCTGGTCTGCTGCACCACGCCGTCTTTGATATCGATGCGGCTGTACAGAGCGGCGGTCAGCCCAAACACCACAGCACTTTCCATTTGCTGCTTCACACTCTCGGCGTTGATCACCGTGCCGCAGTCCACCGCGCAGACCACGCGGTGCACGCGGGGCTTGCCCTCTTGCAAGGAAACTTCAGCGACCTGCGCCACAATGCTGTTGAACGATTCATGCAGCGCAATGCCATGCGCATGGCCTGCGGGCAAAGGCTTGCCCCATCCGGCCTTGTCTGCTGCCAGATTCAGCACCGCCAGATAGCGCGGCGCGTCTTTGAGCAAGGCGCGGCGAAACTCCAGTGGGTCGTGCTTCGTCTCGTGGGCCAGCTCATCGATAAAGCTCTCCGAGAAAAACGCGTTGTGCGAATGGCCCACCGAGCGCCAGAATCCCACCGGCACGCCCGAGCGCGTGGCCACATGCGCCATGTGCTGGTTGGCAAAACCGTAGGGTAAATCGAACAGTCCTTCTGCCGTAGTCTTGTCCGGTGTATCGAACGGCCCGGACAGTGCGGGCAAGGTGCGCGCCATCCAGCGCGGCGAAATGGCGTCCCCCGCCGACTTGATACGCAGGCTGTTCACACTGCCCTGCGCGTCGATGGACGCTCGCAATTGCGCGATGTGCATGGGGCGATAAAAGTCGTGCGTGGTGTCTTCCTCACGCGACCACGCCACCTGTACCGCACGCCCGCTACATTGCATAGCAACCTGCACCGCCTGCGCTACAAAGTCCACATCCAGTCGCCGCCCGAAACCGCCGCCCAAGAGCGTGACATGCACAGTCACTTTGTCTTCGTCCACACCGGCGACCTTGGCGGCCACGGCGCGTGCAGCGCCCGGCATCTGCGTCGGTGCCCAGACTTCTACTTTGCCATCTGCCACGCGTGCCGTACAGTTTTGCGGCTCCATCGTGGCATGGGCCAGATAGGGTGCGATGTACGTAGCCTCCAGCAGCCGGCCCGCAGCACCTTCGGCTTTGGCGGCATCGCCTTTTTCATAAAACGTAAATCCGCTTTCCGCCTTCAGGCTGGCGGTAAGGTCCTGCGCGATGCGCCCGGAGTCCAGCGGGCCCTCCGCACGCTGCGTCCATTGGGCCTGCACCGCTTGGGCAGCGCTACGGGCATGCCAGGTGGTTTTGCCCACCACCGCAAAACCTGCAGTGGCGCCCGCCAGCGCATCCAACGCCACCAGTTTTTCCACGCCCGGCATCGCCAGCGCCGCTTTGGCGTCGATGGACGCGGCGGTACCTCCCAGCATGGGGCACATCACCACCGATGCAAACACCAAGCCCGGCACGCGCACGTCCAGCCCGAACTGCGCGGAGCCATTGATCTTGGCGGGAATGTCCAGCCGCTGCGATGATTTGCCGATGAGTTTCCAGTCTTTGCGATCTTTGGGCGCAACGGTCTGTGGCGCTGTGCCCGCCGCCGCCGCCGCGACCAGCTCGCCATAGTGCGCTGACTTACCGCTGGCGTGTCGGACCACACCGTCCTGCACCAAAATTTCGTTGGCCGCAACACCCCATTGGTTGGCGGCAGCGCCTACAAGTGCAGCGCGCGCCGACGCAGCTACCATGCGCAGCGGCTCCCACGCATCGCTCAAACTGGACGACCCGCCAGTGACGCTGATACCCAACTCACGGGCAATCTTGCCCACCATCCAGTGCCCGAGCTTAACGCCGGTCGATGGACTTTCGACTTCGGCCTCCAGCGGGTGAAACGGCAAGGCTCCCAGAAACATGGCCACGTTGCCATAAATTTTGTCCGGCCCGGCCTGCTCCAGTTTCACTTTGGAAAGCGGCACATCCAACTCTTCCGCGACCAGCACAGCCAGTCCAGTGTGCACGCCCTGCCCCATTTCGCTGCGCGGCATGGCCAGAATGACATGGCCGTCTTTGGCAATCTTGATCCAGCCATTGAGCGCCACATCGCCCTCCGTCGGCAACATGGTGGCATTGGTGCCCAAGCGAGAGCGCGCCGGCATCACGCCCCAACCCACTACCAAAGCACCGGTGGCCCCCAGCGCACTGAGTATGAGCGTGCGGCGCTTCATGCGGACTCTCCTGCCGCGCGGTGAATCGCAGCGCGCACACGCTGGTAGGTACCGCAACGGCAGATGTTGGTCATGGCCTCGTCGATATCGGCGTCGGTCGGTTTAGGCTTGCGCTCCAACAGTGCGGCGGCAGCCATCAGCATGCCGCTTTGGCAGTAGCCGCATTGGGGTACCTGCTCGGCAATCCAGGCCAGTTGCAGCGCGTGGGGTTTGTCGGGTGTGCCCAGCGACTCAATGGTGCGGATTTTTTTTCCCGATGCAGCTGAGGCAGGAAACACGCAACTGCGCACCGGCTGACCATCCACATGCACTGTGCAGGCGCCACACGCCGCCACACCGCAACCAAACTTGGTGCCGGTCATATTCAGCACATCGCGCAAGACCCACAGTAAGGGCATGGCTGCATCCGCGTCGGACTGCACCGGTTTGCCGTTGATGTTGAACTCCACGCTCAGCGCTCCTCATGCAAACGCGAGCGCACAAACACCATCACGACACCGGCAGCCACCGCAAGGCCGCCGATGATCTGCAGCAAAGTGACGTCGACGCCTTGCTTTTCATGGGCAAAGTAGGACAGCACCAGCGTCAGCAAGCCGCCGTAAATCAGCGCCCAGATGACGCGCTCGACGCGCAAGAGACGCGCATTGGTGGTTCCGTTGTACTTTTTAAAAAATGCCATTGCGTATCTCCAAAAATTAACGCGGCCGGAACATGCGAAAGAGCTGTTCTGGACCTACTGAAAAATAATCACCGGGTCCTCCGCCCCGCAATATATGACCGGCGTTGGCGGTGTCATACACACCGTCCACCAGCAAGCGCCGGTCAATGTGCACGGCCACCACTTCACCAAACACCACCCAGGTGGGCACCTGCTGACCGGCAGCAGTTTGCAGCTGCAGAATCTGGGTTAATTTGCACTCCATCGCCACCGGGCTGGCCGCCACCCGGGGCGGCTTGACGATTTGACTGGCCGCAGGCGCAAGATGGGCAAACTCAAACTCATTGACTTCGGGCGGCAGCGCCGCGCAGGTCTGGTTCATGGCCTCGGCAAGTTCACGCGTGGTGAGGTTCCAGACAAACTCGCCCGTGGCCTGCACATTGCGCACCGTGTCTTTTTCACCCACGCTGGAAAAGCCGACGATGGGCGGCACGTAGTTGAATGCGTTGAAAAAACTGTAGGGCGCCAGATTCGGCTGGCCCTGCGCACTGCAGCTGGAGATCCAGCCAATCGGACGCGGGCCCACGATGGCGTTGAAGGGATCATGCGGCAGGCCGTGCCCGTTGCGGGGCTCATAACTGTAAATGTCTTGGGTCATAGCCTAAGATCATATTCCGCCGCCTGCAGAGATGGCGCACAACCGATAACATCGATCCGCGAATGCGCGCGCAAAGCGGGCATCCATGCACATCCATAAATACAAAAGGAGCACTATGTTCTCTGGAATTCTGATCACCAAAGACGACACCGGCTACCACGCCAGCCACCAAAACATTGATGACGCGGTGCTGGGCGAGGGCGACGTCACCGTGGCTGTGGACTGGTCCACCCTGAACTACAAAGACGCGCTGGCAGTAACCGGAAAATCTCCGGTCGTGCGGCGCTTTCCGCTGGTGCCCGGCATCGACTTTGCAGGCACCGTGACCGCCAGCAGCCATGCCGATTGGCAAGCCGGTGACAAGGTGTTGCTCAATGGCTGGGGCGTGGGCGAATCGCACTGCGGCGGTCTGGCTGAACTAGCACGTGTCAAAGGCGAATGGCTGACTGCATTGCCTGCGCAATTCAGCACCCGTCAGGCCATGGCAATCGGCACTGCGGGCTACACCGCCATGCTGTGCGTGTTGGCGCTAGAAAAGCATGGCGTCAAGCCTTCCGATGGTGAGGTGCTGGTGACCGGTGCCAACGGAGGCGTGGGCAGCGTGGCTGTCGCCCTGTTGTCCAAAATGGGCTACATCGTGGTGGCCTCCACCGGGCGCTTGCAGGAGTCGGCGTTTCTGGAGTCTTTGGGCGCGGCCAAGGTGATGGACCGCAATGAACTCTCCAACCCCGGCAAGCCACTGGCCAAAGAACGCTGGGCCGGCGTGGTCGATAGCGTGGGCAGCCACACTTTAGCCAACGCATGCGCCGCCACCAAATACGGAGGTGCAGTAGCCGCCTGCGGCCTGGCCGGTGGTATGGACTTCCCCGCCAGCGTGGCGCCCTTTATCTTGCGCGGTGTTACGCTGTACGGCATTGACAGCGTGATGTCGCCACAGCCGCGCCGTCAGGAAGCCTGGGGCCGGTTGGCGCGCGATCTGGACACCGCAAAGCTTGACACTATCACCAGCGAGATCGGCCTGGACGACGTGGTGCGCGTTTGCGGCGAATTGCTGCAAGGCAAGGTGCGCGGCCGCGTCGTGGTCAAGGTACGCTGAACTAAAGAAATCATTGAGGAGACAAACACTTGCCAACCCAACGCCTGCTTTTAAAGACACTGGCCCTGTGCGCCACCTTGTCCCTGACAAGCCTGCCTAGCTTTGCCGCTGACAGCGATGCCTTCCCCAACAAGCCCGTCAAACTGGTAGTGGGCTTTGCGCCCGGCGGCAGCTCTGACACGGTAGCCCGCATCATGGCGCCCAAGCTTGGCGAATTGCTCAAACAAAGCGTGCTGGTTGAAAACCGGGCCGGAGCCGGTGGCAACATTGCCAACGACTATTTACTCAAGTCGCCCGCGGACGGCTACACCATCATGCTGGGCACCATCGGTTCGCTGGCGGTCAATCAGCACCTGAGCAAGCTGAGCTACGACCCCATCACCGACATGGCGCCTTTGTCGATGGCGGTGGTGTTTAGCAACGTGCTGGTGGTCAATGCCAGCAGCAGTATCAAGACGCTGGCCGACTACGTGGCCCAGGGCAAAGTGCCCAACTCCACACTATCCTTCGGATCGTCGGGCATCGGTAGCAGCGGGCACTTGGCAGGCGAGTTGCTGAAATCGGCCGCAGGGCTAAACAACCAGCACGTCGCCTACCGCGGCGGTGCACCCGCCATGAACGATTTGCTGGGCGGCTCGCTTGCATCTATCTTCTCCAGCCCCTCCGACGCTTTGCAAAACATCCAGGCCGGCAAGCTGCGCGCCATTGCCACCACCGGCACCAAGCGGCTGGACTCATTGCCGCAATTGCCCACCGTGGCAGAATCCGGCTATCCCGGCTTTGAAGCAGTGAACTGGTACGCCTTCGCCGCGCCCCAACACACGCCCGCCCCTGTGGTGCAAAAGCTCAACGCGGCCATCGTGGCCACGCTCAACGACCCCGGCATTAGCGCGCAGTTGCGCAAGCTCGGTCTGGAACCCACACCCACTACGCCTGAAGACACTTTGCGCTACATGCGCAAAGAGGGCGACAAGTGGGGCGCACTGGTGCGCAAAGTTGGCATCAAGGCCGAATAAGGAAAGCCGCAAATATGGAACAGACGATTGCAGAAAAAATCCTCGCCCGTCACGCCGGTAAGGCGCATGTCAACGCCGGAGACATCGTAGTGGCCGACGTGGACTTCGCCATGGTGCACGACGCACGCGCACCCAACACAATCCGTATGGTCGACAAGATGGGCGCGCCGCGCCTGCCGTTTGCGAGCAAGACGGCGTGGGTGCTGGATCACTATTCGCCCCCGCCCAATTTAGAGGCCGCCCAAACCCACACCGCCATGCGTCGCTTTGCCGATGAACACGGCAGCGTGCTCTATGACATTGGCGACGGCATCTGCCACCAGGTCATGCCCGAGGGCGGTCACCTGACCTGCGGGGATTTGATTGTGGGGACCGACACCCACTCCACCACCTACGGCGCATTCAATGCGTTCGGCACCGGCATTGAAGGCACCGACGTGACGGCCGTGATGGCAACCGGCAAAGTCTGGCTGCGGGTACCGGAGTCCGTACGGGTGCAGATCAACGGACGCCTGCAACCCGGTGTCTGGGCCAAAGACATTACCTTGCACATGCTGGGCCGCTTCGGGGCCGAGGGCCTGAACTACCGGGCGATTGAATACACCGGCTCTGCGGTGAGCGCCATGGAGATTGATGACCGCATGACACTGTCCAACCACGCGGCGGAGCTGGGTGCCAAAGCGGCGCTGCTGGAAGCCGACGAAAAGACTTTGGCATGGCTGGCTGCCCACGGCGCCAAGCCGCCTAGAGCCGTGTCGGCCGATGCCGGCGCACGCTACGTCGAGTGCATTGAAATCGATGCCAATCAACTCGCTCCGCAAGTGGCCCGCAAAGATGCGGTGGATGACATTGTCAGTGCGCAGGATGTAAGGGGCCAGAAGATTCACTTCGCGCTGATCGGCACCTGCACCAATGGAAGGCTCGATGACATCCGGCAGGCCGCCGCCATCCTGAAAGGCAAGCGCCTTGCCAAAGGCGTGCGCATGATCGTGACCCCTGCATCCCGCCAGATCTATCTGGCGGCGCTGCGCGAGGGTTTGATCGAATCGCTCACAGCGGCCGGGGCTTCGTTTGAAGCAGCGGGTTGCGGTACCTGCGTGGGCATTACCAACCACCTGATTCCGGGCGACCGTGAGGTCGTCATCTCCAGCGCCAACCGCAACTTCAAGGGGCGGCTGGGCAACCACGATGCCGAAATCTGGCTGGGCTCGGCGGCCACCGTGGCTGCGTCGGCACTTACCGGATTTATTACCGATCCGCGCACTGTAGCGGGCGGCCAATGGGAAGCTGCGCATGAGGAGGCGGCACATGTCTGAAACTTTGAACAGTGTGACCCGCGGCACAGCCTATGTGCTGGGCGACGATGTCAACACCGACCTGAATTGTTCGGGCAAATACCTGCCGGGCAAAGACGACGCCTTTATCGCGGCGCAGGCGTTTGAATCGGTGTCACCGGGATTTGCCAGCCGCTTTCAGAGCGGCGGCATCATTGTGGCGGGCAAGCACTTCGGTATTAATTCGTCGCGCGAACAGGCGGTGCATATCCTTCGCCGCATTGGTGTGGCGGCAATTGTGGCGCCCTCCTTCGGGCGGCAGTTTTTTCGCAACGCAATTAACAACGGACTGCTGGTTGTGGAAAGCGATACCAGCGGTATTGCAAACGGTGATTCGCTGACGCTGGACCTGGACGCACACCTTTTAAGCGTGCAAGGCATCACGCTGGCGCGTACTTTGCCGGACATTCCGCAGGCGGTGCGCGCCATCCTGCGCGACGGCGGGCTGATTGCCTTTTTGGCCAAACACCCGAACTGGGAACTTGCCTGATGAGCACCAACCCTTTGAACAAAGCAGCCCGATTGCGCGCACAACTGGCGGCGCGAATTGCGCAGGCCGGACGCGGGCAACCGGCCTTGATTGCGCCAGGCATTTACGACGGCTATGGCGCGCGACTGGTCGCGCAAGCCGGGTTCGAGGCCGCCTACGTGACCGGCAATGGCGTTTCCGCCTGTTTGCTGGGCAGGCCGGACGTGGGACTGGTGGACTTGAGCATGATTGCTGCGCACGCGCGCAATGTGGCGGCCTGCATCGACATTCCCCTAATTTGTGATGCCGACACCGGCTACGGCGGGTTGGTCAATGTGCGCCGCACAGTGGCAGAGTTTGAAGCGGCGGGCGTCTGTGGCATTCACATCGAAGACCAGATTTCCCCCAAGCGTTGCGCGCAGTTGCCCGGTGCGCGCACGGTGCTACCGTTTGCCGCTGCTGTGGCGAAGATTGAAGCAGCCGCCGAGGCCAAAAGCGATGCCCACTTCCTGGTGATCGGCCGCACGGACAGTGCCGCGTCGCTGGGTTTGGACGAGGCCATCCGGCGTGCGCAGGCATTTGAACGCGCAGGAGCCGGTGCCGTGTTTGTGGAGCTAAAAGGCCACGAAGGCATTCTGGACGACATACGCCGCGTGGCCGACGCCATCCGGATTCCCTGCATGGTCAACATCGATGCCGGTGGCGCGCTGACCGACTTGCAGAGTCACGACTTGCACCAACACGGCATCGGCATTGCCATCTACCCCGGCCTGATTCGCAGCAGCGTGGGCTTTGCGATGCGCGAGGCGTTAGCGACCTTGCAACGCGACGGCAGTACACAAGCAGCGAGGGCGCGCATGTTCAGCAGCGCTGAGTACAACGGCGCGCTGGGTCTGGCCGAAGTGGAAGCCTGGGAACAGCGTTTTCCTGAAGGCTGAGCATGAAAATCCTCTCCCGCATTTTCCGCTCTGGCGGACTAGCGCTGGTTTTGACTTGCGCCTTGGGTCTGCATGGCGCGGCCCACGCCGAAGACATCAAAGTGCTCAGCGGCAACGGCGCCAAGGCCGCAGTGACCGCGCTGTGCGCGGAGTTTGTACGCATCAGCGGCCACAAGGTGACGGTGGACTTTGAGGTCAATCCCGGTGTGAAGAAACGCATAGAAGGCGGCGAAGCGTTTGATGTAGCCGTACTCAACCCGCCGGTACTTGACGCATTGATTGAACAAGGCCGCGTGGTCGGCAACACACGCACGGTGCTGGGGCGCGCAGGCATTGGCGCAGCGATTCGCGAAGGTGCGCCCAAGCCCGACATTTCCACCGTGGACGCCTTCAAGCGCACGCTGCTGAGTTACAACGGCGTGGCCTACCCCGGTGAAGGCGCCAGCGGCAAATACTTTGCCAGTCTTGTGGAGCGCATGGGCATTGCCGAGGAAATGAAATCCAGAATGCGCCCCATGCCCGCCGAATACAACGTTGAGGTGGTGTCCAGCGGCGAGGCGGACATGGTGGTGGTCGTGTCATCCCGCATCTCGGGCGTGAAAGGCGTGCAGTACCTAGGCACCATTCCCGCCGAGCTGCAAACCTGGATCGGGTTTGCAGCGGGCCTGTCAGGCAAGGCTGCACACGAAGCAGCGTCGCGCGACATGCTGAAGTTTTTCACCACGCCGCAGGCCGTGAAAATTTTGCACGATGCGGGTGTGGATACCAACTAAGTCAGACCGTACCAGCCCAGTTGCGCGCGTCTGACAATGTCGAAACAAAAATCCATTCCCGCCCCGTCAGTTCCGCATACAAGGTGAGGCTGCGTCGTACTGTGTCATTGCGCGTTACAGCGCAACGGGGTACGTAATCTGCGTCCTGGTAATGCTTCATGGCATAAGTGACAAGACCTTCAAACTCCACTTCTTTGAAGTCAAACAAGGTGACATTGGAGAGGTCGTGCACGATGTACTTGAAACGACTGCAATCGGGATGCATCAAATACTTTTGAACGGCTTCCAAAATGTCCTGCAGATTCGCAAATCCGCTGTAAGTGCAGACCACGCCTGTCGGCTCAAAATCCACCCTGTCAAGCAGTTGTTCTTACATCCAGATGTGCCTGTATCCGAACCGAAGTGCTGAAATTCAGCCTTTCACACTATAACGGTTTTGAGCCTTTATTCGCACATTTACTGACCACTGGCGCGCGACGTTCGGTGCTGGTTTCCCCTCATAGCCATGGGCTGTAGAGCGCGCATGATCCCACACAAACAATGCTGACCGACTACGCAACCGCTACCGAAGCAATGGCCCTGCTGAAAGTGCGGCCGCAAACCCTTTATGCCTATGTAAGCCGCGGCTGGATTCGCAGCGTTGCGCAAAAGGGGCAGAAGGAAAAACTCTATTCGCGTGAAGACGTGGCCCGCGTCAGCAGCCGCTCGCTTGCGCGTTCCGGCCACGGACCGGTCGCCGCGTCGGCTATGAACTGGGGTGAACCTATCTTCGCAACCTCCATCACCGAAATCACGGACCGGGGGCCGCACTACCGCGGCCACCCCGCGATTGACCTGGTGCACGGCGGACTTGCGTTTGAACAGGTAGCGCAGTTGCTGTGGAGCGGCAAACTGGCGGCACCGGCATCCAAGGCAAAGGCATGGCCGGTGACCCCTTCAACATCTGAGCTTGCGGAGCTATTGCACACGCTGGGAACGCTGGACGCGGGTAACAACCTTCTCGAAGTGTTCTCCATGGTGGTTCTGATGCTGGGCATGCGACGCACCACGCAGGCGCTGCAACCGGACCAGGCCAATACGTTGGCCGCAGCGCGGGAAATATTACAAACGCTGGTCGGCTGCTGCGGCTTTATCGGCCCGCACCGCACATTCCGGCCTCTGCAAAAAGGGCAAGGCCTGGTGGACGGGTTAATGCAATCTTTGGCACTGGATGCCAGCGCGGCCAATCGCGATGCACTGAGCTCAGTGCTGATTCTGCTGGCCGACCATGAGTTGCCGCCCGGAACACTCAGTGCACGCGTGGTGGCCTCCAGCGGCGGCACGCTGTACAACTGCATTGCCTCCGCCTTGTGTGCCACCTCCGGCGTCGATGTGGGAGGTATGTATGGCCGCGTTGACGCCTTTCTCGGCCACCCGGCATCCAAATCTGTATTGGCCAAACGTGCCGACAAAATGCACACCGCCGGCCAACGGGTGCCAGGCTTTGACCACCCGCTCTATCCAAAGGGTGACCCGCGCGCGGCCCTATTACTGGATCTGGCGCGCGCCCGCAGCAGTGACAGCTGCGCGATGCGAGCTATCTTCGGCTTCATCGATGACATACGCGCAAGCACTGCCTTGCTGCCGCGTCAGGAGCTTGCCCTAGTGGTGCTTTGCCGCGCATTGGGCTTGCCCAGCGAGGCCGCCGCAGCGCTGTTTGCAGTCGGGCGCAGTGCAGGCTGGGTTGCCCATGTGTTGGAGCAGCGCAGCAACGGAACACTGCTGCGACCGCGTGCCCGGTTTCTGCGTGAGAGTGCCAGCACCTGAGGCCATTCGCGATCCGAGCATGAAATGTTCACATTGATTGAATGTTCAAGATTGAATCAATGTCAGCTTGTCCATAGTATTCGGGTGATACCTTAGAAAAATCAGGAGACATGCATGAAAATCTTCCGCTGCCTTCGGGCCGTAGCTGCCTGCACCTGCCTCGCACTTGTGGGTCCGCTCGTCCATGCACAGGATTACCCGACCAAGACTATTCGCATCATTGTTCCATTGCCGCCCGGTGGGTCCAACGACGTGCTGGCACGCCTGATCGCTCAGAAAATGTCCGAAAGCTTCGGTCAGCCTGTGGTGGTAGAAAACAAGCCCGGCGCGGCCGGCAATATCGCAACCGAGTACATCGCCAAGTCTGCCGCCGATGGCTATACGCTGGGCATTGCACCCAACCAAACCGTAGCGGTCAATCCGGTGCTGTACCCCAAACTGCCCTATGACGTGGTCAAAGACCTTGAAGGCGTGTCCATGCTCGGGCGCGTGCCCATGGTGCTGGTGGTCTCGCCCAAGGTCACTGTCAAATCAGTGGCGGAGCTGATCACACTGGCCAAATCCACCCCCGACAAACTGACCTATGCATCGGCCGGTTCGGGTAGCCCGCAACACATGGCGGCCGAAGTATTCAAATCCATGACCGGCACCCGCATGACGCAAGTGCCCTACAAAGGCTCTGCGCCGGCGCTCCTCGATGTGCTGGGCGGTACCGTGGATGTGATGTTCTGTCCGATTAACTCGGCACTGCCGCACATACGCAGCGGCAAACTGCGCGCACTTGGTACCACCGGCCCCACCCGCCTGGCACTACTCAACGGTGTGCCCACGATTGCCGAAACAGTGCCTGCATTCGAGAGTGATATCTGGATCGGATTGATCACACCGGCCAGGACACCTGTGCCAGTCATCGCCAAACTCAACGCTGAACTTCGCCGCATTCTTGCGTTGCCCGATGTGAAAGAAAAACTGGCCGATCAGGGTATTGATGCCGAGTCCAGCGGTGCGGCCGATTTCACCAAATTGATTGCCAGCGACCAAAAGCGCTGGGCCGCGGTCATCAAGGCCGCAGACATCAAACCAGAATAACAACAGGGCATGCGTGCCCGCTTTACCCCATAGCCAGGAGCCTTCATGACCGATCCATCCGCAGCACACGTGCGCCGCGATATTCCCATCCCCTCGACACCGGACACCACGGTCTGGTGCAGCGATGCCATTGCCGACATGCTGCGTGCACTCGATATACCTTATGTGCTCCTCAATCCCGGCGCGAGCTTTCGGGGTTTGCATGACAGCATCGTCAACCATCTGGGCAACGAAAAGCCGCAGATGATTGTGGTGCTGCATGAGGAACATGCAGTGGCCATTGCGCACGGTTACACCAAGGTGTCGGGCAAACCTCTGGCCGCCATACTGCACAGCAACGTCGGCTTGATGCACGGCTCCATGGCGATCTTCGACGCCTGGGTGGACCGCGTGCCGGTGATCGTGCTGGGTGCCACGGGCCCAGTCGATGCGGCCAAACGCCGCCCCTGGATTGACTGGATTCACACGGCACAGGACCAGGCTGCGCTGGTCAGGCACTTCATCAAATGGGACTGCCAGCCCTCGTCTATTGGCGCAGCGCAGGAGGCCCTTTTGCGTGCCAAGCAGATCGCTACCACCGCACCGCAAGGGCCGGTGTATGTCTGCTTCGACGCGGCATTGCAGGAGTCCAAACTCAGCGAGGCGCCGCGTCAGCCCGACCCGGCGCGCTATATGGCACCGCCGCCCGCGCAACCGGCCGACGAGCAGGTGTGCCGTGCGGCCGCCCTACTCTCCCAAGCCCGCAGGCCGGTGATTCTGGCGGGGCGCGTGAACCGCGACACAGCGGCCTGGCAGCAACGCATTGAACTCGCTGAAATGTTGAACGCCGAAGTGCTGACGGACATGAAGATCGGTTGCGCATTTCCCACCGCGCACCCTTTGCATGCGGCACCGAGCGGCCACTTTCTGAACCCCGCGTCACGCGCAGTGCTGCGCGGTGCCGACGTGGTGCTCAGCCTCGATTGGCTGGATCTGGCCGGCACCTTGAAGCAGGCATGGGAAAACGAGCCGGTGGGCAGCCAGGTGATTCAGGTCTCGGTAGACCATTACAACCACAACGGCTGGAGCATGGACCATCAGGGTCTGCCACCAGTAGACGTGTTTCTGGCCAGCGAGCCCGAGCCTGCAGTGGCGTTACTTTTGCAACGGGTAACCCGGCGCAACACACCGGCCCCGGCGCGTGCGCCGCTGCCTGCGACGCCTGTCAGCGGCCCCGGAGCCATGATGGTGCCGATTCTGGCTGCGTCTTTGCGCCGTGCCGTCGAAGATCAGAAAGTGTGCCTCACGCGCCTGCCGCTGAGCTGGAGCGGCGACCTGTGGGACTTTGCGCATCCGCTGGACTTTCTGGGGTACGACGGCGGTGGGGGCATCGGCTCGGGGCCGGGTATGGCGATCGGTTCGGCCCTGGCCTTGAAAGGCACCGACCGTTTGCCCGTTGCAGTGATTGGCGATGGCGACTATATGATGGGCGTGAATGCCCTGTGGACCGCAGCGAACGCAAAAATCCCGATGCTCCTGGTAGTGTGCAACAACCGCTCGTTCTTTAATGACGAGTTGCATCAGGAGCGTGTGGCGCGTCAGCGCAACCGGCCTGTGGAAAACCGCTGGATCGGCCAACGCATTGGCAACCCGGAGCCGGACCTGGCCATGATGGCCCGCGCACAGGGACTGACCGGTTTCGGCCCGATCGAGGACGCAGCCGAATTCGAGCGCGTTGCGCGCGAGGCCATTGCGCTTGTCAAAGGCGGTGCCACGGTGGTGATTGATGCCGTGGTCCAGACAGGATACAGCCCCTCCATGACAGCCGGTCTGACCCGCTCGGACTGAAGTCCCATTTCGAAAGGCACCCATGCGAACCAAAGACATTCCACAAAACATCCTGCCGGTCCAGCGCGGGCTTTACTACGGCGGTACTTGGCACCGGCCCAAAGCCGGTGGGTCGGCGCCGACGATCAACCCGACTTACAACGAAGTGATCACCAGCGCGCCGCTGGCTGATGCCGACGACGTTGACACCGCGGTTCTGGCAGCGCATGCCGCCTTCCCCGCCTGGGCTAGTACAACGCCGGTAGAGAGAGGGCGGTACCTGCGGCGCGCTGCCGCCGTGCTGCGCGAACATGCGCAACCACTGGCACTGTTGGACTCGCTTAACAACGGCAACCCCATCTCGGCACTCGCTATGGATGCCGGCTTTGCCGCCGACTGTCTGGATTATTTCGCAGGATTGGCGACCGAGGTCAAAGGCGAAACCATTCCCATGGGCGATGGCAATTTCAACTACACCGTGCAAGAGCCGCTGGGCGTGGTGGCCCGCATCGTGGCCTACAACCACCCCTTTATGTTTGCGGCAGCCAAGATGGCGGCACCGCTGGCTGCGGGCAACACCGTCGTGATGAAGTCACCGGATCAGGCACCACTGTCAATCCTGCGATTGGCGGAGCTGGTGGGCGACATCTTTCCGCCGGGCGTGGTCAACTTCTTGTGCGGCGGGCGTGAATGCGGAGATGCAATGACCCGCCACCCACTGGTGCGCAAAGTGACCCTCATCGGTGGCGTGCCCACTGGCAAGGCCGTCATGAAATCCGCCTCCGAAAACCTCAAGCCGGTGCTGCTGGAACTGGGCGGCAAGAACGCATTGATCGCCTATCCGGATGCCGACATCGACAAGCTCGTCAACGGCATCATTGCCGGCATGAACTTCACCTGGTCCGGCCAGAGTTGCGGCTCCACCAGCCGGGTTTTCCTGCATGCGTCAATACACGACGAGGTGCTTGGCAAGGTAGCGACATTGCTGCCGCAGCGCCACAAGCCGGGCATACCTACTGACCCGAAGACAACGATGGGCTCGCTGGTCAGCCGCGCGCAACTCGACAAAGTCATGGGCTACGTTGCCAAGGGAATCGAAGACGGCGGTCGTCTGGTGTGCGGCGGAAAACAGCCGGAGGACCCTGAATTGAAAGACGGCTTCTTCTACGAGGCTACTGTGTTCGCCGACATGCAGCCCCATATGCGGCTCGCGCAGGAAGAGGTTTTCGGCCCCGTTCTGTCCGTCTTCAAATGGTCGGACGAAGAGGCCTTGTGGCCTCAGGTGAATGGCGTGGATTTCGGCCTGACCGGTTCCATCTGGACCCAGAACCTGAACACTGCGCACCGGGCCGCACGGCGCATTCAGACGGGCTATGTTTGGCTCAACAATGCAAGCCAGCATTTCATGGGCGCGCCATTCGGCGGCGTCAAACAATCCGGCATTGGTCGGGAGGAATGCTTCTCGGAGCTTTTGGAATTCACCTACACCAAGAACGTGAATCTGAAGTTCGGGTAAAAATTTTCAAAGGTGCCTGAATCGCATGAGATTAGAGTATGAATGCAAAGCAGGCGTACACCGATTTTTCGACCCAAAAACCCATAGCTTAAGCAAATCTTAAGCAATTTCGCTATTTAACGCGCGCCTGACTAGGTATGATTTAAAGCATAAAAAATGGGTAGGAGGGTATGTCATATATTTCCAAAAGCTGCGTTCAGTCGGTCTTATTTTTATTCCCGCGTTTTGGCCTACCCGCCTTTAGCGAATCTGGTTCAGCCGTCCCCGCCGTGTGGTCTTGATGTAAATCAATATGCTCACCTGGCTCCATCTCCAACTCCGGATCGCCTTACCTCTTCTTGCAGACAAGCATAGCCAGGATAAGCGCCTCAAATCAGAAATTGCTCAGATGCGTGCGCTGGCCCGGATCCTGAGCGAAGGTAAAGGGACACTGGTTTGCGAAGGTCCGCATGGCCGCTGCGAGGTACAGCAGAAGGAAGCGACCCACTTTGATGGAACCACCGGCAGAGTACTGCGGCATGAGAGGTTCAATAGCAATCTGTACGCGATTCACCGTGCGCTGAGCTGGTCGGTGATGGGGATGGTTGAGAACCAGTTTGGTGAGATGCAATAGGGGGTTGATGGCGGCATTGCCACGATGCGGACAGTCGTAAAAGGCTGCTATGCAGTGGGTCAATACACGCAAGTTTCTTTCCGGTGAGAATACGGAGATCATCCATTTCAAACTCGTGGCTGGATTTGACAAATGCACGAATCGAGGGAATACGTGTCCTCATTAAGAACTGTTTTACTGACATGCTTAGTGATGCTTGCCTTTGCAGGCAATTCCCTTTTGTGTCGTGTCGCTCTCAAAGAAACGGGGATCGATGCAAGCAGCTTCACATCGATCAGATTGATATCGGGCTCTGCGATGCTTTTGTTGGTTGTAAAAATATCCAGGGGCAAACTTGAATACAGCGGCAACTGGCGCTCAGCATTTGCATTATTTGCCTATGCGGCTGGATTTTCGTTCGCTTACGTGACCTTGCCCGCAGCAACAGGCGCACTTTTGCTATTTGGTGCAGTTCAGTCAACGATGATTGGTCATGCCCTTTGGAAAGGTGACTACCTGCAGAAAGCCCAAATATTAGGACTATTTATTGCCATCTGCGGACTAATTGGGATGTTTTTTCCTGGTCTGTCTATGCCGCCGCTTTTGGGCTCCCTGCTCATGCTTTGCGCAGGAATCGCCTGGGGCATATATTCCTTGCGTGGTAGGGGTTCTGGCGATCCAACCACAGTAAGCGCCGGAAACTTTCTTCGTGCAGTCTGCCTCGCGATTGTCCTGAGCATACTGACCATAGAACATATTTCATTGGACAACGAAGGTGTAGGGTACGCAATATTGTCAGGTGCTGTGGCGTCAGGTCTTGGCTACGCTGTTTGGTACACGGTAGTGCCTGCCCTAAAGGCAACTAACGCAGCTACGGTACAACTTAGCGTCCCAGTCATTGCAGCTTTGGGCGGAGTTCTGTTTCTAGGGGAGTCGATAACACTGCGGTTGGCTTTGGCATCACTCGCCATTGTTGGAGGTATCGCGCTCGTGATTCTGGTTAAGACTGACAGAATGCCCTAATATTCTCACGCACGCAATCTCCGGAGACTTTAATGTGCGTAGCGGTTCGATCAAGTTCGTGACTTGATGCGCTCATTCATCACATGGTAGAAGGATCGCCATCGCAAAGACATACACCTAATAGAAGCGTATTTCGATGCAGTAGCTTTCGAGCAAGAACTTGTGTCGTTACCGGATAACTACGCCCCTCCCAGCGGGCAGTTTTTTTTAGCCACCTTAGACGGCCGTCCCGCAGGCTGTGTCGCATTGCGCGAAATCGATGCTACTTACTGCGAAATGAAATGCATGTTTATTTACTCGGAGCTTCATGGCAAGGGCGTCGGTCGCGCTCTCGCTGGGGCTATTGTCAAAGAGGCCCGAGCCGTTGGCCATGCGTTCATGCGTCTGGACACGAGCATTCACCAAGGCGAGGCACAGGGCTTTATCAAAGCCTTGGCTTCAAGGTTATTGCCGCTTACTATGAGCTTCCAGAAGATTTGAAAAACTGGCTGATGTTTATGGAACTCGGCTTACAGCATTGAATGGAATGATTGTCCAAGCCTATTCGTTGAATTCTCAATGCCAATGACTGCCCAAGCGCAGCGAGACTTTCGTTTATCACTCCATCTGTCAGCCCCGGCCCACTACCGTCAATGGGTCTGGGAGACGGAGGAAATCATGGCAAATGACCCACAAGGAGTATGTTCACTGTCAAGATTACAGGGCGAAAGCTGCCATTCGTTGGCATCCCCCATTCGGGGGATGTTCAAGCCATGCCCTAGCGATCACAATATTGCGACAGTGGATCTGGGTCGGCGGCCAAAAGGTTGCGTTAGCTTGAATTGCATTCCAATGCAATACTGGGTCTAAGACGCTTTGAACACTTGTCAGATCAAGCCATCAGCAGACCTGTTTTCTACAGTACCACCGGAAATTGAAGCCATGACCTCAAATCTGCATTTTTACGGCCCGAAGTTATCGAAGTTGTCCGCGTTTTTCGCTCTGGCTTGCGCGGCATTGTTCACCGCCCCTCAGGCAGCCGCTCAATCCGCCCCAGAGCTTTCGCTTGCTCGGCTGGACTGCGGCACGCCCGTTCCCATGCTTGTGGCACGCTTTAACGATACTTGGGCCTTCACTGATAAGAAGCTGACGTTCACTTTCAGCTGTTATCTCATCAAGCGTGGTGACGACTACTTTCTATGGGACACCGGCCATGCGATGACCGCAGGTGCGCCCGCGCCTAAGGTGAGCATTGTGGACCAATTGGCGCAAATCAACGTTAAGCCTGAACAGATCAAATATGTCGGCATCAGCCACTACCATGCTGATCACACTGGCCAGGTGGATTCGTTTCCAGGTGCCACCGTACTCATCGGTAAGGGCGACTGGGAAGGCATCACCGCGGCCAAGCCCAATGTGGGTGCCAACGTTGCGCCGTTTACCCACTGGATAAAAGGTGGAGGCAAGTTAGAAGCACTGTCTGGCGACAAGGATGTGTTTGGCGACGGTACGGTGGTAATCATTAACACGCCCGGTCACACCCCAGGGCACCACAGTCTGCTAATCAAACTCGCGGGCGCAGGCAATTTTTTGATCACGGGCGACCTCGCACACTTTCAAGAGAACTATGCGATGAACGGTGTGCCTACCTTTAACTACCACCGCGGTGACACGCTGGCGTCGCTGGACCGCTTCAAAACAGCTGCTGCCAATCTAAAGGCCACCGTCATCATCCAGCATGACGCACGAGACGTGGGCAAGCTGCCAGCGTGGCCGGGTTTTATGAAGTGATTGGAAAAACTGGCACTTTCACATACCTCCCACTTGCAGAGCGCTACCTTGAATTGGTGCGAGCTTCCAGACCAACCCACGTGGCAGAATCGCTGCGATTGCGGCCTTTGAGCGTCGAGCCGCAACGGGCAACAACAGGCTAATAGTGGCCACCTTCTACCTATGCAACGACTGTTAGATTGGACTGCGTAAATTCAATTACTAAGCACAAAGCCTAAAATTTTGATACGCTTTAAATGCCCCGTATTTGGTAAGTGTCGTGTACACCAAAGCCCAAAAAAAATTGATATTTGGATACCTAGCCTTTATGGCTATATCCCTGTGGTTGAAACATCACGGTCAGACAGGGCACGGTACGTCCCCACTTGATGCAATCCTTGGCGCACCTGTTCCATTTC
>CANBYM010000017.1 GCA_947373605.1 Comamonadaceae bacterium
TGCGTGGGTGGGCCAGGCATCGCCTGGGAAGTGCAGAGGACGCCGAAGATCTCTTGCAGGATCTTTTTCTAAAGGCCTTGCGCCAGGGCGAGCGGTTTTGCTCTGTGCACAATGCGCGTGCCTGGCTTTTTGAGGTTGCGCGCAATACGCTGGCAGACCGCCTGCGCGTGGCTCGCGATACCGTGGAGCTTCCAGATGACCTAGCAGATCGGGTCGATGTAGCGGACACAGTGGATAGCCTGACAGCCTGTCTGCCCAGGGTGCTCTCGGAGCTAGCGGATGAAGACCGAGAAGCCATCAAGCTGTGTGACCTGCAAGGAATGCCTCAGGCGGACTTTGCCAAGCTCAAGGGCCTGTCCTTGAGTGCAGCCAAATCTCGCTTGCAGCGGGCGCGCCTGCGCATGAAACAGCAGATGACCCTAGTTTGCCAAGTCCAAATTGACCCTAAAGGGCATGTGCTGGACTTTGTTCCGCGCGAATAGTTCGGTCAACTGAGTTGACATCTCGTGTATCTCAAGCGCGAATAGAGGTTATTCGCAGACTGCAATGCAAAACTGTTCATCTGGCTTGACAGAACGCATATCAAGTCTGTGCCAACGTGACCACAATTGACCTTTTGAAGGTCAACATGCCCAATCCCCAATTCACCAAACCCTGGCACGGCGTGCCGCGTGAGCAAATCTACTGGAACCCCAGTGTGATGGATGAGGCCTGCATTGGCTGTGGCACCTGCGTGACCGGCTGTAGCCGTCTGGTGTACCGCTTTGATTTTGAGCGCAAAAAGCCGGTGGTAGTCGACCCGCTGAACTGCATGGTGGGTTGCACCACGTGCGCCAACACCTGTCCGGCGCACGCACTAGTTTTTCCGCCTATTGAGTCGGTGCTAGCCCTGGAAGGCCTGACCGAGGTGCGCCATGCAGTCGAAGACGATTTGCAGGCGCGTCATAGCCTCTTGGCTGCTAGTGCGCAGGTGCCGCACCCGGACCGCATCATTACGTTGGTGGTGCATAGCATTGATCGCTTGGCTGGCGATGTGCTGCGTGTAGAGTTGCAACCGGTCACGACCGGAGAGTGCTTCTGCGAGTTCGCGCCTGGGCAATATATTGAGCTGTGGCAGCCCAATTCGTCATATATGTCGCGCTCATATTCCATTGCCAGCGCGCCCAAAGGGGACGGTAGCATCACCCTGCACATTCGCAGGGTCGAGGGTGGCCGCTTTACACAATGGGCCTTTGGAACCATGAAGGAGGGTGATACCTTGCAGGCTCGTGGTCCGCTAGGCAGCTTCACCATGCGATCTGCCGCCGATATGCCACTATTGTTCATTGCCGGTGGGACCGGGCTGGCCCCAGTGTTGGCTTTGTTGGCGCAACAGGTCAACTTTGCGCCCCAGCGCGACATGGTGCTGCTATGGGGCATGCGCCAGGTGAGCGATTTTTATGCCCTGGATACCTTGCAGGCGCTTGCAGCGCGTACGCCGGGTCTGCGCATCGTGCTGGTGGCCCAGAAGCTTGAAAACCCGCCAGCTTTGGCTCAAGCCATTCACTTTGTGAGCGGGACGGTCATTGATGCCCTTGTCCTGGACGTCAACCTGTCTGGTGGGCGTGACATCTATGCGGCAGGACCACCTGTCATGCTGCGCGAATTGGCGCACGTACTTGACAGGCAAGGGGTGCTCCCATCACGCGTTCACCTGGATTCGTTTGGTGTTTGATTGTTTTAAGGAGTAATCAAAATGACTGCAAAACAAGTGGTGATCTGCACCCCGGTGCGTACCGCCATTGGCACCTACAACGGGACTCTGAAAGATGTATCCGCCACCGACCTGGGGGCTACCGTGATCCGAGAGACTCTCAAGCGCTCAGCGCTTGCGCCTGAGCAAGTCCAGACACTGGTGATGGGTAATGTGATCCAGGCGGGCAACAAAATGAACCCGGCGCGCCAGGCGGGTATTGCTGCTGGTTTGCCAGTGGCCATTCCAGCCCTGACGGTCAACCGCGTCTGTGGCTCTGGTGCCCAGGGCGTGATCAGTGCAGCACTGGAGGTCTGGTCGGACATGATCGATTGCGCAATTGGTGGCGGCATGGAGAACATGGACCGCGCACCCTACCTTTTGCCGCAAGGGCGTTGGGGTGCACGCATGGGCGATGTCACGCTGTATGACAGCATGCTGCGTGACGGCCTCAATGACGCGTTTAGCGATCAGCATTCTGGCTGGCACACAGAGGACTTAGTGACCTTACGCAACATCTCGCGCGAAGATCAGGACCGCTGGGCACTGCGCTCGCAACAACGCTTTTCAGCGGCACAGGCGGCAGGGAAATTTGCAGCTGAAATCGCCACGGTAGAAATTGCAGGACGCAAAGGTCCGACGCTGTTCAGCATGGATGAGCACAACCGCCCCGAAACCAGCGCTGAATCGCTGGCCAAGCTGAAACCCGTTTTTCGCAAGGATGGCACCATCACCGCTGGCAGCGCACCAGGTTTGAACTCTGGTGCGGCGGCCATGATCGTGGCGGGGAGGGAGTGGGCCGAAGAACATGGCCTCCAACCCATGGCGCTTTTGGTTTCGTATGGCATCGGTGCGGTCGAACCCGGGTTGTTCGGCTTGGGGCCGGTGCCCGCCGTGCGCCAAGCCTTGGCGCGTGCTGGCTGGTCTGTGGCTGAGGTGCAGCGAGTCGAGATTAATGAGGCTTTTGCGGCCATCACCTTGGCCTGTCTGCGTGAACTGGGTTTTGCCGAGGACATCGTGAATGTGGAAGGTGGAGCCATCGCGCGGCCACCCGATAGGTGCCAGCGGGGCAATCTTGGCAACTCGGCTCATGCATTCGATGCAGCGCGATGGCCTGAGGCGCGGCGTCGTTACATTGTGCATTGGCGGAGGCCAAGGCATTGCACTGGCCCTTGAAATGTTGTGAGGCAAATTATGCAAGGGCCGTTTCACCGATTTCACGAGCTTTTTGCCCAGTTGGGCTTACCCGATGATTCCGCCAGCATTGAGCGGTTCATTGCCGACCACGCGCCACTACCCGCCGATGTCAAACTGCACGCAGCGCCGTTCTGGACGGCTGCACAGAGCAGTTTTCTACACGAGTCCTGTATGCAGGATGCGGATTGGGCTGAACAAGCCGACCAGTTGAACGTTGCATTGCACAAGCTGACGAATACGGCTGGGCATTGAAGGGCGAATGTAATCGGCGCGGTTGACGGATGCCTGTGAGCGGGGGTATTGAAGGGCGCAGAAATGGCGCACAGGCGTGGTCTCCTTTTGACCTGCGTAGAAATTGAATTTCAGCATTGGTGGTTGCATCGACTACAGCGCTTGTCAAAGTGTTTTCGCGTGGCTGCGCGCGCATTTCGATTTCAGGTAGCCTTACGACCATGAAGAAGCCCGATGCAAATCTGAAACCTGTATTGCTACGCCCTCGTGTTTACATAGGCGATGGCATCGCGATTGGGCCTGGAAAGATTGACTTGTTGCGGCTCGTGGCCGAGACACGGTCCATATCAGCGGCCGGGCGCGCACTTGGCATCCCCTACAAACGGGCTTGGTTGCTTCTTGACACCCTTAACCAAGGGTTCGGACGCCCGCTTTTTGAGACCGCTACTGGTGGAAAGGGTGGCGGTGGGGCCCAGCTTACGACCTTGGGTCAGGAGCTTCTGGCTCGGTATGCGGAGCTTGAGCAGCGCATCAACGCCTCGTCTTTACCTGAGTTGGAAGCCCTGAAGACTCTGGCCGGTTGAGCCCCTGACTTCTAGCGGCCATTGGCACAGGCTTTGCGTTAAGTCTATCGTTATGTCAATTTTGACACTACGATGTAGGAAACGCGACATACCAGCCAAAAGGAAGCAGACATGCACGCTTACAAACACTTCGTACTGCAAGCCTTGGGCCTTGATAGCAGCAAGCCCATGAAGCCATTGCTCGCATTCGCTGCGCTTTTGTGTGCATTCAGTGCACATGCTGAAAACATGACGATTGTGGCCGCTGCTGACTTGAAATTCGCTATGGACGAGTTGGTGATGAACTTCAAAAAGTCCAATCCGAATGATGCGGTTGTTGTCACCTACGGGTCGTCCGGTCAGTTCTACACGCAGATTCAGCAGGGTGCACCGTTTGACATGTTCTTCTCCGCGGACATTGGCTTCCCGCGCGAGTTGGCAAAGGCGGGCCTGGTCGCTGGTGCACCCAAGCCGTACGCGTTTGGCCGCATCGTCCTATGGAGCTCCACCATGGACGCGACCAAGATGACGCTAGAAAGCCTTGCCGACCCAAAAATCGACCGGATAGCGATTGCCAATCCAAAGCATGCGCCGTACGGCAAGCGTGCGGAGGAGGCACTTAGGGCGGCTGGCGTCTGGGACAAGGTGCAGCCCAAGCTGGTTTTTGGTGAAAACATTGCCCAAACTGCCCAGTACGTCTCGACGGGAAACGCCAAAATTGGCATCGTGGCTTTGTCTTTGGCGCTGAACTCCGAACTGACCAGTAAGGGTGGATATTGGCTGATTCCCGACAAATTGCACCAACCGTTGGAGCAGGGATATGTGATTACCAAGCACGCCGAATCCAATGTGACTGCAAAGCGATTTGCTGACTACATGTCTTCAAAACCCGCTCGCGCGGTGATGACGAAATACGGCTTCGTCCTTCCCGAAGACGCCAGTGGCAAATAGGTCAGCACCATGGCCACTAAATTGCAAATCCGCACGGGTCAGGGCTTTGTCGCTGGCTCATTGATTGGCACCCTGGGCGGACTTATTGGGCTGGGGGGTGCCGAATTTCGCTTGCCCGTGCTGGTAGGCCTATTCCGACTCTCGACGCTGGAGGCGGTGGTGCTCAACAAGGCGATGAGCCTGGTAGTCGTGGCTGCAGCACTGCTGTTTCGGGCCAGGGCAATTCCCGTAGATCAGTTGGTAGGGCATAGCGGTATTGCAATGAATCTTCTCGCGGGCAGTCTGGTAGGAGCCTGGTGGGCAGCGGGCCACGCACTGACCATGCCCCGCATTTGGCTCAATCGAATCATCATGGGCATGTTGGCTGGGCTGGCAGTGCTGATGCTCTCGGAGTCTTTGTTGGGAAGCAACAGTGGTTCAGTGGCATTGCTTGATGCGGGTATTCCTCGGGTTATCGCCGGTGTTGTTGCAGGCTTTGGGATTGGCATCGTCGCGGCTCTGCTCGGTGTTGCTGGAGGGGAATTGCTCATCCCGACCATTGTTCTTCTCTACGGGGTAGACATCAAACTTGCGGGGAGCTTGTCCCTCATGGTTAGTTTGCCGACCATGATCGTGGGGTTCGCCCGCTACAGCCGCTCGGACGCCTTTGACGTGTTGCGGCGCGAGCAGCCACTTTTTGGCTGGATGGTGGTGGGGTCTATTCTGGGGGCGGGAGTAGGAGGGATGATGCTCGGCCTGATACCGACCCGACTATTGTTGGCGGTGCTTGGATGCATTCTGCTCATCTCGGCAGTGAAAGCCTTTCTCCACAGCAGTGGTGAATGACCAGCACACCTGCTGCCAACATTGACCGCTAAGGTCTTGAGACGGGAATAGCACCTCTCGCACAACCAGAAATCGGCCTTCCAATGCGGACAGTCACACCGCAAAATATCCAAGCGTCTTTGTCGGATATTTTCTTTATTTCGCGTATTCCTGCGTCTTTTGCACTGCTTTTGCGTCTTCACTGGTATGAACACGCTCACCCTTACTCAAAAGTCCTGGCCCCTGCGTCAACCCGTCGTCTTTTTGATTGTGGCGACCTTGGTTTGGTTGGCCCTGTACCAGACCCTCAACCCAGGAGCTGAGGCACTGGTGGCGGCCATGCCAGTGGACCGCGACAGTCATCTCGGTGGCGCGCTCCAGTTCTTCTTTTACGACACACCCAAAGTGCTGATGCTGCTCACCGGCGTGGTGTTTGTCATGGGCATGGTCAACAGCTACTTCACCCCTGAACGCACCCGTGCCCTTTTGGCCGGTCGCACCGAGGGCGTTGCCAACGTCATGGCAGCCAGCCTGGGCGTCGTCACCCCGTTTTGCTCTTGCTCGGCCGTGCCGCTCTTCATCGGCTTTGTACAGGCCGGTGTGCCGCTGGGAGTGACCTTCTCCTTCTTGATCTCTGCGCCCATGGTCAACGAGGTGGCACTGACCCTGCTGTTTGGCATGTTCGGCTGGAAGGTGGCACTGCTTTACATGGGTCTGGGTTTGAGCGTGGCCATCGTGGCCGGCTGGACCATTGGCCGCCTGAAGATGGAAGCCTATCTGGAGGACTGGGTACGCGACATGCCCAAGACCGCCGCCAACTTTGAAGATACCGGCGCCACCCTGGCAGACCGTGTGCAAGGTGGGTTTGCTGCGGTGCGCGAAATTGTTGGCAAGGTCTGGCCCTACATCCTGGGTGGCATTGCGCTTGGCGCCCTGATACACGGCTATGTGCCCGAAGACTTCATGGCCAGCTTCATGGGTAAAGAGGCCTGGTGGTCAGTGCCTCTGGCGGTAATCATCGGTGTGCCTATGTACACCAATGCCGCGGGCGTCATTCCCATCGTGCAGGCACTGCTGTCCAAGGGTGCGGCATTGGGTACGGTGCTGGCTTTCATGATGAGCGTGATTGCGCTCTCGTTGCCCGAGATGATCATCCTGCGCAAGGTGCTCAAGATCCGTTTGATCGCCACCTTTGTGGCGGTGGTGGCCACTGGCATCTTGCTGGTCGGCTATGTCTTTAATGCCGTGCTGTGACGCCTCACCCCGTTCACCCCAGTCCACTCATTTTTTCAACTTCACTCCGCATGGAACTTCATATGACACTCAATCGCGCCGTTAGCATTTTTGCGGGCCTCATGGTGATGGGCAGTTTGGCTGGTGCCCACTTCAGCGGACAAATCAACCTGGGTCAAATGAGTTGGCTCTGGCTCACGGCGTTTGTGGGCGCCAATCTGTTTCAGATGGGCTTTACCGGGTTTTGCCCCGCAGCCAAGGTGATGGCCGCGTTGGGCCTGCGCAATAGTGATGCCTGCGGCAGCGCTGCCAATGGCAAGTGCTGCTAAACCGGAGCACAAAGCATGCGCTCTAGGCTATTCGTCGCTTTGTTGATATCGCTGGCGACCTTTTTTGCACAAGCAGTGGAGGTGGCGTTCAAACCGGTTGCACCCGGCGTTTACGCTTTCATCGGCGAGACCGAAGGCCGCAGCTATGGCAATGAGGGGCTCAATGCCAACATCGGCCTGGTCACCACCAATGCAGGCCCAGTGTTGATCGACAGTGGAGCGTCCTTTGAAGGCGCGCGCCGGATTGCCGATGCGGCGAAGAAGGCCACGGGCCAATCCATCAGGTGGGTTATTAACACGGGTGGGCAGGACCACCGATGGCTAGGCAACGGTTTTTTCCATGCACAGGGCGCCGAAATCATTGCCCATCAGGATGCACTTCCAGACATGAAGGCGCGGGCGCAGGAGCATTCAAGTGCGCTTGCCTCCGTGTTGAAGGAAAGGTTCAAGGGAACCGAACCGGCCTATCCCACGCATTTGCTCACAGGCGAGAGCAACCGCATGGAATTGGGCGGCGTTGTGCTGGAGGTGAAACACCTTCATGGCGGCCACACCCCCGGTGACAGCATCGTTTGGCTGCCGGAACAAAATGTCGCGTTTACGGGCGACATCGTCTATGTAGACCGTGTGTTGGGACTGCATGCGGTTAGCAATACCAAGCACTGGCTTGAATCGTTTTCCATGCTGGAAGCGCTCAATCCCCGCCTCATCGTTCCGGGCCATGGTGCTGTCACGGACCTCGCACGGGCCCAAGCCCAGACCCGCGACCTGCTAGTGGCACTGCGTGCGCACATGGGCAAAGCGGTCGAGTCCGGCGTAGACCTTGACGCGGCTGTCAAAAGTTTCAACGCAGAACCGTTTAAAGGGCTCCAGCACGCTGACGTGTGGATCCCACAACTCGCAAATCAAACCTATCTTGAAATGGAACAGGAGTAAATCATGGATATCAAAGTTCTCGGAACCGGCTGCGCCAACTGCAAAAACACCATCGCGCTGATCGACCAGGTGGCCAAGGCCAAAGGCGTCACCGTCAATCTGGAAAAAGTGGAGGAACTGCGCGCAATCATGGGCTACGGCGTCATGAGCACGCCCGGTGTGGTGATCAATGGCAAGGTGGTGCATGCCGGTGGTGTGCCCAGCCGCGACAAGATTGAGCAATGGCTGACGGCCTGAGCTGAAAACGGGAGTTGCACCATGCATCCACAGAAGAAATTTCACCTGGTGTTCTCATGCGTGATGGGCGCACTGATGATTTCCATCATGACCTTTGTGATCACCCTGGTAAATGTGGGATGGGGTGAGCACTTTTTCGCGACCTGGATGAAGGCCTTCGCCATTGCCTATGTCGTTGGGGTGCCCGTCATATTTTTGCTGGCACCGGTGGCACGCAAGGTGACCGGCAAGCTACTGGGCGTGGCCCCTTGATAAGCCGGGCCTGAGCGCCGGTTGCCCACGAAATATTCGAATCATTGAAAGAAAAGCTATGTTGCAAGAAGCAAAAGAAGTTTGCCCCACCACCACCCGCCGATTGATTGGCGAAGGTGCATTGCTGGTTGATGTGCGTGAGCCGCGTGAAGTGCAAGCGCTGGCATTTGATGTGCTTAACATTGTGAGCATCCCCTTGTCCGAGTTGGAGACCCGCTGGAGCGAAATTCCCAAAGACCGCGAGGTGGTGATGGTCTGCCAGGGCGGTGCACGTAGCCTCAAGGCCACCTACTACCTGCAGTACCACGGCTACACGCAGGTCAGCAACATGGCCGGTGGCATGGACAAGTGGGCCAGGAAAGGCTTCCCGGTGAAGGGGCAAATCTCCTCTTCTGGGGCCTGTGGCTGTGCGCCAGGTTGTTGTGACACATCGGCACCGAGCAGCGCGTCCGATGCAGACGGTTGCTGCGGTAGCAGCTCGGCTGAGTCATCAGCAACGTCGTGTTGTGGTGCGCAAGAGGCCCCAGCCACTGCTAAAGAGAGCTGCTGCTAGGCCATGCCAGAGGATTCATCCAAACCGGTGGTGTTTTCCACGGGCAAGCCCAAACCTTGGTGGCAAGGGGCTGCAGGACTATCACTGGTCGTCTCTGCGATTGCTGCGTTGGTCTTGGGAATGGGTTCGTACGCCATGGGCCCAACCAGCAGCAGCGCAACCGGCATCGTTGCCGCAAATGCTTTATCTGCCGATGCAGTCACCAGGGTACTGGCGGCCGGCAAGCCCACCATCATCGAGTTTGGTGCCAATAGCTGTGTGAGCTGCCGCGAGATGAAGCCTGTTCTGCATGCCCTGGCGCAAGACACGCGCATCGCCGTGGCCGATGTCGACATCATCAAAGAGCGCGACTACATCAGCCGCTACCAGATTCGCTTGATGCCTACGCAGGTCTTTTACGACACCAAGGGCCAGGAGATCGGACGCCATATGGGCAAGATCAGCGGCGACGAAATCATGCAGCGTTTGGGCGTGCCCTCGCTCGGGGCTACACCGTGAATGGCATTGAAGGGCTTCTTGCTGCCCTGCTGGGTGGCCTGCTGACATCGGCTTCACCGTGCGTTCTGGCCGCAGTGCCGGTGGCAGTAGGGTTTGTTGGCGGCCAGGCCAGTAGCCCGCGCCGAGCCTGGGTCTTGTCGCTGGGTTTTGTGGCGGGCATGAATGCGGCACTGCTTGTAATGGGCTTGTTGGCCGCCAGGCTGGGCCTGCTGATGGGTACATTGCCAGGGCCCTGGCTGGTTGTAGTGGGTGCCCTGGTTATCGTCACAGCGGTCTGGTTGTGGCGCGTACAAAGCAGTTGCGGCATAGGGTTACCCGCAGCACTACAACAGCGTTTGGCCAGTTCCGGCCTATGGGGCGCTGTGGTTCTGGGCGCCTTGATTGGCAGCGTGATGAGCCCCTGCGCCACACCGGCATTGGGGGCTGCCTTGGCGATTGCGGGATCTGGCGCAGCATTGGGCGCCACGATGGTCTGGGGTGCAGCGCTGTTACTGGCCTATGGTTTGGGGCACAGTGCCTTGCTCTTGTTGGCGGGTGCGATGCCCACCGCAGCGACGGTACTCATCAACCGGTTCTCGCGCTGGGATGCCTGGATGCCTGGCCGGCGCGCGTTCTCATTCATCATGCTACTGGCGGGTGTTTGGTGGCTTGCGCAGGGTCTTGGTCTGTTTGCGTGAATGCAGTGCATCACTGCAACTCTTGAGGTTTCCCTTGAAAATTCACGCGGCCCATCTGGGCGAACATTTGCGTCGTCGCCTGTTTCCTTACGCTGCTTCGGCGATCGCTTTGGGTTGGACTATGGGAGCCAACTTTCCTGCAGTGGCCATTGCGCATAGCCGCGAGCTGGCCTGGGTGATGAATGGGCTGGTGTTTTTGATGATTTACCCGATGATGATCAGCTTGAATTTTGCGGAATTGCCACTGGCACTGAAGAAGCCAACCCCACTCCTACTGACCCTGTTTTACAACTTTGCGGTGACCCCGCTGCTGAGCTGGATGTTGGTGCAGGCGATGGCCGCCCCACCTGAATTGGCGCTGGGCTTTTACCTGGTGATGCTGATCCCGGGTGCGTCCATGGCGATTGCCTTCACCGGCATGGCTGGAGGTAGCATCGAAGTGGCCACCATGGCGCAGGCGGTCGGCTTTCTGGTGGTTCCGTTTGCTTTGCCTTGGTTCATGCACTGGGCTGGTCAGTCACAAGCATTGGCGGTCCCACTGGGCAGTTTGGTGACCACCGTGGTGATGGTTTTGATCTTGCCGATGGCACTGGGCGATATCACAAGACGCTGGTTGATGCATCGCTTCGGTCCGCCGGTGATGAAAGCCATCAAGCCCTATTTGGGTGTCATTCCTGCGGTGACCATGCTGATAGTGATGACACTGATCTTCTTTAGCAAGGGTGACATGTTGGCCCACAAATGGACAATGCTGGTACCACTCATGGCTGCCACGCTGGCCTTTCTGGTGATCATACTGTCGCTGATGACCTGGTTGAACCGGCGTATGGGCCTGAACTTTGAAGAGCACATGGCAGTGGCCTTCGTCTGCAGCGGAAAGAACAACGCGACGGCTATCGCCATTGCACTGTCTACTGCCGGTTTTGGCCCGTTAGTGGCGGTGCCAGCTGCAACGTTGCCGATGTTTCAAGCAGTGCTGCTGGTGGGCTATGTGCATCTGGCCGAATGGTTGCGCCGTTACTACGAACCCCCTATTCAGATGAAGAGGCAGTGAGCCACCGTTTGCTGCCGGTGGCAACGCCGAAGTGGGGTTTATTTGCGTAATGCAGGCACAAAGCTGCATCCTTTCGACGTTTTCAACGTCTTCAAAGTATGAACTCCCAGTCGAATCAAATATGCACTACAAATGCCAAACAACAGGCCGAGGCCGGAGCCCTGCTGGTGGATGTACGCGAGGCTTGCGATGCACATGCCTTGGCCCTTGATGCGCCAGAAGTTCTCAACCTGCCGCTAAGCGTGCTGGGCTCGCGTTGGCAGGAACTGCCGAGCGACCGGGAGTTGGTAACGGTATGCCAGACTGGGGAGCAAAGCCAAATAGCGAGCCAATTTCTGTTGTCCAAGGGATTGACCAGAGTGAGGACGATGCGTGGCGGCATAGTGTTGTGGATGCAGAAGGGCTATCCGGTGATAGGCAGACGCTTCACATCGTTCGATGAAGAGCAGGGTTCTGCGCAGCAATTCAATAGAGACAATGAGACCCCGCGCGGGTCAGAAGGAAAAATACAATGAGTGACGCACACGGCCACAGCCATGCTCCTGCCAATTTCAACCGCGCCTTTGCCGTCGGCATCGTGCTTAATTTGCTTTTCGTAGCCATTGAGTCTTTCTACGGCTGGCGGGTCAATTCGCTGGCCTTGTTGGCCGATGCAGGCCACAACCTGAGCGATGTGGCTGGCCTGGTGCTGGCTTGGGGCGGCGTGCTGGCCATCAAGCTGAGGCCCAATGCACGCCACACCTATGGCTGGAAGCGGGCCACCATATTGGCGGCTTTTGCCAATGCTCTTTTGTTGCTGGTGGCCATGGGTGGCTTGGCGTGGGAGGCTATTGGTCGCCTGCTGTCGTCTGAATTGACGGTGCAGGAGCAGGGCATCACCATCATGGTCGTGGCCGGTGTGGGTATCGTGATCAACACGGCAACAGCACTGTTGTTTATGCGGGGAAGTGAAGGAGACCTCAATATTCGCGGTGCATTCATGCACATGGCCGCCGATGCGTTGGTCTCTGCTGGTGTGGTAGTCGCTGGTGCGCTCAGTCTTTGGATGGGGTGGAATTGGTTGGACCCAGTTGCCAGCTTGTTGATCGCTGCCGTAATTCTGGTAGGTACCTGGGGTCTGTTCAGACAGTCTCTGCACATGCTGTTTGATGGCGTTCCTGACAGCGTTGACCCGGTGGCTGTGCGCGACTACCTGGCTGCTGTGCCCGGTGTCAGCCGTGTACATGACTTGCATATCTGGGCCATGGGAACCTCAGACATTGCGATGACCACTGTGCTGGTGATGCCGCAAGGGCAGGCGGAGGATGCCTTACTGGAAGACATCACCGAACACATGCACGAGCTGTTTGAAATCACGCACGTCACCATTCAGGTGGTCAAACGCCCGTTTACCAAACCCTGCGGTGATTTGCCTCCTGAGCAACATGACAGTACTCCTGCAACTGCAGAGAAGCATGCTCATGAACACGATCACTCACATTGATGATTTCAATTTGGCAATAGACCAAAGTGCCTTTGCCCGCAAAGTGAAGCACGGCGATAGAAAGCGTTGCTTACCTACCAGTATGAAAGCGCGCATAGATGGCGTTTGAGCGCGGCTTTCCCTTGGTTGACAGAGGAATGGAGCGTCAGCATCGGATGAAATCTGGAACAGGCAGGCTGCGCAAGGAGACGTAGAAGATGTCGTTGTGGCATGTGTAAAAATGAACCAACACACCACCGATGCGAGCCATGGAACTGATACGTATAAGCCTTTTGTTTGCCATCACTGCGCTGGCTGAAATCATTGGCTGTTATCTGCCTTGGCTCGTTCTTCGCCAAGGCAAATCGCCGTATTTGTTAATACCCGCTGCAGTCTCGTTGGCCCTTTTTGCTTGGCTTTTAACGCTGCATCCAAGCGCAGCGGGTAGAACCTATGCAGCTTACGGGGGTATGTATATCGCTGTCGCGCTGCTTTGGCTCAAGTTCGTCGATGGCATTGCGCTGACTCGATGGGATGTTTCAGGCGCAGTAATTGCCTTGGTGGGCATGTCAGTCATCATGCTTCAGCCGACAAGCACTTGATTGCGCGCAGCGCATTTCATGGAATCAGATGTTTGAACTCGTCGTACTCTTTGTTGCGGCATTTGCCGCGGCAGCAATCTCAGGGGCGGCGGGATTCGGTGGTGCGCTCCTGCTACTGCCGCTGCTCGTGGCAACGGTAGGAGTGACGCAAGCTGTTCCGTTGCTGACTATCGCGCAACTCATCGGTAACCTTGCAAGGGCCGGTTTCGGCTTTACGCAGATTCAGTGGAAGCCGGTGGGTCTGTTTTTGCTTGGGGCTGTGCCACTCAGTACATTAGGTGCTCTTTCATTTGTTGAGCTGCCCAAGGAGTTGATAACCCGCTTTATCGGAGCGGCTATCCTGATATTCGGTGCACTGAAGTATTTCGACTTGTTGACAATGAGGCTTGGCCCCGCGTGGTTGGTCATGGGCGGCGGGATGGTTGGGTTTCTTTCTGGGATGGTGGGCAGTGCAGGCCCGCTGGGAGCCGCCATCTTCCTCTCGCTCGGGTTACCCCCAGCGGCCTATATCGCCAGCGAGGCAATGACTGCTCTTGTAATGCATGGCGTGAAGACTGTGGTTTACCAACACTACATTGATTTGCATCCTGAGTTCTGGTTTGTAGCCCTGCTTATGGGCATCGCCATGATTCTAGGAACGTGGTCGGCGAAGCGAGTCATTGAGCGCATGCCACAGCAGTTCTTTCGGCGGTTCGTGGCTGTTTTGCTGGTCGCCATCGCGGGCTATATGGTGATTCATGGGTAAGACGGGCGCAACGTAAGCTCTCGGGTGAGCGCCTGCGCGTCGTACCAAGTTGCGTCATGCCTTCTTGCCCTTGCGTGTCGCGGCTGCACGCATTGCAGCCATTTGCTCAGTGCGCGCCTTAGCTTCCTTGAGCCGGTATGACTCGCCCTCAATGGCCGCAATCTCGCAGCGGTGTCGCGGTGAATGCGCAACTGGCGATCGATGATGCCGACTCGCCAGTGCTCGGTCAGGTACAGGCGTAGGATTTGGGCTCGACGTTCAGAGGTGGCGACCATCACGCTACCACCGGTGGTAGCGCAGAAAGCCCTGGCTTACCAACGCTGGACAGGGTGACCGGCACCAGTGGCAGTGCCTGGCTGGGGCCGGAACGCAGGTGCGGGTGTTGGCGGTGGTGCTGAGCGCAATCGACTCCGAGGCGATGGGTCTGCATCGCGATTGGGGCGGTGAATCGGGCGAGATTGCCGGGGGTGATTCGTTGCCTGCGAGTACAGCATCGGAGGGGGTGACCGGAGAATTGTGATGCGTCACTATCTTTGCTGCGGCAGCCCGGCGCTTGCGCCACAGGTGCATGCGGGATGCGTGTTTGTTGCACCCGACGCGCCCTTGCTGATAGCGCTTGCCGGCCTCGCGTTGTGGGCTCAATCGGGTGATGTCCGCACACTCTGCGACGCAGTAGCGTTGGCCACGGTCACATTGGCTGCACACCAGAACTTGTACCTGGCAGCGTGCGCACAGGAAAAGCCTGCCGGTCTGCTGGTGCAAGACACCTCCGCAGCACCCCAGTAATGGCCGGATTATGAAACGCACCCAACCTGGTGGCCCGTGGGCCACCAGGTTGGAATCGGAAAACAGACAGAAAGAGCCGAAGGCAGTGAAATTAAACCGCGGTTAAAAGCCAGAAAGCCGCGCTTCTTGGCAGCCAGCCATTCACACACCTCTCTGCATGAGTGATGAGTTGAAATAAAAGGCCATTGGCGTGCGTCTTTTCAACTCCGCCCTCGTCTCCATAGGTGACACACATGTCATTCACTCAACAGGAGATTTTCACCATGAATTCCACCGAAATCCTAGAAATGATGCGCAAAGGCATGGGCCAGGTGCCTGCTGCAATTGAGAAGTCAGTGCCAGTCGACCCTGTGTTGATCCAGGAGCACATGCGTTCTAAGGCATTTGCTATGCCGTCAGAACATCCTGCGCTGGACGAAGATACCCGCACTCTGATTTACCTAGCAGCAGCACTGGCGGGCAACAGCCCGGCCTGTGTCAAAGCGATGGCCAACAAGATTGCGCAGCAGGGCATGGCCAAAGACAAGGTGCTTGAGATGATTCACATTGTCAGGCTGGCGATGGCCACCAAGATCATTGGCGATTCAGAGCCCATCTTTGATGCCTTGCTACCCAAAGGCTGAGCCGGTTAAGGACTGCCGAATTGGCGCTTGCTGAAGCGTATGCTTGACCCATGAGCCACCGCGCAAGCAGTTTGTCAGAACCCGTATCGGCGCCCCCTGAGGCCGCACTGCATGTGCGGCCTGCTTTTGTGCTTTTGTTTGCTGTTATCCCCGACATTGCTGCGAAACATCCGAAGATGCCGATCGGATTGCAGCCGATCCCTGATGATCTTTCGCAGTCCTACCGTGGCCAGCTTGAAGACCTGCAGCAGCGCTTGCTGGGTGAGCCCTACTTGCAGGCCAGACGCCTACGCAGAACCTCAGTCGGACGGTTAATTCTGCAAGGTGCGCAAGATGAGCCCACGCATGCGGACATTCACCTGGTGGTGCACAAGTCAGGGGCCTTGGTATGGGAAGTCTGGTTGGCGCCTCCTGCACAGGCAATCAACGTCTCTGAATGGATTCGCTGGCTGGATATGGAGGTCGAAGGCAGTGTTGCACGCAACATTTGGCATGCACTCAACCCCGTTGATGGCGATCACAAACACGAGCCGGAAATGACGCTTCCCCTTGCTGTTTTACGTGCTCCGGACGCGACGCTTGACCAATTGCTTGCCAGGCATGGACACGATCTCGTCAAATTGCTGCACAGGGACGTTTCACCAGAAAGGTTCAAACCCAGCTTTGTGCGTGAACAACTGGCGGCAGATTTTTGCAGACACGAACAAGGGATGTCACTGGTTGCCCGCAACGGTGCCATAGATGTGCATGGGCAGTCTGCCGCGCTGGAGGGGACTCCGCTGCCGCAGAGCACTTTGCCCCTTTTGGTAACTCTGGAGTTGCTGTGCCTGGAGAGGGCTGTGTTGCGCTCCTTTCTCAATCGCTTTACGCGGGGCGTCTACGGTACAACCGAGGACCTGATACAGCTCAGACGCGACATTTTTGACGGGTTGGAAGAGTATTACGGCACGCTCGCAAAGACACATGGATACACGGCCGAAGCAACGGCTTTGGGCGAATCCATGTTTGGTATCAATGATTTGTTTGATTCGGTCGTGGAACGTCTGGATGCCCTAACTTTTGAGATCACCACGCGAAACCAGCAAGCGGTCAACCATCTTGGATTCTGGTTGACAACCTCATTTGGTGCCATTGAAACGGGCTTTGTCGCGGCCGGCATTGCCACTTGGTATTGCGCCAGCAACCTGTGGGCCGTTCTGGCATGGACATTGGGCGTCACCGCAGCTACAGCTTTGGTGATTTCGGGCCTTTTGAAATGGAAGATGAAAGCATGAAGGTCCTAGAAGATTCCCTGCTACTGCCGGCTCACAGCTCAGCTGAAGTGCTTAACCAAGGGTGTTATTGCCGAACGCTGGACCCAGCGCGGCTGCGCGAGGAAATAGACCGCGATGCATGCGCACACGGCCTGATGCAAAACATTACGCAGACGCGTCCCCATCTGTTTTCCTCTACGGCTGTTTTTCTGACGCCAACTGTCGCGCAACAGATTTCAGACACGATTCAGGCCATTGAGCGAGTCATTGCGCTGCCTGGCTATGTGGCGCAGGCATTGGCCCGTGCTCCCGCGATTGCTGGGCAACTTGCGGGTCCCCGTGGGGTTTGCATGGGATATGACTTTCACATTTCAGAAGGCGGCCCCCAACTCATCGAGATCAACACGAATGCAGGCGGGCTCTTGCTCAATGCCGCTTTGGTGCGCGCCCAGGTGGCCTGCTGCGAAGCCATGCAATGGGCCTTCCTACCCCCACATGTGGGGGGCGACCTGGAGCCTGCATTGCTTGCGATGTTTCTGGCGGAGTGGCGCTTGCAGCGCGGTACAACTCCTTTGGGGCTGGTCGTCATCGTCGATGACGAACCGCAAGATCAGTATTTAGCGCCTGAGTTTGAGTTGTTCAAGCAATTATTCATACGCCATGGAATGGATGCGAGGGTGGTCGACCCTTCCGAATTGCAGTGGCATAACGACCGTCTTTGGCACGGCGTCGATGCGGTGGACTTGGTTTACAACCGTTTGACGGACTTCTACCTGGAAGCGGCACCGCATGATGCCCTGCGCCAAGCCTATCAATCAGGTGCCGTTGTGTTGACACCCGATCCGCGTGCCCATTCCTTGTATGCGGACAAGCGCAATTTGATTGCACTGAGCGACGATGCGCTTCTCGCAAGTTGGGGGGCATCGGACTTGGATCGGGCCCTTCTGAGCGCGGCAATTCCCCGGACCCATTTGGTGAATGCACAGCAGGCAGATCAACTGTGGACACAGCGCAAGCAGCTCTTTTTCAAGCCAGTGGCCGGCTATGGGTCCAAGGCCACGTACCGGGGCGACAAGCTCACCAAGCGGGTCTGGAGCGAGATTCTGGCCGGTGACTTTGTTGCCCAGGCGTTGGTTCCGCCGTCTCAACGGCAGATCAAGGTCGATGGGGTGGTCACTGAGCTCAAGTTCGATATTCGTGCCTACACCTACGCCGGGCATGTGCAATTGCTGGCCGCACGCATGTACAGCGGGCAGACTACCAACTTTCGCACCGAGGGTGGTGGTTTCGCACCGGTCGTTGTGATGCCCGCGGATTGAATTGGGACGATCTATGTGTGAATTGCTTGCAGTTTCAACATCCAGACCTTCGCGACTCACCTTCTCACTCAGTGCGTTGTCTGCCCGAAGCGCTTCACCGGGAAACATGCGAGATGGATGGGGTGTAGCCTATTGCCAAGGTGCGGATGTGGCGCTGTTTCGGGAGCCCGTTGCCGCATCCGACAGTGAGCTAGTACGCTACCTTGAGCGCGAAGGCCCCGCCACTACGCTGGCAATCTCCCATATCCGGCATGCCACGCAAGGTATGGTGACTTTGGCCAACACCCAGCCCTTTGTGCGTGAGCTTGGTGGAGTCAGCCATTGCTTTGCCCACAATGGAAATTTGGTGGGAATTGCCAGTGATCCAAGGTTTGAACTGAGTGGCCGCTATCAACCTGTAGGACAAACAGATTCTGAGCACGCCCTTTGTGTGTTGATGTCGCAACTTGCGTCAATCTGGGATGGCAAGCAACGGCCCTCCCTGGAACTTCGTCGCTCCACCGTTGCTGGATTTGCGGCAAGCATTTCAACTCTGGGGCCTGCCAACTTTCTGTATTCCGATGCACAGGTTCTTTTTGCCTATGGGCATCGCCGCATTCAGGCTGCTACAGGAAGGGTGTCTGCGCCAGGACTTTGGTTTTTGGAGCGCCATTGCAGCATTCCGCCACACCCAGGAGATGAGCAACTGGGACTCAGGGTGCATGAGGGTGATCAAAGCGTTGTGTTTGTTGCGAGTGTGCCCTTGAGTGACGAGGCTTGGAAGCCTTTACAAGAGGGTGAGTTGATCGTTGTCAGTGAAGGGGCCGTGCTTTAGGCGCCTGATATATGGGTTACCAGAAAACCGTCAACGGCGATTCAGGTACGTGCGCCGCCATACCGACGATCTGGTTCTGCCGTGCCAATATTTGGTAGCTAAGCAGCCTATATTTTGAGAGGAGTGGCTCATGTTGCGAGTTCTTGTTTTGGGTTCCGGTTGTTCCAAGTGCCAGGTCACCACAGGCATCATTGAACGAGTGGCAGAAGAGCAGGGTGTGGCAGTGGAGGTTGGCAAAATTACGGACCATGATCAAATTCTTGGTTTCGGTGTTCTCCACACGCCAGCGGTGATGGTGGATGGTCAACTGGTGCACAGCGGTGGCATTCCGACCCACCACGCAGTTGAGTTGTGGTTGAGCCCCAAGCCGCTGGAATTGCTGAATAACCCCTCACGTCACATGTTCTTCACCGGTAAAGGAGGCGTGGGAAAAACGTCCCTTTCAACTGCAGTCGCGCTGTACTTGGCCGACAGCGGAAAGAAGGTGCTGCTGGTGAGCACCGACACCGCCACCAACCTGGACGAGATGCTGGGCGTGGAGCTCAAAAACACGCCGGTTGCGGTGCCGCAGGTACCGGGTTTGTCCATCCTGAATATCGACCCTGATAACGCTGCCGAGGCGTATCGCCAGCGCGTGGTGGCGCAAATGGCGGCCGACTCCACGGACGCCGAACTGGCCACCGTGCGCGAGCAGTTGTCGGGCGCCTGCACCACCGAGATCGCCTCCTTTGACGAGTTTGCCTCGCTCTTATCCGACAAAGACCAGGCCTGGGACCACATCATTTTTGACACTGCGCCCACGGGCCACACCCTGCGCCTGCTGAGTTTGCCCAAAGCTTGGAGTGGCTTTTTGGCGGGCAACGACCGGGGCGCTTCCTGCCTGGGACCGCACTCGGGTTTAAAGATGCAAGAGGTGCGCTTCAAGGCTGCACTTGACGCCTTGAGCGACCCCAAGCAAACCACCGTGGTGCTGGTGACCCGCCCGGACGTCGGTGCCATTAACGAGGCCTCTCGCACGTCAGAAGAACTGAAGGCCCTGGGCCTGTCCAATCAGCGCTTGGTCGTGAATGGTGTGTTCCATGCCAGCACGCGCGAGGATGCCATTGCCAGTGCAATCGAGGATTTGGGCGTGCAAGCGCTGGCGGCCATGCCGACGAACCTGCGGGCCCTGCCGCAAGACCAGGTGCCACTGCGCGCCTTTGACACGGTGGGGCTGCCTGCACTGCGAGCCCTGCTTGGCCAAGGCGACGCGCCCCTCGCAGCCGGCCGGTCCATACCGATCTCCGTCCAAGGTCAGGGTCTCGATGCCTTGGCCGATGCACTGGCAGAAGTGGGACACGGCCTGATCATGGTGATGGGTAAGGGCGGCGTGGGCAAGACCACCGTGGCCGCGGCGCTGGCAGTGGGCCTCGTGCAGCGGGGCAAGAGCGTGCACCTCAGCACCACCGATCCGGCCGCGCACTTGAGCGTTACCCTGGCGGGCGAACTGCCAGGTCTCAAAGTGGACCGCATCGATCCGATAGTGGAGACGCAGCGTTATGTCGACAAGATCATGGCGGCCAAGGGCCCCAAGCTCGACGAGCAAGAAAAGGCGCTGATGCTGGAAGACCTTCGCTCTCCCTGCACCGAAGAGGTGGCCGTATTCCATGCCTTCGCACGCGTGGTGAGTGAGGCGCGCAGCGCCTATGTGGTACTGGATACCGCGCCTACAGGCCATTCGCTTTTACTGATGGACGCCACAGGTGCCTATCACCGGCAGATGGTGCGCGAGCTCGAAGGCCAAGCCAACAGCCGAATTGTTACGCCGCTCATGCGCCTGCAAGACCCCAGCTACACCAAGATCATTCTGGTGACGCTGCCCGAGACCACGCCGGTGTCACAGGCGCAGGCACTTCAGGAGGATCTACGTCGCGCCAAGATCGAGCCCTTTGCCTGGGTCATCAACAAGAGCGTGTTGGTCGCTGGCACGAAAGACCCGCTGCTGGCCGCGCGCTTAGCGGGTGAAAAAGAACAATGTGACCGTGTTGCCAATGGCCTGTCCAAGCAGACCTACATGGTGCCCTGGCGTGTAAAGGCACCGATTGGTCTCACAGAGTTGTCAGCGCTGGTTGCGAAGCCTCAGCCGTCCTGAAGGGTTGCGCATGTTGCAACACAAACGTTGCTATGGCTGGCACATCGGTCAGGTCTAGAACTGGGACATCCACGCCGGCTAACGGCTGGTCACTGGCGATGGCTGCAATGCCCGGCGAATGGGGCCACAGGAGACTCTTCCCTACGCCGTCGCGCCAGATTTCCAGTTTTGGGAACCCACCCTGTTTGAAGCCCTCAATCAGTACCAGGTCGCAGTGCTGCATGCGCGCCACCAGTTCGCTCAGCGTGGGCTCGGGTGCGCCTCGCAACTCATGCATCAACGCCCAACGATCATTGCCCATCAGCAGCACTTCTTTGCAGCCGGATTCACGCAAGCGGTAGGAGTCCTTGCCAGGCCGGTCGATATCTACATTCTTGTGGCTGTGCTTGATTAAGGAGACCACCAGGCCCCGTGCGGTCAATTCGGGCACCAGATTTTCCAATAGCGTGGTCTTGCCCATACCGGAATGGCCTGCGATACCAAAAACTTTCATCTTCTTCTCCGTGATTATTTTTAAGCGCTGATTTCCAGGCGCTTCATCTTTTCAAAAGAATGGGTTCTTTCGGGGGCGCTTTAGGTTGATTTCGATAAAGTTCGATTTACCGATGTGAATGCCGATGGTGGATGTCGGGAAAATGAGTATGGCGGTGCTTGAGTGCCACATGTTGATGCGCGTGGGAGTGCGGCTCCACACCGTCCCATGCGAAGTCGTGGCTGTGCTGGTGATGCTCGTCGTGCCGGTGCTTGTGACCGTGCGGCATCTCAGCATGCGCGTGTTCATGGGCGTGGTGCTCGGTCAAGTGGAGCCACACGCCTGCGGCCATCAAGGCCGCAGCTACCCAGAAGCTGGCACTTGTAGGCTCTGCAAATAACAGAACGGAAATCGCAGCGCCGACAAAGGGAGCTGTCGAGAAGTAAGCCCCTGTTCGTGCCGTGCCTAGTCCGCGCAGTGCCAGCACAAACAACACCAGACTCAGGCCATAACCCAGAAAGCCAATAACCATTGCCGTGGACAACAGCGGCAACTCGGGCCAATCGGCGCCTAAGGCAAACGCCAGAGCGGTATTGACACCACCGGCCACAAGCCCTTTGCTACCTGCCACAAAAAGTGCGTCTGACGCAGACACCTTGCGCGTGAGATTGTTGTCAATGGCCCAGGCCAGGCAAGCACCGGCAAGGGCCAACGGCCCCAGCCCAGAGGCCGTGGCCTCACCTGTCGGCCATGCCAATACCGCACCACCGGCCACAATCAGGACCATGCCCATCACAATGCGGCGGTCGGTACTTTCTTTGAACACCAGCCAGGCTAGCACCGCTGTAAGAACTGCCTCCAAATTCAAAAACAAGGATGCAGTGGCTGCTGTGGTGTGCGAGAGCCCCACCATCAATAAGAGCGGCCCCAACACCCCGCCAAATGCAATCGCGCCCAGTAGCCAGGGCCACTCGTGTGCAGGCATGCCCACTGGCTGCCATCCCCGATCACGCACCAGGCGCGTGACGGTCAATCCGAAACCGCTCCCTAAATACAACAAGCCCGCCAACAGGAACGGAAACGAAAGACTCGCGCCATCACCAATGAGCTGCTTGGCAAACGGTGTACTGGCTCCAAACAGAATGGCTGCCCCCAGTGCTGGCCAAGCAGCACGGTGTAGACCGGTCATGTGGACATCTTTCTGCACATGCAATAGATGAACTGTTGGTCGGTGCCAAAAGGCGTGTGGTGCAACTGCTCTTCGTGGGCCAGTAACGTAAACGCCTCGCCAAATTCAGAATGCAGCTCCTCTGGCGCATAGCGCATCACCGGTAGGCCGCTGCATTGGGTCGGGCCGTTGGTGCCGAAGGTGGCCATGATGACGTGGCCGCCAGGTTTGAGCGCACGCAGCACTTGCTTCACATAGGCTTTGCGGTCTTCATCCGTTGTCAGAAAGTGAAACACGGCGCGATCGTGCCAGATGTCAAAGCTGTAGGGCTCAAACACCGCCTGCGTGATGTCGGCCTCCAGCCAGCGCACGCTCTCGCCTTGCGGACCCAGACGGCGCCGGCTCTCGTGCAGTGCAGCAACGGACAAATCCAGCACGGTGAGCGCACGGTAACCATCATCCAGAAGATCGTCCACTAATATGGATGCACCACCGCCCACATCAATGATGGCGGCATCGCGGCCCAATCCGGTGTCGTGAATCAATCGCATGGACATTTCTGCATGTGGCTGAAACCAACTCACGTTGTCCGGTGCCTTGGTGGTGTAGACCTTTTCCCAGTGTTCTTTGTTTTGCATGCTTGTCTCCTTGTCGTGGTTCAACCTAGGTGGGTATGGCGTTCTGGTTTGGCTTCGGTCTCCATCGCGGCCAGGCCTTGCAAAATGCCGCAGGCATCCACCGCCTGCTCGGTCTGGCAACGCTCACGCAGCAGGGCCAGTTGCTCTTTCAAATGGATGAGTTCACGGATGCGCTCATCCACATGGGCCATGTGCTGGTCAAACACGGCGTTGACGGCACCACAGCCCTCGGCAGGTTGATCGGCCAGATCCAGCAGGGTGTGGATTTCCTCGTGGCTCATGTCGAGCGCGCGGCAGTTGCGGATGAAGCGCAAGCGCTCCAGGTGCGCCGGACCGTAGACCCGGAAGTTGCCCGCCGTGCGCGCGGTTGCTGGCAGCAGGCCTTCTTTCTCGTAATAGCGCACGGTTTCCACCGTGGTCTGGGCGACCTGGGCTAATTCGCCGATTTTCATGGAGGGCTCCAAATAGTTCTTGACTCTATAGTAGCTTTAGGTTGCCTAATGAAAGGAGTTTCAATGTAAAGCCCGTCATGACCGCACACGATCATCACACGCACGACAATCCCAATAACCCAGAAGCCGGGCACGACCATGGTCATGCCCACGATCATGACTCGGATGCCTGCTGCAGTGGTAGTGCAGTCAGCGTGGCCATGCCCGTATCCCTGAAACGTACAGAAAAGGTGGCGGTTGGTACGGAGGTGCAGACACCCATTCGCATCATGCAGATGGACTGCCCCACCGAAGAAGCGTTGCTGCGCAAAAAGCTGGGCGGAATGACGGGTGTTTCTGGAATGGAATTCAACCTGATGCAGCGGGTGCTCACCGTCACCCATGAGCCCCTGGCCATGGAGCCAATTCTGGCCGCCGTGCGCTCTTTGGGCTTCACACCGGAGATTGCAGACGCGAACCACACGGAACCCACACCCGAACCATCCAAGCCCTGGTGGCCACTGGCCCTGGCCGGACTTGCAGCTGTAGCGTCCGAGGCCACGCATTGGCTGGGTCTGCCCGTTGCAGTGGTCGCCGCGTTGGCACTTTTGGCCGTGCTGGCCTGCGGCATTACCACCTACAAAAAAGGCTGGATTGCCCTCCGCAATGGCAACCTGAACATCAATGCACTGATGAGCATTGCGGTCACCGGTGCTCTGGTGTTGGGGCAGTGGCCGGAAGCCGCCATGGTAATGGTCTTGTTTACTGTGGCCGAGCTGATTGAAGCCAAGTCGCTGGACCGCGCGCGCAATGCCATTCGCGGCCTGATGCAACTCACACCCGAAACTGCCACCGTCCTGCAAAGCGATGGCACTTGGCAGGAAGCGGCGGCGAAGTTGGTTGTGGTGGGTGCAAAGGTGCGCATCAAACCGGGCGAGCGAATTGCATTGGATGGGACCCTCGTCAGCGGCAGCTCCAGCGTGAACCAGGCGCCCATCACTGGGGAGAGTCTGCCGGTGGACAAGCAGAGCGGCGACCTAGTGTTTGCCGGCACCATCAACACCAACGGCTCCTTTGAATACACAGTGACAGCAGTGGCCAACAACAGCACCCTGGCACGCATCATCCATGCGGTGGAAGAAGCACAAGGCGCGAAAGCACCGACACAGCGCTTTGTCGACCAGTTTGCTAAGGTCTATACTCCGGTCGTGTTTGCCATCGCTCTGGCCATTGCGGTGTTGCCGCCTTTGCTGATGGGCGGTGACTGGATCAGCTGGGTTTACAAAGCGTTGGTGATGCTGGTCATTGCCTGCCCGTGTGCGCTGGTGATTTCCACGCCGGTCACCATCGTCAGTGGCCTAGCCGCAGCGGCGCGCCATGGCATTCTGGTCAAGGGGGGTGTCTACCTGGAAGAGGGGCGCAAGTTGAAATGGCTGGCCCTGGACAAGACCGGCACCATCACACAAGGCAAACCTGCCCAGACCGACTTCTTTGCACTCAATGGCTGGGATGCAGCAGAAGTGCGCAGCCTTGCAACAAGCCTGGCGACGCGTTCAGACCATCCCGTTTCCCTGGCCGTGGCGCAAGCGGCCAAGCGTGATGGCGTGGGACTAAATGCTGTGGAGCAGTTTGAAGCCTTGGCTGGTCGAGGAGTCAAAGGGGTGATCAATGGTAAGACCTACTTCCTAGGCAACCACCGTCTGATTCACGAGCAGGGGCGTTGTTCGGATGCACTTGAGCTGCAGCTCTCCGCACTGGAAGAACAGGGCAAAACGGTCATTCTTTTGACCGATGAGCAAAGTGTGCACGGTCTGTTTGCGGTAGCGGACACCGTCAAGGAAGGCAGCCGCCAAGCCATTGAGGAGTTGCGTGCCTTGGGCATCAAAACTGTCATGCTGACGGGAGACAACGCACACACGGCAAAGGCAATTGCTGCACAGGTGGGACTTGACGATGCGCGGGGCGACCTGCTGCCCGAAGACAAACTAAAGGCCATTGAAGGCCTGATCGCGGAAGGTGTTGCGGTCGGCATGGTGGGCGATGGCATTAACGACGCACCCGCTTTGGCACGGGCAGACATCGGTTTTGCCATGGGTGCTGCGGGAACGGGAACCGCAATTGAAACCGCCGATGTGGCTTTGATGGATGACGATTTGCGCAAGCTTGCGCGCTTTGTGCGCTTGTCTCGTGACACGCACAAGCTCTTGGTTCAGAACATCGTGCTGGCCTTAGGCATCAAGGCCGTCTTCTTGGTGTTGACTTTGGTTGGCATGGGCACCATGTGGATGGCCGTGTTTGCGGATGTTGGAGCCAGCTTGCTGGTAGTAGCCAATGGGTTGAGACTGCTCAGAAGGTAGTGCTTCCGTTGATTGTGCAGTGTCGGCCAAATGATGCGCACCAGGCATAGCCAGCAGAATGCACACATTAATCTGACGGAACCTGAATACCTGAGCAACCTTTAACTGGAGAGCGGGCATTTTTTCCGGATGTTAGTCCATTGGGTTTAGCATCTGCTCGGATGGTAAATCACTACTTTTTGCTCATTGGAGCTTGGGCGCTCTTTGGCCTCAGCCACAGCTTTCTGGCTGGCACTCGACTGGATCGTCTGTTCGGGCACCGAAGCCGTCTAGCCTACAACACCATTGCAATGGTGATGACGGCTATTCCGTTCTTGGTTCTCGCGAGGTATCCGGCAATCCCCTTGTGGCAAGACCAAAGCTGGCTGCAGTCGGCAAGGATCGTGGTCAATGTTGGTGTCGTTCTGGCGTTCATCCACACGCTGAAGTTCTATTCCATCTCCGGCTTTCTGGGGCTCAAGGCCGACACTTGGCCATTGACATTCAGCCCGTGGCACTGCTGGATACGACATCCCTGGTATTTCCTGACGCTGGTTTTTGTCTGGAGCCAGGCAATGACCGATACATGGCTCATCTCTACCCTGTGCATGTCTCTGTACTTGGTCATTGGTAGCCGCAAAGAGGAAAGCAGAATATTGGCGAAACACCCTGGCTCGTATGCGGAATATTCGAGGATTGTTCCCGGCTTGATTCCTTGGCGTGGACGCGCACTGGATGAGGCAACCCGCCTGCGCCTGGAAGCGACGGCCCTGCAAGAATAGCGTTGTGGAATAACAGCCACTAGAGTGGGTGAAACCTCGCAAGGCTCGCAAAATGATGAGCAAGCTGGGCCATGGCTGTGACCTGCGTTGACAGGTTGATTCCGGGTGCTCCCGACAGTCAGCTGTCTGGTGTGTAAGCCCTTGGTCCGACTTACTCACTATGCGCAAGATTGTCTACTGCGCCAAGAGGTCTTCGATGTTCTTGCGAATAGCCGCGCTGGCGAAGTCGCGTGCGCCGTTGGCGACGCCTGTCAGATTGCCCTGCTTGTTGAAAATCAGGGTCGTGGGAAGATCGCTCACCTTGAAATAAGTACCTACCTCGCTACGGGCATCAACCAGTAGGGGAAAGGTGGGCGCGGGGCTGAACATGCCCATTTTTGATTTGATCTTTTCTGCTGATTCGCCCTGGTTTATTCCAAGTACCACGAAATCTTTGCCTTGCATAGAAAGATGTAGTCGTTCTATGGAAGGCATCTCGGCCCTGCATGGCGGGCACCAGGTGGCCCAAAAGTTCAACATCAGAACCTTGCCCTGAAAGGAACTTAGATCATGGATTTCGCCAGTGAGATCGGAGAGCTTGATAGCAGGCAATTTGACGGGGCGCGATGCGTTGCTTTGTGCTTGAGAACTGTTGGACAACATCAGCAGGAGGCTGGACATTGCACAGCTCAAAGCCTTTCGCCGTCGAGGGTCGTAAGTAGTCATGGTGAAACTCGTTCGTACTGAGATGCCCAAGTCTACGAGCGCTGTAGATTTTGACTTGCCACTCGAATGTGTCGTCAGCATCAATGCCGCGAATTCGATCTTATCGCTTTAAAAGTGTCATCGTGCTGCCTTCACGCCGAATCACTTGAGCCTGATCCAACGCGGCCAGTGTCCGGTAAAGCGCCTCATGCGTAACGCCCAACTCACCCGCCAGCGATTTGAGGCCAGTGGCGGCGGTATAGGCTCCGTTCCGCCCCTGCGTATTGATGAGGTGGACCACTCGGTCTTTGACCGATTTCATGCTCAGTCGCTCACAGTGCAGCCGCAAGCGTCGGACTTCACCATTGAGCATGCCGATCCACCGGCTGGCGAATGCGGGGTCGCAGTCAAGCTCAGCGGACAAGTCCTTTATGGGAATCTTGACAACGGTCGAGTCGGTGATGGCGAGCGCGTCGCAGTGGTACTTGGCGGATTTGAGGCTGGCTTCACTCACGAATCCTTGGCGTGTTCGCTGCAGCACCACGGGCTCTCCCTGCAATCCTGTGCGCTCAAGGGTTATTTCCCCCGAGATCACATAGAACATCCAGTCTGGTCTCGCGCCGGTGTGGAATATTCGTTCATTTTTGGAGCAGCGCGCGCCCTCGCAGAGTGCGTGGATCGTCGAAGGCAAAAGTGCCTTGAGATCTGGTGGAAGAATCATACTTTTCATATGACTCTGATCATATGGGTATTCGTGGTTGGCATCCATACTTTCCCCATGCCGCAGCGAATCCGTTTCTCGCGGTGATAACTACCAAGGACATCGAAATGAAGCTATCCATGCAAGTCGAAATCGACAACCTCAAGTGTGGGGGGTGCGAAAAATCCATCGTTAAAGCCCTGTCAGATATGCCGGAGATCTCTGATCTTTTAGTGGATCGTGAACATCAGATGGTGCGCTTTACTGGTGCTACATCGGTCCGCGACGCAGTAGTCCAAAAGCTGCGAACAATGGGCTATCCGGAGAAGGGCTCGCTTGCCGGGTTTGATGCAGGACTGGCCAATGCAAAGTCCTTTGTGAGCTGCGCTGTGGGCCGCATGTCCTGATTCGTCCCATTCAATCAACTTTTAGGAGATCGCTATGAAGAAGTACCTTGTTCCTGCGCTGGCCATTGCTCTTATTGGGGCCTCGATCGCAAGCCTCGCGCAATCCACGCCCATGGATCATTCGTCCCACGGCATGCAGGGCATGATGGGAATGGATTCCTCCAACATGCAGGCCATGCAAAAGAAGATGAGTGCGGCCAAGACCGTTGAGGAGCGCCAATCTCTGATGGCTGAGCATCAGACGCAAATGGCCGGCAAGCAGGGCTCAATGATGGGAATGAACCACGATGGAAGGTCCGCTCCGACGGACCATGCCGCCGGCGGAATGATGGCAATGGGTTCCGGCGAAATGCAGGCGATGCGAGAATCTATGCAGAAGAAAATGAGCGCAGCCAAAACAGATGAGGAGCGTCAGGCTTTGATGTCCGAGCAGCAGAAGTTGATGATGGAAAAGCGCGCCCACATGATGCCGACGAATGCGAACGGCCATGACATGAATGGAATGCCGGGCAACATGGCTGAGCGCCGACAGATGATGCAAAGTCGCATGGGCATGATGCCCATGTAAGGGTTTGGTTTGCCGATCATCCGACGTCATGGATGGGAGTAACCTGAATCAACAACCAATTGAATGGACCGCCTGTGTCGCTCACATCACCGATCAAACGCCGCCTTTTGTTGGCTAGCTTAGCCGCGCTGCTTATTGGCCTGTTCTTCTTCGTGATGTTGCGCTCCGGTCCGCTGGCACCCATCAAAGTGACTGTGGGCCAGGTCAAAGAGGGCATCTTTGCACCTGAGCTCTTTGGCATAGGCACGGTGGAGGCCAGGCGCAGTTGGATGATCGGGCCAACCGTGGCCGGGCGCGTACTGAGCGTAAAAGTCGATGTGGGCGACACGGTCAAAGCTGGACAGCTTGTTGCGGAGATGGACCCGGTGGATATAGACCAGCGCCTGGCATCTCTGGATGCTGCGATTGAGCGGGCCCGAAGCGCTCAGACCGCAGCGACGGCAGTTCAAACTGACGCTGTTGCCAGACGCGAATTGGCGGCTTCCAACATGCGCCGCAACCAGGACCTGGCGGACCAGCATTTCATCAGCGCTGGCGCCTTGGAGAGTTTCACCCAAACCAAGGCGTCGGCCGATGCCGCACTAGAGTCGGCCCGCGCCAACGCACTCGGCGCCGCACAGGATTTGAACCGCGCCAAGGCGGATCGGGCAGCCTTGCTGCAGCAGCGCGCAAATGTTCGCTTGATCGCTCCATCCGATGGCGTAGTGTCCGCGCGCGATGCGGAGCCCGGCTCCACCGTGGTGGCGGGGCAAGCGGTTCTGCGCCTCATTGATCCGGCCAGCCTGTGGGTGAAGCTGCGTGTGGACCAGGGCCGTTCAGGCGGACTCGCACAAGGCTTGAAGGCTCGCATTGTCTTGCGCTCTCAACCGCAAATCTTCCTGTCTGGGACAGTGGCCAGGGTCGAGTTGCTCGGCGACAGCGTGACTGAAGAGCGCATCGCCCAATTGGCATTTGACAAGGCGCCACTCGGGATGTCGGTAGGGGAAATGGCAGAAGCAACCATTCAACTCCCGTCCATATCTCAATCGCTCCTCATTCCGACTGCGAGCATTCAGCGCCAGGGCGGCGCCAACGGCGTCTGGCGCATGGACTCGGGCAAACCGGTCTTCGTGCCGGTAAAGCTTGGCTCCACCAGTCTGGATGGACAAACCCAAATTCTTGACGGTCTCAAATCCGGTGATGAAGTCGTTGTCTACAGCCAGAAACCCTTATCTGCTGGTGCTCGCCTACAGGTCGTGGACACTATCGTCGCCCCCGCAGGCGTAGCCGGAGCGGCCCCGTGATTAGCCTGGCAGGCCGCGATATTCTGCATGCGTGGCCCAAGTTTGTTTTGACGGGTATGGGCCTGGGACTGCTCATTGGCGTGACCTTGTCCATGGCCGGAGTGTATCGCGGCATGGTGGACGATGCCGAGGCCTTGCTGACCAACAGCGGTGCCGATTTGTGGGTCGTGCAAAAAGACACACAGGGCCCTTACGCGGAATCGTCCAGCCTCAAGGACGATGCGGTTCACGGCATTGAAGGCATGCCAGGCGTCGCGCGGGCAGCCAACGTGACCTACCTCAACATGCAGGTTCAAAGAGGCTCTGACGAGGCACGCGCCATGGTTGTGGGCATAGAGCCAGGAAAGCCTGGAAGTCCGGCGCAGTTGTTGGAGGGGCGACCTTTAACACGCAGCCACTATGAAGCGGTAGCAGACGTGAAAACCGGTTTTGCCCTTGGGGACCGCATTCGCATTCGTCGCCATGATTACGACGTGGTCGGCCTGACCCAGCGCATGGTGTCTTCGGCCGGCGACCCCATGGTGTTCATTCCCTTGAAGGATGCTCAGGAGGCGCAGTTCCTGAAAGACAACGATGCCATCGTTAACGATCGTGCGCGCACCGCGGCCAACCCCGCGTTCAATCGTCCGGGCGTGCCAGGGCTGCTGGATGCCGCCATTGCCAGCCAGAGCAGTAGCCACAGTGTGAACGCAGTGCTGGTGCAGGTCCGGGAAGGCTATTCGCCGGCACAGGTTGCCGAGCCGATCCGGCGATGGAAGCACCTAGAGGCCTACGACCGTGCGGGCATGGAAGACATTCTGGTCGCCAAGCTCATAGCCACTTCAGCCAAGCAGATCGGCATGTTTCTGGTCATCCTGGCCATCGTGAGTGCTGCCATCGTGGCCTTCATCATCTACACCATGACGATGGGGAAGATCCGTGAGATTGCGGTTTTGAAGCTCATTGGCACCAGCAACGCGACCATCGCTTCCATGATCCTTCAGCAGGCCATGGGATTGGGATTGATCGGCTTTTTCGTTGGAAAGCTCGCGGCCACGCTGTGGGCACCGGTCTTCCCCAAATACGTGCTTTTGTTGCAAAGTGACGCCTTTCGCGGTCTTGCGGTGGTGATGCTGATCTGCACCTTGGCAAGCACCCTGGCCATTCGCATCGCCATCAAGGTTGATCCGGCAGAAGCGATTGGAGGATGAGCATGCAATCCATCATCCAACCAACCATCAGCCAGGCAGGTATCGTCGTTCAGGGCTTGCGCAAGGTCTATGGCCAAGGCGACACCGCCGTCGAAGCACTCAAAAGCGTTGATATGGTGGTTGGCCCTGGCGAAGTTGTCGGACTCGTGGGGCCCTCAGGTTCCGGCAAGAGCACTTTGCTCAAATGCTTGGGCGCCATCATCGAGCCGACGTCCGGTCGCATGGTGTTGGGCGGCAACACGCTTTACGACAATGCCTGGAAAACCAAGGATCTGCGTTCCTTGCGACGCGACAACATTGGGTTTGTATTTCAGGCGCCCTATCTGATCCCATTTCTGGACGTGACCGACAACGTGGCATTGCTCCCGATGCTGGCAGGAATGCCCAATGTCCAAGCGCGGGCACGGGCACTGGAGCTACTCAAAGAACTGGATGTTGCGCATCGCGCCAAGGCGGAGCCTTCCCAGCTTTCAGGGGGCGAACAGCAACGAGTGTCGATTGCCAGAGCGTTAGCCAACAGGCCTCCAGTGATTCTGGCCGATGAGCCTACGGCTCCCCTCGACAGTGAGAGGGCCTTGGCTGTGATGCGTATTCTCAATCGCATGGCAATCCAGTACGAGGCCGCAGTCATTGTGGTGACGCACGATGAAAAAATCATCCCAACGTTCAAGCGGATTTACCACATTCGAGAGGGCCGCACGGTCGAAGAGGCGGGGGAAGGCCGGTCGCTTGTGTGACAAGCCAAGTTGCAGTGGTCTATTGTGGGGACGGAAATATTGCCATCCTGATGCTACTCGCCAATGGAGATCGACTTGGTGAGGTTCCGTTCAATGGCTGCAGTCCATTATCACGCGCTACGTTCACGTGAGTTCGATGTAACACGAGCAATGTCGGTATGTGCCACATCGAAATAGGGATGTACAAATCTTGTGCTTAAAACCTCCTAATTCAGGGGCAAAGTCAGATTTAGCGGCCTAATCAAAGTACAGTGCTAACGATCTAGGCACGCTATTCGGGACATGACTATGAAATTTAGCACGAAGATTGTGGGTTTTTATGCTATCCCAGCCATTTTGTTTGTTATTGGATTGGCCACGAGCATCGGGTCACTCATTAGCACCCAAAAGGGATTCAGCCACTACATCGATTCCGAACAGGCCATACGCCAAGGACTTACTGAAATGTACGCACAGGGCTTGCAGATGGGCCAAGCGTTGCGGAATGTGGTTTTGGATCCCAAAAATCCAAAAGCAATGGAGAATTTTAAAGCAGCACAAGTTGCCTATCAAAAGAGTTTTGAGCAAACGCAGTTAGTTGCGGCGGGTACCGTTTTGGAAACCCCATTTAGAAAATTGCCGGCACTTCGTGATGTTCAGGAAAAGGCACAAGTAAAGGTACTTGCTGCCGGTTCGACCGATGACGCCATTGTGGCCCTAAACAAGGAAGAAACTCCTGCATGGAGAGCATTGCGCAGTGAGTTGCTAGAACAAAGCAAATTAGCCGAATCCCTATCGCAATCTGCACATGAAAGTGTAAATGTAAAGACCACATTTGCCATTCGACTGTCGATTGCCATATCGGTGTTTGCCGCTCTTGTAGCGGCTGGACTTAGTGTCTTGATACGAACAACATTAAGACGTGAACTTGGTGGAGATCCAGCAGACGCTCGAGAGGCTTTAGCCAATATTGCCGATGGCAAACTCACAGCATATATCGAGAACCAAGGCGATGAGGGTAGTCTGATGGGGGCTACACTAAAAATGCAATCGTCACTCACGAAGCTGGTTATAGATGTACGCGATTCGGCCAGCGGTATTGCAACCGCCACCAATGAAATTGCGGCGGGAAGCCAAGATTTGAGTAACCGAACTGAGAGCCAGGCAAGCGCATTAGAGCAAACAGCGGCATCCATGGAAGAGCTCATGTCTCAGGTTAAAAGAAATGCAGACAATGCTCAGCATGCCAATCAGTTGGCCTCAAATGCTTCCACGATAGCGGTACGTGGCGGAGACGTTGTTGGGCGAGTAGTAGAGACAATGAAAGGTATAAACGACTCAAGCCGCAAGATTTCTGAAATTATTTCTGTTATCGATGGCATTGCTTTTCAGACAAATATTTTGGCTTTGAACGCTGCGGTCGAAGCAGCTAGAGCTGGGGATCAAGGACGTGGATTTGCTGTTGTTGCATCGGAAGTACGTGCGCTTGCTGGCCGCAGCGCAGATGCCGCAAAGGAAATCAAAGCCCTTATCAATGCCAGTGTGGAAAAAGTTGAACAGGGCTCGTCATTGGTAGATCAGGCCGGTGAAACGATGGGGGAGTTAGTAACATCTATCCAAAAGTCGACTAACTTAATGAGGGAAATCAGTTCCGCAAGCAACGAGCAGGCCAATGGAGTGGCTCAAGTCGGTGAGGCAGTGACGCTAATGGATCAGACAACGCAGCAGAACGCTGCCTTAGTCGAGCAAATGGCGGCGGCTGCGAATAGTCTTAAATCTCAAGCTGGTGACCTCGTGCAATCGGTTGCTTTGTTCAAGGTCGACGTCAACCCAAGTACGGTTAGGGAAAGTGAACGTTCTACCGTGGCACAAGTCAAAGGCGGTTATGCGTCTGCATGGCAGCGAGGTGCGTCCGTTACAGGCTACCAGCCACCGGTACTAGCCCATCAAAGCCCGTCGCAGCCAGGGGCAGCTGCCGCCTTCGCACGAAGCGGCGCTGACATTAACCTGGACAACGCAATAAAGGCTCATGCCGACTGGCGTTCAAAACTAAGGTCCGCCGCCAGCAATCACACCCAAGTCGATGCCGAGACCATCAAGAGGGATGATTGTTGCGAACTAGGCAAGTGGTTGCACGGCGCTGGAAATTCGAAGTTCGGCGGTAAACCGACATTCGTAGCCCTGATTGCTGGACACCGGGACTTCCACGCCGAGGCGGGTAAGGTAGCGCGGATTGTTAACCAAGGTGATACCGCGAAGGCTGAGCAAATGCTTGAAAGTGGCACAGCGTTTGCACGCGCTTCAGGGGAGGTTGGGCGACTCATCGTTCAGCTCAAAAAGGAACTCAGCGGAGCTTCCAAAACTTCAACACGCAAAGCGTCTCCAAAAATGTTAACGGCTGCTGCGCCGGCAATTGGCTCGAATGATGATTGGGAAACGTTCTAGTTCCACAGCTGCGGGCGCTCGGGGTAAACAGTGGATCGCCTGGAGTCATTCCTTCTGAAGATGAAACCGCACCGCATTGCGACCGCTGCCTTTTGCGAGATAGGCTAAATGTGCCCATCCCCCGAAATTCGGACACTTTGTAAAGTTGCACTGATGCAAGTTCCATCAACTGAACCCAAATCTCACTGGGTCCGGCGCTGAGGGTGGTGATGTCCTTCCAGCGCGCCCGTCAAAAATGCCTGGACTCGAATTTCAACAGTGGGCTGGAAGTTGACTTTCGGGTCGCCGCTACGGTCGGCAGTTTCCGACCCATACCTGACGTAGTGGTCGACGAAATCAACGCTGGATTGCCGACATCCAAGGCGCGATGCCATTTCGTGGTCGATGCCTGCGGCCCCTGGTCCCAAGCAGCGCCAAGCATTTGTCGGCAATCCTGCCGGATCAGACAGCGCTGCCCATGCCGAGCGCAACAAAAGAATTCATACGGCTATTGGCCATGACAAGCAGCAACAAAAAAATGCATTGTTGCACCCACGAGAATTTGAAGCACAGGCTTGCATTGCAGCGTATCATTTCGGCGTGTGCCAATACAAATATATATGGTGGAAGGGCTGGGAATGAAATGCGCTTGGATGGTTTCCGTATTTGCGATTGCTTTCGCTTGTTTTTCGACTTGCCAAGCCGCAAGTTTTGATTGTGCAAAGGCAAGCACGAAGGCAGAGACCATGATTTGCGGCTCGCAAGTTTTGAATGACCTCGATAAAGAGCTTGGCTTGCTGTACGGACGTGTAATTTCGACGGAAACCAGCCAGCAGGCGCGCGATCAATACAAGACGATGCAGCGCAAATGGCTTAAGGAAGAGCGAGATGTATGTGGCGATGTCAAATGCATGGCGCTGACGATATGGCAGCAATGTGAAATTTACAGAACAACCCTTGAGAAGTCGAGTATCAGAACCTCGGATATAACTGAAACGGGAGCGAGCTTCCAAATTATTGAGAAGCTGCTGCGAGGTAGTCCATCAGATCTGCCAAAAACCAAGGAACAATCAAAGCCTCTCGCTGCACCTGCTGCGGCATCCCCACCTCCGGCCGAATCCGGGGGTTCTGTCAGAGCTGGAGCGAATGAATCAAATGGAACTGCAGGCGTTTCGATCGGAGACGCATTTTTAATGTTGTCCGAGCCAAATCGAAAAGCAGGCTGCGCAATATTTTCTGCTGGGGCTACTGATGTTGTGGGAAATAAAATTCAAGGCCAGTCAACGCAAGCGGTGAGGTCCGCACTCAACCGGCAACTCTCGGTCTATCCTTTGGCCACAATAAAATATGTCAACTTCATGCTGGATAGCGTGGAAACCAATTATCAAAAATTAACTACGTTGTATAACAAGAACGGGAGGGATGTCTTCCTTGCATTTGTTCTTGGCCAATGCTTCAAAGACAATGGTGTCATGAAGTAGGCGTTGTTACCTTGCAGATTGTGCTTTGCCCGGTAAGATGTTTATTTGTCCAAAAGAGAACTTGGTCTGGCCCGTGCTGTTTTATTGAAGCTGCTTTAGGGATTCTTTGGTTAGCTTTTAGACTTGCTAGCCCTGCACTCGATTCGTAAAGTCAGTTGTAAACCTGTGCGCAATTTGCACGTATGGGCGCGGCCGAAAATGGCTTGGCTTGGTTTCCAAACGGTTTGCCAACTGCCAAAAGGAATGCGGGCAACCAACAGACTGGTAAAGCGGTCAATGACCGTCTGTCTTTACAGTTTGCCATCCACAAAGCGGACACAAGCCAATGTCCACAGATGGCCCACGCCAGCCTTTAACCTGTCACAAGCCAAAGACCGCTTTCGCGGCGGAACCGAGATTGGCGGTCCTCCGTTCCTGTCGTTCATTTTTGAAAATTTTGGGCCGTGATGTCGGCCGTCGCTGACGGGCTGAAACCGGAATTTAAAATTCATGACCTACTTTCTCCGTTGCGGACGTTGGCCAATGGAGTCGACCGCCAAATTTACGAAGTTCCATTGAGGGTGCCTCGTGCACACAAGGACTTCATGTTAGCGGCTGTGTAGGAAGGCGCAAATATCGCGGAGTTCCGCATTGGCGCCATCATTCAGCACTTTATCGAAATGCCGCGCTCACAATTTTGCGCGGCAGGCCGGGACCGCGTACAGCAGCATCGATGCGGCCCAATACGGAGAAAGTATGTGGCCGCCTTAGCTCGGAATAAAAAGCGGTAACTTTGCCCGCAGTGACATAGAGATTGCTATGATTTTTCGTCATGAATTGCGCTAAATCAGCAATTTTTCACAGTGAAATAGTAGCCCTATTGGTTAAGATGGAATTAACTGTGGGTTTAAGGGAGAGCCTGGTGAGGCTAGCTGACAACTTGCGACATCGTCTCCAAGGAGAAATAAACAGTTCAACGAATGAGGAGTTCAGATGCGGACCAACCTACCAGTGACCCAGCAAGGTTTTCAATTTGGCAGCGAACAGACCTTGGTATCGGTGACCGACTTAAAGGGGCGCATAACGTATTGCAACCAAGCTTTTACTGAAGTCAGCGGCTATTTCACGGGTGAACTGCTTGGGCAGCCTCACAATTTGGTGCGTCACCCGGATATGCCGGAAGAAGCGTTTCGTGACATGTGGGCCACGATACAAGCCAAGTTGCCCTGGACCGGATTGGTGAAGAATCGTCGCAAAAATGGTGACCATTATTGGGTTCAGGCCAACGCAACACCAATGCTTGATGGCGAGCAGATCACGGGATATCTATCCGTCCGAACCGCCCCTAGTGCGCAGGCAGTAAAGGAAGCGGAGGTCTTATACGCGCAAATGCGTGAAGAACAGAGTTCGGGAAAGCAAACTATTGCCCTGCACCACGGGCAGGTACTTCGCACAGGCTTAAACGGCCGTCTGAGCCGGTTGTTGCGACCTGGTTTGACGGCCCGACTGGCGTGGCTTCAACTACTAATGGGGGGACTGTTTCTTGCCTTGGTTGCAGCCGGTCTGCCGCTTCCAGTGATAGCTGTTGGCGTTTTCCTAGCAGGATGTGCGGCGATCTGGGCAACTTGGTCTTTGACGGTCATGCCCTTAGAGTCGTTAGTGTCAGATGCAAACCATTTGGCCGCTGGCGATTTGTCGCACGCAGTCAAAACAGGAAGTCAGGGCCAAATTGGCCAGTTGCAGCAGGCGCTCAATCAGATGTCTGTCAATTTGCGCACCGTTGTTAGCGATGTTCGCCAGGAAGTGGATCAGTTGGCGATGTCCGTCCAGGAAATAGCTGACGGCAATCAGGACTTGTCAGAAAGAACGGAATCCCAAGCCAGTAGCTTAGAGGAAACAGCGGCATCGATGGAACAAATCCACGGCAATATTCAGCACAGCGCTGAATCTGCACAGCGCGGTTCCAGACTGGCCGAAGACACCAAAGAAGTCACCCATCGCAGCAATGAAGCAGTTGCTTCTGTCGCACATTCGATGCAGGAAATTTCAAGTGCGTCCAAGAAAATCACCGATATTATTCAACTCATAGAAGGTGTGGCGTTTCAAACCAACATTCTTGCATTGAACGCGGCGGTAGAAGCGGCTAGAGCAGGGGACATGGGGCGTGGGTTCGCCGTGGTCGCAGCCGAAGTACGCGCATTGGCACAGAGAACCACAGCAGCGGCCAAGGAGGTCAAACAACTTATTACGGCGTCAAATGAACGCATCGACGCAGGAAATGGCCAAACTACGATCGCGCTGGAGAGAATGAGCGTTGCGCTGGGCGCTGTAGAGAAAGTTGCAGTTGTTCTGGAGGAAATAAGTTCCTCTTCAAATGAGCAGACCCTTGGCGTTGCACAGATCAACGAGGCTGTCTCACAGATGGATACCATGACCCAGCAGAATGCTGCCATGGTCGAGGAACTAGCAGCGACTGCACAGTCGCTCAGTGGGCAAGTTAAGGAAGTCAGCAATTCAATGCGCCTATTCCGACTCAAGTCAGGCGAATTGACCGTATCGCAAACGGATGCAGTTGGGCTGAGACGTGGTCATAAATTGGAGGCAATTGAGGCGACGTCTAGATAGTTGGTGAATCATCTAAATATTATGATGAACAGTATGTATATCGACACATAGACGACAGGTTTTATTAATTTTCTTCGCTACGTTTATACCCAATTTGGAGATTAAGTATGAATATCAGTTTCAAGTCGCGCCTACTTAGTACGCTTTTAATAAGCAACATGTGCGTGCTGATTCTTGGCGCGTCTGCATACTTTTTTCTGGGCCAAGTTGGCGCTCGTCTGGAGAATTTTACGGCTGGCATCTTTCACCGTCTCGAAATTGCAAATGACTTGCGTCAGTCTGCGAATGCACGTGCAATCGCAGTTAGAAATGCCGCGCTACTCGATGATCCAGTTCAGTTAGAGTCAGTATTTAAAGAATTTGAAAAATATCAAAAATCAACTTCTGATGCTCTGGATTCACTTCAAAGCGTTGCAAGGCAAGCTCAGTTACCACAAAATGTCGTTGAAAGCATTCAAAAGATCGCAAGCGTCGAGAATAAATACGCGCCAGTAGCTAAGGAAATTGTGACTGATCTGCGCAGCGGTCGAAAACCGGAAGCGATCAAGAAGATTCAAACTGTATGTACGCCCACTCTTATTGAATTAACAAATGCAATAGATGAGTACATGTCAATTACAGACGCGCGTACAAAGAATTATATTAGTGAAACGCAATCCACAACATTATCGCAAAGAGTTGCACTGACAGTAACGGCTGTTTTGTCATTGCTAATATCTTTCTTGCTCGGGACACTCCTTTGGCGCAATATTAAAGTCACTCTCGGAGCTGAGCCAGAAAATCTTCGCAAGATGCTTGGAGAACTATCAGACGGGAAACTCAACGCTGTTGATTCAATACTTAGTAGGATTCCCAACAGCATCACCGCAGCGATGTTTGATATGCAGAATAAGATTAGCCAAGTTGTGGCACAGGTTAGGAATGGCTCTGAAAGCGTCGCTAACGCTAGTGCTGAAATCGCTCAAGGAAATCAGGATCTATCAGCACGCACTGAAAGTCAGGCTAG